>CAVJCD010000148.1:0-6098 GCA_963648005.1 Tannerellaceae bacterium | reverse complement strand
GTTGTATTGCTTGAGATGGTCCCATAGTCTTTCTGCCGCCTCTTTGATGTCGCCGTTGGGGATTGCGAGCATGCCCTTTACGACACTTTTATAGCCGGTGTAGCTACCGTCGCGAAGTTCGTCGTTCTCGCTGATGAGTCTTGTCAGCTCGCTTTTCTTCATTGTCCGTATGCATTCGCCTTCTTTCTTGAAGGCAGCCTTGAGCGCCGCGATGTCGGATGGAATTTTGGCTTTTATTGTCTCGTTTTCATCCGCCCAATCAAGAACAGCTTGAATAAAGTTGTAATGCGCTCCGTTATTAAGAGCAGTCAGAGTGATTCCGTCAATCTCGTTTACCATGGCTCAAGATATTTTAAATTAACAATCTATCCTAATCTCGTGAAAGAAGAAAGTTGACTTTCTTGTCTCCCTCAAAAATGGTGAAAGAAGAAAGTTGACTTTCTTGTCTCCCTCAAAAATGGTAAAAGAAGAAAGTTGACTTTCTTTGCTCCTTCAAAAACAGTGAAAGAAGAAAGTTGACTTTCTTTGCTCCTTCAAAAATGGTGAAAGAAGAAAGTTGACTTTCTTCTTTCCCGGCGGTAAAGATAATGAAAACCGGGTAGCCTTTTTGTTTTGTGCGGATTGTTTTTGAGGAGGAAAGTAGCCATCTGATTATAATATCATACATTTGCGCGCAATCATAGAGAAAACAACCATAAAAATCAATCAACGAATGAAACAGAGAAAAATAATGGGATTGTTGGCGGCGGGTTTGTGCTGTTTGCTGGGCTTGCTTACAGGCTGCGGCACGAAGGGAGGCGAGAAGGATGCCTTGGAAGTGCCTTTCAACCCGTATGTGGAGGCATTTACGTCGGGAACGATATCGCGTAGTGCGCCGGTATATCTGATATTCAACGAAGATATTGCGGAAGACAAGAGAAAGGACGAGAGGTTGAATAAGCTTGTCAGCATAAAGCCGAAGGTGGACGGGAGTTTCTCTTTTGAGAACAGCCGCACGATAGTGTTCAAGCCCAAGAAGGCTTTGGAGCGTGACACGAAGTATAGGGTGACGGTGGATTTGTCCGAGTGGTTTGATGCGGCGGAAGAGGAGAAAGAGTTTACTTTTGGGTTTACCACCCTCCCGTTGGCTCTTAGGGCGAACCTTGAGCGGTTGGATATCAATAAGGACAACGAGAACGGATACGACGTGGCGTGTATGGTGATGACGCCTGACGGCGAGGAGCCGGAGACGGTGGAGAAGCTTGTGCGCTGGTCGGAGGAGGTGGACGCCGTGTGGCAGCACGACCCCGGGGGCAAGAAGCACGGCGTGACATTGCGCAACGTAAGAGCCGGGAGCGACGGCGCGAGGGAACTCGTTCTTTCTGTCGGTACCAATAAATTGGGAGTGGAGGAAGAGGATCTTTTGGGCGTCTCTATCCCCGACATGAACGACTTTGCCGTCTACGACGTGTGCTCGGTGACGGAGCCGGAGCGATATGTGGAGGTTACCTTCACCAAGGCCTTGGATGCTTCGCAGGAGATGCGTGGGCTGGCGTTTATTGCCGGCAACGGTTCGGAGACAGTGAGCGTGGAGGGCAACCGTCTGCGTCTCTACCCCGATGCCCAGTGTGAGGGCAAGAAGAAGGTGCACCTTGCCGGGCAGATACGCAGCAAGGGCGGCTTGACGTTGAAGGAAGACGATGTCCGTGGGGTGGATATAAACACCTCGTTGCCGGATGTTAAGTTTGTGGGTCAGGGGGTGGTCATCCCGCAGTCCTCGGAGCTTCGCGTGCCGTTCCAAGCCGTTCATCTTCGCGGGGTGCTGGTGCGCGTGATAAAGATATTGGAGCAGAACATGGGTCAGTATCTCCAGGAGAACAACCTCGAGGGGACAGCCGACTTGATGCGCGCGGGGCGCTTGGTGGTGCGCAAGACGATATTCCTGGACGAGGAGGGCAGCGACCTCTCGGTGTGGAACACCTATGCAATAGATTTGAAGAAACTAATGGAGCCGGAGCCGGGGACTGTATATCGCGTGGAGCTTTCCTTCAACAAGGACTTGTCGGTATACCCCTGCGGCGATTCGTCGAAGGTGTCGCGCGAGCAGATTATGGCTGAAGACGAGATTAAGTTTAAGGAAGAGAGTGCGCGCTTTGACGAGGGCGGCTACTATTATTATAATGGTGGCGACCTTGACTGGAGCAAGTATAATTATAAGGAAAGGAACAACCCCTGTTCGGACAGTTACTATTACGACAAGGTGAGGGGGCGGAACGTGTTGGCTACGGACCTTGGCCTGATGGCTAAGGCGGGCGAGGACGGCGAGATGACGGTGATGGTGCACAACCTCCTCAGTGCGCTTCCCGAGAGCGGGGTGAAGGTGTCGGCATACAACTATCAGAGGCAACTGTTGTTCTCCGGGGCAACCGACCGTGAGGGACGGGTTACGATGAAGCCCTCCACCGGGAAGCCTTTCTTCCTCGTAGCCTCCAAGGGCAACCAACGCTCGTATCTGCGCGTGGACAAGGGCCAGGCATTGTCGTTGAGTTCGTTCGACGTGTCGGGCGAGGTATTGCAGAAAGGCATCAAGGGTTTTATCTATGGCGATAGGGGCGTGTGGCGTCCGGGCGACACGCTGTTCCTCGGTTTTATGCTCAACGACCGGGCTAATATGTTGCCGAAGAGCCATCCGGTGGTGATGGAGCTGTATAATCCTCTCGGGCAGCTATACCTGAGGAAGACACAGACGCGCGGAGTGTTGGGCGTGTATTCGTTTGCCCTCCCCACGGAGGCAGATGCTCCCACGGGGGCATGGAACGTGAAGGTGCAGGCAGGCAGTGCCACCTTTACGAAGCGCCTGAGGGTGGAGTCCATCAAACCCAACCGCTTGAAGATAGACCTGCGGATGCCGGAAAAGACTCTTCTTAGGGGTGAGCCGCTGGACGGGCGTCTGCACGTGGAATGGCTTCAGGGGGCAACGGCAAGAAATCTCAAGTATGATATCCAAGGAACATTTGTACCAACCACAACAACCTTCAATGCCTTTAAGGGCTTTTTGTTTGACGACCCCTCGAAGGTGTTCCTGGGCGAGAACGGCAAGCTTATCTCGGGCACGACGGACGAAGGGGGCAATGCCACTGTGACGGGCAGCTTCGACGTTGGTACGGCAGCCCCGGGAATGCTGTTGGCTGGCTTCGTGACCCGTGCCTACGAAGAGTCGGGCAACTTCAGCGTGGATGCCACAAGGCGTCTATACTCTCCCTACAAGCGTTATGTAGGGATAAAGTCGCCCCAACATACCCGCGAGCAACTCAACACCGGAAGCAGCTATAGATACGAAGTGGCTTCGGTGGACTATCAAGGAAACCCTCAGGCAGGCACTGAGCTGGAGGTGGAGGTGTATAGGGTGTACTGGTATTGGTGGTGGGACGCCGACAACCGCAACCTTGCCAACTTCATGTCCGACACCTACAAGAAACCGGTGAAGCAGTTCACTCTCCGCACCGGTGATAACGGCCGTGGGTCGTTCAACCTTTCGTTTTCAGACGATGAGTGGGGCACCTATTTCATCAACGTGAAAGACAAGGATGGCAAGCATACCACGGGCGTGATGAGCTATTTCGACTGGCCGCATAACGAGGGACGGCGTAATGCCGACGGCAGCGAGGCGGCGAATATGTTGAGCTTTAAGACCGATAAAGACGAATACAAGCCGGGCGAGAAGATGGTCATAACCATCCCCTCCGCTTCGGGGAGCCGTGCCGTAGTGAGCATAGAGAACGGCACGAGGGTGCTGTCGGTGGCAGAATATCCTTGCGAGGACAAGCAGACAACAATCAAGGTGGATGTAACGGAGGAGATGCAACCCAATGCCTATGTGCATATCACTCTTCTGCAGCCCCACGGGGTGATGCAAAACGACTTGCCAATACGCATGTATGGCATTGTTCCCTTCACGGTGACATCTCCCGAGAGTCACTTGCATCCCGAGATAAGTATGCCCGGCGAGATTAAGCCGGAGGCAGAATACGAGGTGGTTGTCTCGGAGAAAAACAATCGCGAGATGGCATATACGCTGGCTATTGTTGACGAAGGGTTGCTCGACCTCACCCATTTCGCCACGCCCGAGCCATGGCAGACCTTCAATGCCCGCGAGGCATTGGGCGTGAACACCTGGGATATGTATAACTACGTGGTGGGCACCTACGGCGGGCGCATCGAACAGCTGTTTAGTATCGGAGGCGACGATGCCCTCAACAAAGGTCCCAAGGCCATAGTGAACCGTTTCAAGCCGGTGGTGCGGTTCGACGGTCCTTTCCTCTTGAAGAAAGGCGAGGGGGCGCAGCGCCACCGTTACAGGATGCCGAGCTACAACGGACGTGTACGTGTCATGGTGGTGGCAGGCAACGGCGAGGCATATGGTAGCGCCGAGAAGAGCGTCGTGGTGCGCAAGCCGGTGATGCTGTTGGGCTCTCTGCCGCGCGTTATTGGTGTGGGAGAGGAGATGGCGGTCCCTGCCACTGTCTTTGCCACCGAGAACGGAGTGGGCAATGTAGCGGTGTCGATAAGCTGTTCCGACAATATGGAGGTTATGGGCGCAACCACAGCGCAGCTTCAGTTTACAAAGAAAGACGACAAGCAAGCCATGTTTCGCATCAAGGTGAAGGACCGTCCGGGCGTAGGCAAGGTCACCCTCAAAGCCGAGGGCAAGGGCGAGACCTCTCTCTACACTACAGAGATGGTGATTCGCTCCGTCAGCCACCGGCAGATGAAGACTATCCCCGTCACCCTCGAGGCAGGGCGGTCGTGGGAAGGAGACGTGAAGCTGCCGGGCATGGCGGGCACCAATACCCTGAAGCTTGAGATGTCCAACGTGTCGCCTCTTAACCTGACATCCCGCCTGGCATATCTCATGGACTACCCTCACGGATGCCTTGAGCAAACCGTCTCGAAGGGCTTCCCGCAACTCTATGTGGGAGGGTATAGCGACCTCGCGGAGCAACAACGCCTCGCTACGGAAGAGGCGGTGAGGACAGCCATAAGCTCTCTTCGCTCTTATCAGACGGTGGACGGGGCATTTGCCTATTGGCCAGGTGGCACAAGCAGTAGCGGATGGGGCACAGTCTACGCCGCTCACTTCATGCTCTCGGCAGAGGCGAAAGGCTACCTCGTGCCCTCGGAGATGAAGCGTAACGCACTGAGCAATTTGCGTCGCGTGGCACGCGACTGGAAACCTAAGGATTCGCCTTCTGCCCGCTCGGAAGAGATGACGGAGGCTTATCGACTGTATGTGTTGGCCCTCGGCTCCCAGCCCGAAGTGGGGGCAATGAACCGCATGAAAGAGAGCCCCTCGCTTGCTGTGACAAGTCGCTGGCTGCTTGCCTCGGCTTATGCTTTGGTGGGCAGAACGGACGTGGCAAAGGAGCTGATAAGGAAGACAGCGGACGTGGCTTCGGCGCATGACGACAACGACCTGACCTTTGGCAGCGACCTTCGCGATACGACCATAAAGCTGATGACGCTGACTCTCCTTGGAAATGGCGACGAAGCCTCCAGTCTTGCTTCGGAGGTGTCTTCGTCCCTCGCCTCGGACGATTGGCAGAGCACGCAGTCCACAGCATTCTCCATTGTGGCTTTGTCCGGGTATATGGAGAAATATAAGGTGGATGGCGAGATGTCTTTCGCCTACACCATAGGAGGAAAGACGCTGGAGGGGAGTACAACGAAGAACCTTTGGAGCGGAGTACTGCTCAAGGATACCGGCACTTCTGCCCGGCTCAGGATTGAGAACACCGGTTCGTCGACCCTCTTTGCAAGGATACTTACCGAGGGCATTCCCTCGCGAGGTCAAGAGAAGCCCTACGCCAGCGGGCTCACGATGTCGGTGCGCTACACCGACCACGGCGGCCACGCGATAGATGTTGCTTCCCTTGCCGGGGGAACCAACTTTGTAGCCCTTGTCACGGTGAAGAACCCCTCTGCAAGGGATGTGAACAACCTCGTGTTGACGGAAATATTCCCTGCCGGTTGGGAGATTCTCAATACCCGCTACACAGCGGACGAGAAGACAGCCAAGAAGGACCTTGCCGTCAACTATCAGGATATCCGCGATGACAGGG
>CAVJCD010000147.1:0-6150 GCA_963648005.1 Tannerellaceae bacterium | reverse complement strand
CCCGCCAACTCGCGGCAAGCCGGAAACACCATACTTTTCTTTCCCGCCAACTCGCGGCAAGCAAGAAACACTGTACTTTCCCTTCCCGCCAACTCGCGGCAAGCCGGAAACACTGTACTTTCCCTTCCCGCCAACCCGCGGCAAGCTAGAAACACTGTTCTTTCCCTTCCCGCCAACCCGCGGCAGGCAAGAAACACTGTTCTTTCCCTTCCCGCCGATTCGCGGCTGCCTGGAAACACTGTTCTTTCCCTTCCCGCTGCCTCGCGGCAAAACGGAGTCTTCATGCGCGGCGGTGTTTTTAGGGGGCGGGTGTGGGAGGCATGTCGGAAATTATGTGTAGTTTTGCTCACGTTTTTAACATCACAAATACAATAAACACAATGAGAATTGCAGCAAATAAATTCGTAGCAGTCACATACGACTTAAACGTGGGAGAAGGCGAAGAACGCGAGTTGATGGAAAGAGCAGTGCCCGAGAACCCCTTGAAGTTTATCTTCGGTACAGGCGCAATGATTCCGGCTTTCGAAAACGGACTGAAGGGCCTGGAAGAGGGCGCGGAGTTTGAGTTTACCATCGAGCCCAAGGATGCCTACGGCGAATATGTGGAAGAGCACGTGTTGGACCTCCCGAAAAGCATCTTTGAGATAGACGGCAAGTTCGACGAGACAACCATCATAGAAGGCAACACCATCCCCATGATGGATTCCAACGGCAACCACGTGAACGGGTCGGTGCTGGAGGTGAAAGACGATGTGGTTGTGATGGACTTCAACCACCCCCTGGCAGGCGAGACGCTCCACTTCAAGGGCAAGGTGATAGATGTTCACGAGCCAACAGCAGAAGAGATAGCAGCCCTCACGGCTCCTGCCTGCGGATGCGGATGCGAAAGCTGTGGAGGCGATTGCGGCGACCATCATCACGAAGACGGCTGCGGATGCGGCAGCTGCCACTGACAATTACCCTTTGACACATGAATACTTTCGGCAACATATACAGGCTTACATCCTTCGGCGAGTCGCACGGCGCAGGCATAGGTGGCGTCATCGACGGATGCCCGGCAGGCATCCCTCTGGACATGGATTTCATCCAAAAGGAACTCAACAGACGCAAGCCCGGACAGTCACATCTTACCACAGCGAGGAAGGAAGACGACGAGGTGCAGTTTCTCTCCGGAGTATACGAGGGCCTCACCACCGGGACGCCGATAGGTTTCATTGTGTGGAACAAGAACCAACACTCCCGGGACTACGACGGGATGAAGGACCTCTACCGTCCCTCGCATGCCGACTACACCTATCAGATGAAGTACGGCATCCGCGACCCTCGCGGCGGGGGAAGGTCGTCGGCCCGGGAGACAATCTCAAGATGCGTTGCCGGAGCCATTGCCAAGCTGGTGCTCTCGCGCGAAGGCATAAGCATAGAGGCATACACCTCGCAGGTGGGAAGCATCAAGCTGGAGGGCTCGTATAAGGACTACGACCTCAGCCTGAGGGAGACCAACGCCGTGAGATGCCCCGACAGAGAGAAAGCCGCCGAGATGGAGAAGCTCATCGAAGAGGTGAAGGCCGGGGGCGACACCATCGGGGGCGTCGTCACCTGTGTGATAAAAGGCACTCCCGCGGGGCTCGGCGAGCCGGTGTTCGGCAAGCTGCACGCTGCCTTGGGCCATGCCATGCTGACGATAAATGCAGCCAAGGGCTTTGAGTATGGCGACGGCTTTGATGCCGCCCTGCTTCGCGGCTCGGAATGCAACGACAGATTCTTCAACGACAACGGACACATCAACACCCGCACCAACCACTCGGGAGGCATCCAGGGGGGCATCTCCAACGGACAGGATATCTATTTCCGCGTTGCCTTCAAGTCCGTTGCCACACTTCTGATGGAACAGGAGACAGTGGATAAGGATGGCAACGACACCGTCCTGAAAGCCCGCGGGCGGCACGACCCCTGCGTTCTTCCGCGTGCCGTGCCCATAGTGGAGTCGATGGCTGCCATGACAATATTGGATTTCCTGTTGCTTCAAAAGACACGGGGGTAAAGCCTCACCCAGCCCCCGTTATTCATGATGATAAGGCTCATGGTTTAGGATGGTCATCGCGCGGTATATCTGCTCAACGAAAATCAACCGTACCATCTGATGCGAGAAGGTCATCTTGCTAAGCGAGATTTTCTCCGACGCAGCCCCGTAGACAGCCTCGCTGAAGCCATAAGGTCCTCCCACCACAAACACCAGCCGCTTGGGCACGGAGTGCATCTTCTTCTCCAGATAGGCGGAAAACTGCATGGAGGTATATTCCTTCCCCTTGTCATCGAGCAACACAAGGTAGTCACCGGGCTGCAGGGTCTTCAATATCATTTCCCCCTCCTTCTCCTTCTGCTGCGCCTCGGAGAGATTCTTCGCGTTCTTCACATCGGGGATGACCTCCATCTCGAAGGGGATATAATGCGTGAGACGGCTCTTGTATTCCTCTATCGCCTCTATGAGATAGCCGGCATCGGTCTTGCCTATTACAACCAGAGATATTTTCATGAGTCTTTATCTTTTTGAGGCTGCTAATTTATGTAAAAAACATATACCTTTGCAGCGTAGATTAGAACAACAGAAATGGATAATTTAATCGACGACTTAATCAAACTGGCGTTTGCCGAAGATATCGGCGACGGCGACCATACAACCTTATGCTGCATCCCCGAAACAGCCATGGGGAAGAGCCGGCTGATAGTCAAGGAAGACGGAGTGCTGGCAGGTGTGGATATGGCTGAACGTATCTTCCGCTATTTCGACCCGGAGCTTAGAATGGAGGTCTTCATCCGCGACGGCGCAGAAGTGAAGAAAGGCGACGTGGCTTTCATTGTGGAAGGCAAGACACGCTCCCTATTGCAGACCGAACGCCTGGTGCTAAACGTCATGCAGCGCATGAGCGGCATAGCAACAACAACACGCAAATACGTGAAAGCCCTTGAGGGCACAAAGACCCGCGTGCTGGATACCCGCAAGACAACCCCCGGCATGCGTATGATGGAGAAAGAAGCCGTCAAAATCGGTGGCGGCGTGAACCACAGGATTGGGTTGTTCGACATGATACTTTTGAAAGATAACCACGTGGACTTTGCCGGCGGCATCCGTCAGGCTATCACACGCGCACAAAACTACCTGAAAGAAAAAGGCAAGAACCTGAAGATTGAGATTGAGGTACGCAACTTCGACGAACTCCGCCAAGCTCTGGAGGTTGGCGGCATCGACCGCATCATGCTCGACAACTTCAACACCGAAGACACCCGTAAGGCTGTTGAGATGATTAACGGACGCTACGAGACAGAATCCTCGGGAGGCATCACGTTCAGCACGCTGCGGAGCTATGCCGAATGCGGCGTCGACTTCATCTCCGTCGGTGCACTGACCCACTCGGTGAAGAGCCTCGACATGAGTCTGAAGGCTTGCTAAGAAGAAGCACACACACACGTGTATAGAGAAAGGGAGGTCGCGGATGTATCTTATGTCCGCCCCTCCCTTTTGATGTTTCTTTCAGGCGATGCGCGTTACCTTGCCGTCTTCCAAACGATACTTTTCTCCGCTCTCGGGGCATATGGCAATGCCGCCGCCGTCGAATTCCAGCCGGTGGCCATACTCGCTCACCCAGCCTGTCTGCCTCGAAGGATTGCCCACAACCAAAGCATACGGCGCAACATCGCGGGTCACAACAGCCCCTGCACCAATCAAGGCATACTCGCCTATGGTATGTCCGCACACAATGGTGGCATTGGCACCTATGGTTGCACCCCTGCCCACATGCGTCGGCTCGTATTTGTCTTTCCTCGGGACGGCACTACGCGGATTCACCACGTTGGTGAACACACAGCTCGGTCCCAAGAACACATCGTCCCCGCAGGTCACTCCCGTATACACCGACACATTGTTTTGCACCTTCACGTTATCCCCCAACACAACCCCCGGGGATATAACAACGTTCTGCCCGATGTTGCACCCCCTGCCAATCGTGGAGCCCGTCATGATATGCGAGAAATGCCAGATACGGGTGTCGTCGCCAATCACACAGCCGGGGTCAATCACCGCTGTCTCGTGTGCCTTGTATGCTGCCATAAGCGTTTATTTATAGATTAGGAATATTGTAGGCTTCTTGCTCAAGTCGGGCACCTTCCCCGCCCACTCTTTCACGGGGCGTGTGTGGATATACTCGTCTTCGCAGGTGATATCAGAGGCAATACACAGCTTGGTGGATGCCCTACAGGTGCGAATCAGCTCCTCCACCAGCTTGTTGCCCCTATAGGGTGTCTCAATGAAAATCTGCGTCTGGTTCTCTGCATAGATGCGTCCCTCCAGGCGTTTGATTGTGGCAGTGCGCTCCGAGGCTTCTATCGGGAGATAGCCGTGGAAGGCAAAGCTCTGACCGTTGAAGCCGGAGGCCATGAGCGAGAGAAGGATTGAGGAGGGCCCCACCAAGGGCACCACCGGGAAGTTCCTCCGCTGCGCAATAGCCACCACATCTGCCCCCGGGTCGGCAATGGCAGGGCAGCCCGCCTCCGAGATAACCCCCACATGCTCGCCCCGCGAAAGGGGAGCAAGATAGCCTGCCACATCCTCCATGGAGGTGTGCTTGTTCAGCTCGTAGAACGTCAGCTCGTCTATCACGATTGAGGGCTCCGTCTTCTTCAAGAAACGGCGGGCAGAGCGTACGTTCTCAACAATGAAATGTTTTATCTGAAGGATTATCTCGCGGTTATATTCCGGCAAGACCCTTTTGTGCTCGGTGTCGCCCAAGGTGACCGGAATAAGGAAAAGCGATGCTTGCATATACTCTTGTTTTGCGGCAAAGTTAGTACTTTTGCCATAAACAAACCGAACACGAATGACCCTTCCCGCAGATTTTGCCGCCCGCACACATGCCCTTCTGGGCGAAGAATACAACCTCTTGGAGGCAGCATTGAACACCGATTCCCCCGTAAGCATCCGCATCAACCCTCAGAAGATGGGTAATGCCCGCGCGGAGGATTCCGTTGCCTGGTGCAGCACGGGGTTCTACCTCGGGGAACGTCCGTCGTTCACATTCGACCCCTTGTTTCATGCCGGAGGCTATTACGTGCAGGAGGCATCCTCGATGTTCTTGGAGCAGGCCATCCGCAGTTTCGTGGATGGACCGGTGAGGTGCCTTGACCTATGCGCAGCTCCCGGCGGCAAATCAACACATCTTTTGAGCCTCCTTCCCCAGGGGAGCTTGTTGGTGAGCAACGAGGTTATCCGCAGCCGCAGCAACATCCTGGCAGAAAACCTCACGAAATGGGGCAACCCCAACTCCATCGTCACAAACAACGACCCCGGGGAGATAGGTCATCTGAGGCATATGTTCGACGTCATCCTAACCGACGTACCCTGCTCGGGCGAAGGCATGTTTCGCAAGGATGCCGACAGCATAGGGGAATGGAGCGTGGCAAACGTGGAGCTTTGTGCCGCACGCCAGCGCCGCATCATCCACGACATTTGGGAGGCACTCAAGCCGGGGGGACTGCTTGTCTACAGCACTTGCACCTACAACACCGAAGAGAACGAGGACAACATCCGTTATATACAAGAGAAACTGGGGGCAGAGGTGCTCGCCATCCCCGTCAAGGAGGAATGGCAAGTGACGGGACCTCTGCATTTCGACAACCCCGTCTACCGTTTCCTCCCCCACAAGACGCGGGGCGAAGGGTTCTTCCTCGCCGTATTGAGGAAAGCCCCCGGCGAAGTGGAAGAGCCTCGGATGAAGGGGAAAGACAAGAAGGGGAAGAGCAAACCATCCGCCGTTCCTCCCATTGTAAACGAATGGATAGAAAACCCCGGGGACTTCCGCTTTGAGATATCCGGAGGCACAACCCTGCAAGCCATTCCCTCCATGCATTACGACACGTGGCAAACCCTTTCGTCGCGGCTGCGCATCATATCCTCAGGCATCTGCCTCGGCGAACTGAAGGGGAAAGACGTCGTCCCCTCTCCCGCCCTGGCGCTAAGCACCTCGCTCAACACCTCGGCTTTCCCCCGCGTGGATGTCTCTTGGGAAGACGCCATAAGATATCTCAGGAAAGAAACGCTGACCCTCCCCGGCGACACACCAAGAGGCTATGTACTGGTTTGCTACCGGGGTCTTCCGC
>CAVJCD010000146.1:5362-6171 GCA_963648005.1 Tannerellaceae bacterium | reverse complement strand
CGTTCATTGTCGGGGTCGTAACCGCGGTGGGTCGGAAGGTCAAAAGCTACGGACAGACCTTTCTGCCCGCTTGCCAGATTGCGCCGGTAAAAGGCATTGCTCTCTTCAGCTGTAGAGAAACCCGCATACTGGCGGATGGTCCACGGACGGAAGGGGTACATCATGGAGTAGGGGCCACGCAGATAAGGCGGAAGGCCGGCAGAGTAGTCCAGATGTTCCATATTCTCCATATCTTCGCGTGTATATACCGGCTGTATGTTTATTTGTTCCGGTGTACGCCAGTCGGCAGTGATATTTTCTTCTTTCTGCCATTGCCTGCCGTTCTCTTGTGCGGGAACGGAATTTATATCGATTTTATCAAAACTCTTTCTCATCAGATTCCCAATTTAGCGTTCAGTTCTTTGAGTGTTTCCAGTTGGTTTACGCGCACATGGATGAAGTATTCTATCCCTGCTGCTTTCAGCTCTTCACTGCAAGCGGGTGCTCCTGCTACCACAAAGATAGCTTTGCCGTCAAGAGCTTTGAAGGCCGGTATGGCCAGTTCGGCATATTCGTCATCGCTTGAACAGAGCACAACGATGTCGGCATCAGCTTTCATGGCAGCTTCAACACCTTCTTCAACGGTTTTGAAACCGAGGTTGTCCATGACTTTGTAGCCGGCGGATGCCAGGAAGTTGCAGCTGAACTGTGCACGTGCCTGACGCCATTTCAAGTCGCCGATGGTCAGCATGAAAGCGATAGGACGCTTCTCTGCCTTTTCCGTTTGCAGGCGCAGCTGTTCGAATTCGCTGGACAGGCGTGTCTGGTTG
>CAVJCD010000146.1:0-5352 GCA_963648005.1 Tannerellaceae bacterium | reverse complement strand
ATTTGCAGGTGCAGGCCACGGGCGTTTTGCCTTCACTCGTCTCGTTGAAATTCGGGAATTGGTTGGAGCCGAGAATGAATTCACGACGTTGGGCGGCCTTTTTGTGACGGTCATCATTGGTGGCATTGACGGCATTCTGTACCGTTCCTGCTGTTGCTGCTTTCAAGAAACCGCCTTCCTGTTCGATGTTCAGGAATAGCTTCCAGGCTTCGTTGGCCAACGAACGGGTCAGTTCTTCGATGTAATAAGAACCGGCAGCCACATCTACAATCTTACTGAAATGGTTTTCCTCTTTCAGCATGAGCTGCTGATTGCGTGCCAGTCTTTCGCTGAAGTCTGTAGGTGCTTCATACGGGGTGTCGAATGGTGTCACAACCATTGATTCTACTCCTGCCAAAGCCGAACTCATGGCTTCTGTCTGGGTGCGGAGAAGGTTTACATAACTGTCATAAAGGGTCTTGTTGTATTCAGACGTGGTAGCCATGATGTAGGTGTAGCATTCCTCTTCAGGAACGTCATATTCCTTGACAATTTTTGCCCAAAGCATACGGAAAGCCCTGAATTTGGCCATTTCCATGAAGTAGTTTCCGCCTACACCCATACTGAAGCGGAGACGCCGTGCAGCTTCGCATGCGGAGACGCCGGCTTCTGTCAGCAGGTTCATGTATTCGTTACCCCATGCCAATGCATATCCGCTTTCCTGATAACAGAATGCTCCGGCATTTTGCAGGGACAGCGAACCCACTGTCAAGCAAGTGATGTGGGGGTAGTCCTTGACAAGGGCAACCATATCCTTTGCATCGGCCAACTTTGCAGTCAGGTCTTTGCCTTTCTGCAGCATCTTCCCGATAGGGTCGAACTCAATGCTGCCATGTACCTTGTCTTTGTCTGCTCCTTTGCGTTCGAAGTATGCAATCACCTCTTTAGTCAGTTGTAGAGCAGCACAGGGACAGGTCGTGAAGTTTAGCTCGATGGCTTCGGGTATTACCCCTTCCAACAGAGTGTCCAAATATTCGCCGCAGACGTTTTCGCCCGGAATTTCCAGCCCCAGAGAATCAATTCCCCGGTTCAGAATGTCAATTATCTTGGCATTCGTTTCCTTGGCATCACCACATTTTACGTTTTGGCGTACATACCAATTGTTGTCATTGGTCTTGTTGCCACGAACAAAAGGATATTTCCCTGGCAGGGCGTTCATTGTCGGAAAGTTCTCCACATCTTCCCGCATGTAGAACGGCTGGACTTGGAAACCTTCGTTTGTCCGCCAAACTAGCTTCTTGTTGAAGTCTGCACCTTTAAGGTCAATCGTGATTTTATCCAACCACTCCTGACGGCTGACAGGTGAAAACTCAGAAAAAAGCTTCTCTCTTTTCTTTTCCATTGTGAGTCTCAAATTATGTTTGTATCAGAACATTTATATATTTTGCGCCCAATATTACAGATTAAATTCTGAATAAAGTCTTCCACAGATGCTTTTTTGCAATGTAAGGCTTCATTTCTTGCGGTGAAAAGGCAAAAAATGGCAGTTTGGGGCGGTAATTTTTAGAACTACCCTTGCAAAAGGAGCCGGGAGGATGTGCCTGTTGACATATTCTCCGTGGAAATTGTCGTTTCAATTGATTGCAGCTGCATAGTCATCAAATCCTAATGTTTTGTGATGTCCACTTTTAACGTATACAACATGGGTTGTTATCCCGTGAATTCAACAAGCAAGTGCAAATTTATGAAATCTTTTCTATAAAGCACTCTCGTGGTGTACGGAAATTTAATCTTTCCCTTGGGCGTGTGTTAATCTTCTTCATATAGTTTGTAACTTTTTGATGGCTCATGGTAGCAAACTCCGTAGATTTTGGGATATACTGCCTAATGAGTCCGTTGACATTTTCAATTGCTCCTTTCTGCCACGATGAATATGGGTCTGCAAAGTATATCTTGGTACCAATACTTTTGCTTATCATTTCATGGCATGCAAACTCTGTTCCGTTGTCTGTTGTTATCGTCTTTACATAGTCCTTGTATGGTTTTAGGAGGTGTATGACAGTTCGAGCCAACTCTTTAGGGCGTTTACCTCCGTTGAGTTTTCTCATAAGCAACAGACCAGTGCTTCTTTCTACCAAAGTGACAATTGCTCCATGGTTTCCCTTGCCTACAATGGTATCCATCTCCCAATCTCCAAAGCGCGTACCATTAGCCGCTTTTGGCCTTTCCGAAATGCCAGTCCTGTTTGGAATGGTATTGCGCTTTGCGCCACCAACAGGTCTTGCTCTGTGTTTCAGACGATGTCTGCAGTTTTTGTAGAGGTCTCCGCCTAACTTCTTGTCTTTGCGTATTATGCGATAGATAGTCTCGTGCGAGATGTGCTTGCCATCGTTGGCGAGCCAACCTGAAATCTGCTTGGGGGACCATTGCTCTGTAGTAAGCTTCTCCTTGGCTTCGTTCACAATAGACTCTTTGATGCGATGGTTGCCAGGCTTACGCCGTTTTTTGTACGTTGCATTCGCTTGCGCCGTCTCCCAGTTGTAACGGCCATTCTTACCACTATTGCGCCTCAATTCACGAGAAATAGTGGCGCAACTCACATTTATAGACTCGGCGATCGCTTTTTGCGTCGTTCCGTTTTGTAGTAACACAGAAATTGTGTACCTTTGCTCTCGGGTTAATTGTTTGTACTTCACAATGCAAAATTAATTAATCTTCGGGAGACTTTTGTCTCCCTTTTTGTTTTTATGCATTGCTTGTTGATATACTTTTCTTAGGGGGCTGCTCGCCCCCTAACCCCTCGGTGTTTTCAGGTATAGATTATTTAGGCTATACCCAACACCGAAAATTGCAGTTCTATGTTGAACTTGCGTCCTAACTGGGTAATCATTTCTGTATTGTTTCGGCAAAATGTAAGGTGAACATTCATTTTTTTTGACGATACAAGTTGAACAAGCCATTAATTTCTTATCTTTGCAAGCTAAAACGGAGTGTAGGGGTTTGTACTTTTGTCTTGGCACGATGAAAAGCACGGCTGCACTTGTTTTTCTGAAAACATAGATATTAAGGAAACGTATAACGCATAAAACAGATTAGTAGCACGGGTTTATGAAACTGGTGAATTGGATAACAGCTTTAGGATTGCTTGTCACTTTGGGTGTAAAGGGGTCGGTGTTCAACCAGACTTATTATAAGCAATTGACAAATATACAGACAATGTATATTGAAACTTTCGACAAAAAAGGTATTACGGATAAAAACAACTATAAATTATGCCGTATCGTTCTTGTATCCGATACGGGGGTCGTGAAGTTTGACTCAGTAAGTATCCGCGGGCGTGGTAATGCTTCATGGGGGTTTGCCAAGAAACCCTACCGCATCAAGTTTCCTAAAAAAACCCGTCTTCTCGGCAAACCTTATGCCAAGGCCAAAAGTTGGACATTGCTGTCGAACGGCGGAGAGAAATTGTTGTTCCGCAACGGCTTGGCCAATTATGTGAGCAGTTTGTTGAGGATGCCCTTTACGCCTGCAACCCGTTATGTGGACTTGTATATCAATGGAGAATTGAAGGGCAACTATCAGATTTCCGACCAGGTGCAGGTGCATAAGAATCGTGTGGAGATAGATGAGCAGGATGAGCCTGTAACGAGTGTGGCGACTGACATATCCGGCGGTTATTTTTGTGAGGTGGACGGTAATACCGATTCAGGTGAGACTTATTTCAATTCACCTGTTTACGGGAATAATATCAGAGTTCACAGCCCGGAGCCGGACGTGATTAACACACGTCAAATCAACTATATCAAGAATCATGTAGGAAAGTTTGAGAAAGCTCTCCAAAGTACCAACTATGATGACCCACAGCGTGGTTATCGGCAATATCTGGATTCGGCCACTGCGATGGGCTGGTATCTTACGAACGAAATCTGTACAAATACAGACCTTTTCTGGAGTATCTATTTTTACAAGCAGAAACGTGACAACAAACTCTATCTGGGTCCTGTTTGGGATTTTGACCTCGGCTTCAACGATGACACCCGTCGCGGTAACGGTGGCGATGTGACACGTGTGCTGATGGCAGACATCGATTTCGGCAGTTCTTATTTTAAGAATTGGTTTGACCGTGTGAAGACCGACAAATGGTGGAAGAAAGCGCAGTATAATGCCTACCATTCGCTTTATGCGAACGGCCGGTTGGATACGTTGATGATTGCTTATGCTGATTCTGTCGTTGACATGATGCGCCAATCCATCAACTTGAATTATGCAAACAAGTCGCAGGGAGGGGCTGGATGGAGCATTTCAGCCCAGACCCATTTGGAAGTACATCTTTATGGTTCTTACGATGAATATGTTGAAGATTTGAAGAAGTTTATCGTTGCACACAATGCCTATTTGGAAGAACAGTTCAGCGACCGTGCACCTTTTGATTTCGAGTGGAATTCCGGATACTATTACCGGATTTACAATAAGAAATTGAATAACTTTTTAGTGGGGGTAGCCGATACTACTTCCGAGACATCGGCAGCCTGTTTGAGACGAGTGGATGAGACACAGTTGGCACAGCTGTGGGAGATACGTCCTGTTGGCGATTATTATATGCTGGTCAACGTGCGGGCAGGAAAAGCATTGGCTGATGAGGGAGCAACCAGTACGCGTACCAACATTGTTTTGCGTACACCGGATGAAAACGATAAAAGCCAGTTGTGGGAATTCATTTCGCGACAAATCAAATATTACAATCTGGTCAATGTGCAGACAAACAACTGTATGACCAACTACAACGGGGTGGCTCTTGACGGAAATGCCATTTACGGCTATAAATCGAGCAAACTGGATGCTACCAATGAAGGACGTATTTGGCAACTGACACCTTGCCCGAAACCTGTAATACCGGATGGTATTAACCGTATGGAAGAACGGATTGACTATACTTTGACCTATTCTCCCGAAAGTGGAAAACTCCACTTTAACTCCGAGAATCTGTCCGACTTGGTGTTCAAGGCATACGTATATGACTTGAAAGGTGTTTGTGTAGGAACGTTCCGCGGGGACGAAGATTTTGATATGGGCGGAAAGCCTAATGGCACCTATATCATTAGCTGGCAATTTGCCGGACGGCCTCATTCTACAAAATTCTTGAAAAATTAGTAGCAGATGGAAAGACGTGGCTTTTTGAAACGTATAGCTTTGGCCGGGGCTACATTTGCAACTGCCGGTGTGGCATCCGAAGCAGCTGCAAAAGTCAGGAAAGAAACAGTGGCAGCTCTCAAATCAGGAGCGGGCTTTACTTTATGGCAGATACCGTCACAGATAAATACCATCGGCAATTCCTATGTTTTGTTGACCGACAAAGGACGTGTAGTCGTAATG
>CAVJCD010000145.1:0-6182 GCA_963648005.1 Tannerellaceae bacterium | reverse complement strand
CTATTGCAGCCACTGTACTCACAAGGAGCGTGCCGAAAGCCCTTAACTGTTCGGGCAGAAAATCACTATTCATATCACTTCTAATTTATTTACCAAGGGTGTAGTTTTAATCTCGAACGTCCGCTTTTCTTCTGACTTGTAGAATGAATTTTCGCAAGAACATCAGTGGACTTCATGTACCATTTTTCTGAAGCTGTAGGGTTGGTTATAGACAGCCACTCCCCGATGGCTCTTGCTACCAGAAGTTCGTGGATTAACTTTTCCAGGTATTCTGCCGAAGTGTCAGAGAAAGAGTCGTCCACATTCATATATAATGTGTATGTTTCCGTTTCGGTAAATGTATCATCCTTTATAGCCCCGTCTTCTACGTTTGCCTTCGTGTAAGCGTATAAACTTTCTACGACTTCAGCGAATACAAGGTCAAGGATGCGAGTTACCCGGTCAATATTTCCATCTTCTCCTATATCCTTTGTGAGGTGACGGTTAGGCTCTGTGCCGTTAGGAATAACATCGCCTTCGACAAATGCGAGGTTTTTGATGTCGTAGAGTAATTCGTTACGTTTGAAATTCAGTGTTATCGTTTTCATCTTGTCGGTCTTTGTCGGTTTAATAAAGCAGTTTGAATATTCTTCAAATCTACTGTTGCTTCGTTGTCATAAAACTGCACCCGGTCTGGAGCGACAACGGAACACCAGCGGCCGAGAATTGTATCAACCATGAACACACGTGCGCAGGCTTCAATTTCGGTTTGGGCATTGGCACCAATGTTATCAGCGACATTCAATACAAATTCGCAAGTATCTTCATTGTGCGTGTGAGAAAGCAACCACTCTCCGAAAGAAGTAGACAATAAGGACTCTGCATAATCCCAATAAGTATCCATTTCCTGCTTGTCAATATCTGTAAGGGCATAATGTTCAAATGCACCTTCCGCTGCATCCTTCGCACCTATGTATGCAGTTCGCCTTTCCGCATCGTTGAAAATCGTATCTTTTGATAAGATTATAGATAGTTTTTTCATTATGTAAATTTTTCACAAAGATACAAAGACAAATAGACGGAAGGCTTTTATCTATTTACTTGGGAAACAAAAAAAGACGTTGCATGTGGCAACGCCTTGTTCAGGGGGGGTAACAAATGCGGAAAAGGGGGGTAACAAATGCGGAATGTTAATTCTATTTTAACTTTTCAAAAGCCTTGATAACAGCATCATCAAGTATTCTTGCGTAAACATCCTGCGTAATTTTGATGTTGGAATGGCCAAGTACCTTGGAGACTATTTCTATCGGCACACCCGAATTGAGAAGTACCATGCCACAAGTACGTCTTGCATAATGCGAGGCCAAAGGCTTTTCTATTCCGCACGCGTCGGCCACTATCTTGAGGCGCATATTATATTGCTGATTGGAAATTACGGGCAGATGGAAATCATATTTTGTAAGGATGTCCATTGCTTTCGGAAGCAACACAACGATATATGGTATCTTGGTCTTTGCTCTTTCGCCGGATAGTATATATACATCTCCTTTTTTGCGTATCTTCTTTTTGTCGAACGAAGCCAGGTCAGAGTAAGCGAGTCCGGTATAGCATTGAAACAAGAACACATCGCGAACCATTGCAATGCTTTCGGTTGGCATCGTGGCTGTTGCTATCTTTTCCAGCTCTTCCGGTGTGACATACCTACCCCATTCGCTGTTCCCTTTTTTCAATTTGAAGTTGATATAAGGATTTTGTTTTATGATTTCAAGTTTTACAGCTTCGCGGACATAGGTCTTTAGCGTCTTGTGGTATGTCCAAATGGTTGATTGCTTCAGCCCTTTCCCACGTAAATACTCATCGAAGCGGATTATGTTCGGCAAAGTAATCTCCGAAAATTCCATTATCATACCGAAGTCCCTCAAGACAGACGGGAGCTTACGTTGCGTCTTTTTGGTGCTTGACACAATATCCATCCTGGAGCAAATCTTTTCGTCAATCCAATCCACGAATGACAATTGTTTCTCTCGGTCAGCATTCATTTTTCTATTGAACGCATCTATTGTAAACGCCCCATCGGACTTTATCATTTCCGTTATAGCTTCGTCTATGGAACGCTTTATTTCGTCAATACGATTATTGAGGCTCTCTATATCTGGGCGATTGACGATGCCATATCTATCATCCCATTGTCCTTTGTAAACCTTGACTCCGGTAGACATATATTTGCGCTGCCTCTCATGCATAATCTCCACTTGGATAAGGGATGCTTTCTTGTCTGTTGCCGTTTTCTTTCTGTCAAAAACGAAGCGTGTAGTTGGATAATTCATATTTTTTTTGCTTTGAAAAATTTGGTATCACAGCCCGGTATCACAATAGTATCGCAAATGTACGTTTTTTTGCGCATAATTGTATATTTTTAGCCACATTTTAACGTGTATTGTGATACCAAAGTGCTTACAAATACGCTGCAATCTAACACCAATCTCGTTGAAAATCAATTAAAAAAGGAGTATCTTTTGGATACTCCTTTCAGTGATCTCGTTGGGGTTTCCTTTGGAGTATGCTATGTATTGATACACAAGTTATTGCAAGAGTGCAGCTTGTGGCGGTATCACAAATATTGCGAATGTTTTACGATTGGATATGCAAATGTACGTAATTGTGCTCTTTTGCTGTTAACCATTCACATATTTTAAGTTATGATACTTGACCTTTAACATTTATTTTCGTACATTTGCTCTCACTACCCTGCACCTGCTGTAAACTAATCACAATAAAAGTTACGCAGGTGAGAACAAAAGGTTCAACATTTTTGTATGAACAAGAAAGAAACGAAGATTTGATGAGGTGCTTTCGGGAGAAGGCATCCAATGTTTCTGTGCTTGTAATTTCTGACATATTCGATGACATAGTTAATTCTCCTTCATCCAGGTTTTGGGTATCGGAAGAACGGGCAGCCATCGTAGTAACCAACATGATGCGCAACAAGGATGCGCTCTCTAACATGAAACCGCAGAAACGGGAGATGTATAAGGAGATTTATAGGCAGACAATGAAGGCCATAGCCGATGGTGTGCCTGGTACCTTATACGACATAGTGTGTGGCATAGTCCGTTCGCCAGCCCCCAAATTCTATCTCACACCCGACTCTGCCAAAGTGATTTACTACAAATACCGAAAGAAATGGTACGAACGTAAACGCAAAAAAGCAACCATGTACGCTAATATTGCACAGCTATGGAAAGAGACATCACGCTAATATTGAAGGAAGACAAGAAAAGGACGGAAGAAACAAACGCTCCTTTTAACCCTGTCACCGGCTATCATTCCATAGGCGAAAGGTGCGAATTGTGTATACCTGACTTTTCGATACCCAAGCAGATGATACCCGTAGAAATGAAGGACGAACCGTTGGTGGTGAGTTTGCGAAAGTACGGAACTGTTAAAAAATATATTAAAGATTTTCTTGGAGAGGATGTTACTGCTGATGCCATTGACAAAGTGACGGAAGCCTTTATCCGTGTGCGCATCAAATATGATTTTGCTTTTTGGGGTGCCGTGCTTGCCTACGTCAAACCTAAAGGCGGTGGTGCTGACATCTTGTTCAGAATGAACAGACCACAGCGCAAGCTCGTAACAGTATTTGAAGAATTAAGAAAGGCCGGAAAGCCCATCCGTATAATCATCCTAAAAGCGAGGCAATGGGGAGGCTCTACTTGCGTACAGCTTTATATGGCCTGGTTGCAATTGGTACACAAAGTCGGTCTTAACTCTCTCATCGTAGGCCACCAAAAGGACTCATCAATAGAGGTAGAGGATATGTTCAAGCGTTTGTTGCAACATTATCCGGTTAAATTGCTACACTCTATCTGTGACAGATATGCAGCTGGAGAGGCAACATTCGTCGGGGTCGGCAACAGTGGCAATATTCATCGCGTACCACAGCGCAACTTCAAGATAAAGATAGGCTCTGCCGAGAAGCCAAACTCTGCCGTAGGCGGAGACTACAATCTGGTGCATCTTACCGAGGTAGGTCTGTGGAAACGGACGGAAGGAAAGTCTCCGGCAGAGATAGTGAAGTCGGCCACATCAGGTATACTATACACACCCTACACAATGATAGTGTACGAAAGTACGGCGAGAGGAGTAGGCAATTTCTTTCACACCGAATACATGGCTGCCAAGGACGGCAAATCGCAATTTGAAACAATATTCGTTTCTTGGTACGACATCGAGCAGTACACCCTACCCTTTGACACGGACGAAGCAAAGCAGATGTTTGCAGAGAGACTGTTCAAAAACCGGAACAATGAAAACGCCGCATCAGACCGAGAGGAAGACGGAAGGTATCTGTGGTCGCTATGGCAACGTGGAGCCACGTTAGAGGCTATCAACTGGTATATAGAAGAACGCAAGAAGTATGTAGATCATGGCGGTATAGCATCCGAATTTCCTTCAGATGATATAGAGGCATTTGTCAATTCGGGTGCCAACGTATTTGACCGATACCAGGTTGAGAAGCTGCGTCCATCGTGCTGCGCCCCGTCTTACGTTGGAGATTTGTATGCCAAAGGTGACGAGGGGAAAGATGTTATTGAAGGTCTGACATTCAGCGAGGACTCGCAAGGGTTATTATGGGTATGGTCGAAGCCGGAGACTGCAACGGATGTCAAGGTGTATAACCGTTATCTTGTAGTAGTAGACATCGGTGGACGCGGCAAGAAAGCCGACTGGTCTGTTATCGTGGTAATAGACAGATTGATGATGGCCGAAGACGGAGTGCCATCTATTGTTGCCCAATGGTATGGGCATATAGATATGGACTTGCTTGCATGGAAGGCCGTACAGATAGCATCGTGGTACGACAATGCTCTGCTCGTAATAGAGAGCAATACCCTGGAGACCAAGGACAGAAACAGAGATGTAGAGGGAGACCAATCAGAATTTATCCTCAACCAGATAAGAGATGTATACAGCAATCTATATGCACGCAAACAATCAGAGCAAGACATCAAGGAGAAGAAGCCCGTGAAATATGGTTTTCACACCAACGTAGCCACGAAGCCGAAGATAATATCTACCCTTATCAAGGTAATACGTGAGCAGCTGTATACAGAACGCGACAGTAGGTGTATAGACGAATACCTTACCTACGAAAAGGAGAATGGCTCTTACAATGCTGTGATTGGTGCGCATGACGACCTGCTAATGACACGAGCCATAGGTCTGCATATCTGCTACTATGAAATGGATATACCTAAAATAGTAGAGGTAAAACAACGGAAGGCCACCACACACAAACGGGTAGTTTCTGCGGCGACGCTGTAGCCACCGCTTCTACCCGTTAATCATTTGCAGTTCGTTACCGATTTTGTGCAAACCATCCACTATCCGCTTGCGTTGTTCTGGGCGTGGTTTCTTTATTCCATTTGCATAATGAGACAATTGATATTGATTGATGCCAGAAGCACGGCTAATGGCTGCCAATGTAACATAAGGTTCATAGGCATGGAGTAAAGCAGCTGTGTCCATGAAATCAAAGACAAGTTTGTAATCGCCGGATGCAAGCCAACCGGGTACATTATCTCCACCTTCAATCAAGCCTTCCACATGGAACACCAAAGTTTCCTTTGCAATCTTCTGCAATTCGGCAAATGAGTGTGCAGTGAAGACTACTGCTCCAGGCACATTGTCTCCAAATGTTCCACCGAAATTTTTGTCACACCATGCAACATTCACTATAACCTTTTCCATAATAATTAGTTTAATTTGTAATATTAGTATCGAAAATCAATGAGCAAGACCATGTAATCATTTCCAACCAGCTTGATGCCATATACTGTTCAGTAGAAATTGATTTAGCACTTGCCTCTTACCGTTACGGTTTCGGGCTTGACATGGTGTTTATATTGCCGATGGTCACCCTTGCAACGAACAAGTGTCCATCCGTCCCGTTCAAGCATTTTTAGAATTTCCCTTACCTTGTACCTCTTCATGTAATAATTGATTTTCGACATCGCAAAGGTACTACAAATATCAAAATTTTATTGGAATAAAGTATTAGAAGTAATACTATACATGCGTTTATAAAACGATAAATAAACTATATTAACAATAGAGGAGCATTAAGCCCCTCTATTAAATTCTATTTACTTTCCCGTGCTTCCGTAGCCGCCTGCGCCACGGTCGGTCTCGGAGAGAGT
>CAVJCD010000144.1:0-6184 GCA_963648005.1 Tannerellaceae bacterium | reverse complement strand
GAGCCAACAGTTTGGCAACTTGCCAGGGATTATCAAAGTCTGTAGATTCTTCTTTCTCTATCTTTCGAATGACCTCTCGCTTATTGTCGGGGAACAGCTTCAGGAAGGTTTTGAGATTGTTGAATGTGGCGCTTTTCCCGTCCACACGAATCATATAGGAGGTCTGTATCTTCTTTTTATACACGCTATTATCAGGGACACTTGCGCCTTTGTTTTGCATCAGCGACATATCATACGTAGCTTGTCCTCCTGCTTGCGTAACCGTACCCATAGCTCCGGTTTTTCCTTTATAGTAAGACTTTATCTTCCAGTCAACAAACAACGTATCGCTTCCCGTGGGGATACATTCATAGAAATGTGCATCTTCGCGTGTGGGAACAAACAGACGCCCTGAGATGCGAAGCGTGTCGACATTCGTGGTGTTATACATCTGCATATATTCCTTGCCATTCATGAAGTAGAGCACCTGCTGATTACAATCGTAGTTGAACTTGGTTGCTATCACCTTTTTGTTTGTCAGCGTGATTTCCCCGTCAGCAAACTCTTCGAAGAGAAATGCTCCCGAGGGCATTGTTTGCGCTTGAAGAGCAAAGGGAAAAAGAAGAAGAAATATTCTCAAATAGATTGTTTTCATAGCATCCGATTGTTGAAAAAAGCTTTAGGATAAGAAAGGCTGCCGGAGAATTCCGGCAGCCTTTCTTAATCTGTATCTACTGCAAATGCTTAGTCGATAGCATTACCATTGTGATTAACAACAGTAGTTGTACGTCCGGTCCACCATACAGGTGTATCGTAAGTGTTTTTGTATGCCACCTTCTCGAAGTTGGTTTCATTGTTTGTCAACTCACTTGACGGATAGAACAAACGCTCCTGGAACACAAAGTTAGGTTCTGCGAGCAACGGCAGTTCACCATCAAAATCCTTAACCAAACGACGAGCTTCATTGTAGATCTCATACGGGTTCATGATGTTGAAGTGCAAGAACTTCTGATCAAAGATGAATTTCAGTTTCTCCTTCGTAGTAGTCAAAGAAGCAAACTTGTTTGCCATAAGTTCCTCAAAGTCTGCCAAGTGCTCTTCATTCAAATCAGGAGCCTTTGCCTTATCCAAAAGATAAAGAAGGGCAGGAATAGTTGATCCGTTGTAAGCGTTCGATTGGTTCGTAGTGTAATAGAAACGAGTGGAAGCGTCGATTGCTTTCTTGATGCATTCCTTCGTATCGATGCTACCAAACTCACCCGGCCAACGAACTGCTGCTTCAGCGAGAAGGAGGTTCGCTTCCGTAGAGCCCATTACAGGGAACTGCATATCGAAGTTGAAATATGTACGACGATTGTACATACCGGAAATACGACTTTCGCAATCCCAAGTACTTCTAACGATATCATTCCATTCAAACATATCGGTTATTTCCTGATCTGTGTAATACTTGCGGAGTTCAGCCTTTACGTCCTCACCGGTCTCCATCTTAAGAGGCAAACCGATGTAACGTCCGTGGATATCAGACTGGAACATAGGATAAAGACGCGGGTCGAAGTCGTGACGTGATTTGGAAATACCGTTTTCGTCACCCGGCTGATATTCGTAGTTCATGATATCCTTGATGATAGTCTCAGGCGCAGCTGATTCAGCACCACGTTCGTCAACACCACGGAAGAATGTAACACCGAAAGCATTGGTCTTGTCTTGCTCCTCAAAGCCAAGGTCATACTGATATTCAGTTATCATACGGTTACCGGCAACCAACTCCTTGATAGTAGACTTGGCAACCTCAGGCTGTACATGGCAAAGACGCATGGCCATGCGCAGACGCAGAGTGTTTGCAAAACGAACCCACTTGTCCAAATCGCCTGCACACAAAATATCTACAGAAGCGAACTTCGTTTTCTGAGCATCAGAAGCGAACTGATAGTTCGAAAGTTCTTCGGCTGCAGCCTTCAGCGTAGCCATAATGCTGGTATAGATTTCTTCCTGAGTATCATACTTAGGATAGAAGTTTTCCTGGAAAGCACCACCTGTTTCCGAGAACGGCATATCGTCGTAAAGGTCTGTTGCACGCTGGAAAGCATACGAACGCATGATTTCAACGCATGTCATGTAAACCTTGTTCTGCTCTTGTTCTTCAGGTGTCTGGCCCTCATAGAGCAGTTCCATGGCTGCCATTTCCTTACCATACTCAACGCAAGTCTGTGTGAACACATATTCGTTGAACGTTGTACCACCCCAATAGTCAGTCCAAGGACGATAGATTGTATTGTTCTGCGATATATCAATATAGTCAGGACGTCCGCACAAACCCAACATAGGAACCAAGGCTCTCATGTAGTGGTATGTTGCACCATAGTCGTAGCGGAACAAGTGTCTTTTTGTCTGAATAGAAGCAAACAATAAGCTAAAGTCTGCGTCTGTTATTTTATCCGGATTGTAAAACTTTTCATCCAGCGTGTCACACGATGACATAATCATTCCGGTTGCGACAGTACCGAGAACTAAGCTGGTTATATATTTCTTTATTGTTTTCATATTCTGTTTTCTGATTTAGAATGAAACGTTAATACCCAAACCGAAGCTGCGAACACCAGGGATAGTAGTAGACTCTGAGAAGGAGTTCGTACTGCTGGTAGATTCCGGAGTTACGTTCGGAACTGCCTTGTAGATGTAGCACAAATTGTTTGCAAAAGCATTAATACGTGCATTCTGGATATGCATCTTGGAGAGGAACTTTTTCGGCAAGTTGTAGTTGAAAGACAAAGAACGCAACGAGATGTAGTCGCTCTTATAGATTCTGTCTTCACACATAGACATATCACCTTGCCAATACATTTTCTCGTAGTATTGCTGTGCTGGGATCAGCATTTCGTTCTGCTTACCATCGCTTGTTACACCCGGAGTAATCACACCGTCGTGGAGGATGAACGGATAGTAAGAGTCAGCGGGAACAGCTGCATCGTGGCTATCCAAACGAATACGCTGTCCAGCAGTGTTCAAGTAGTAAGGCAGACCACCATGAGCTTCGTCACGATATTGCAGAGATTCCTTTCCGGAACCGTTACCGAGCAGATACATATTGGTCTGAGAGATCAATGTTGCACCAAACTGGAAGTCGAACACTGCACTGATTGAAAAGTCCTTGTAAGCAAGGCTTGTTGTAAGACCACCGATAATATCAGGAGTAATCTTACCAACCTTTACGCGCTGGGACTTGTCGAATTCCCAAACACCTGTACCCTGATTGACGATACGGTTACCGTTTTCGTCGCGCTTGTACGGATAGATGAAGATTTCACCATACTCACCGTCCGGTACACTACGAACGGAAGCACCTTGACCACCCCACATTTCGAGGAGTTGGATACCCTTACCAAGTTCCTTTACTTTCGTGTTGTAGTTGGCGAGGTTGAAACCAAGATCCCACTTCCAATCTTTCGTTACGATAGGCTTGGTGTTGATAGAAAGCTCGACACCATTCTGAGCAATATCACCAGCATTCATACGAATCTGAGACAAACCAGAAGAAGATGGAACAGTCAGTGTTGTAATCTGGTCGTAAGTATTGTTGTGGAAGAACGAGAAGTCGAGACCAATACGGTTACCCGGGAGGAAGGCACCCTCCAAACCAAGTTCATACTCACGCTTACGTTCAGGCTTCAAGTTAGGTTCAGGGAAACCACCGTTTGCTGAAGCGAAGTCTGCAGGCGGCAGATAACTCGGAACAGACATAGTAGGCTGACCGCCATAAGAAGACAATGTAAAGTCTACATTACCATAATAGCGAGGACCCGGACGACCTACGTCAGCCCAAGATGCACGAAGTTTACCATAGTTCAACGATGGAACCTTAAATGCTTCAGTGAAGACCCATGACAAGCTGGCACCAGGATAGAAGTAATGGTTGTTCTTCGGAGGAAGAATAGAAGACCAGTCGTTACGAGCCTGGATTTCCAAATATACCTGATTGGCGTATGCCAACTGAGCGGAAGCAAAGACGCTGAGCAACAAATCATCGCCACGGCTACGGCTTGAACGTGCACCGGTATCTTCACGAGTATTGTTCAAAGAGAACCAGTTCTCGATAGAGAATGTTTCGTATACATATTCAGTCATATTGTTTTCCTTAGTGTACTTAACAGCACCACCGACCATAGCCGAAAGATCCCACAAATCGTTGAATGTTTGGTTATAGTTGAAAGAAGACTGACCATACATAATCATATCGGTATTGCTCTTTACGTTATATTCGCCCTGTTTTGACTCGTAAGACAACGGCTTTTTAACGTACTTCTTGATTTCCTGGTCTGCTGTTGTCCAATCAAGACCGCCAAGAGTTGTCCAAGAGAACATATCGTTAAATTTCACATCAATATTCAACGACTGAATCAAGTGATTACGTGTATAGTCGTTGGAGTTGCGCAACTGATTCCAATAATAATTGGAGATATAGCTGGTGTAAGGAGCCCACTGCGTAACAGAGTTGTTCATACTGAAGTAGTTGTAACCTTCATCTGTTATAACCAAATCCTTAATCAGGTTTACATCCTGCTCACGGGGCATACCATAGGTAGACAAGTCTCCAACATGAGCCTGAGCATTGTGGTCCTTTGTATTTGAATAAGATGTATTCAACTTAACTTTGATCCAGTCGTTAGCCTTAAGGTCTGACGAAAAGTTGAATGAATGCATCTTGTTGTCAGAACCTAAAGAGATGGAATTGTAGTCACGATAGTTGTATGACAGACGGAAAGAACCAAGTTCGCCACCATTGCTGAGTGCAAAGTTCACGTTTGTGAGACCACCCGTGCGGTAAAGATCCTTCTGGTTGTTTTCCTTTGCAGTGTAAGCACGGTAAGTACCGTCATACCAAAGCAGCTGACGACCGTCCATCTTAGGACCGAAACTACCTTCAGCACCTCTCCAGAGAGACTCAACAGTGTTGCCGTTGGCATCCGTAGTGGTATAGAAACCGTCTTTCGAGATATTGGCTATAGCAGCTGTACCTAGAGATTGACCTGTACCGTATTCATTCTGAAGTTCCGGCAGGTAAGCTGCATTATACCAAGAATGGTTTACACCGAAATCGATACCAAGACCCTTCTTGCCACCTGATTTGGTCGTGATCAACATAACACCGTTGGCACCTTCAGATCCATACAATACTGCTGCTTTCGCACCTTTCAGAATCTCGATTGAAGCAATGTCTTCGGCGTTGATATCGTTGAGACCTGTACCGTGGTCACCATCGTCCACCGACATCGATGTGTTCTCATCGTGGATAGGTATACCGTCGACAACGATCAACGGACGGGTTGATGAACTCTCTGTAAGAGAGATGGCGTTACGAACCTTGATGTTCATACCACCGGCAGGACCTGAAGCTGTGGACTGCAGCTGTAGACCTGAAGTTTTACCATACAATGACGACATGGCATTGATCGGTGTACCTGCTTCGGTCAACTGCTCACCCTTCACACTACTTACCGAATAACCCAACGCTTTCTTTTCGCGCTTAACACCCAAGGCTGTTACAACAACCTCGTCAATTGTTTGGGCATCCTCAGCCAATTTTACTTGAAGAGAAGACTGTCCTGTATACGTAATTTCCTGAGTAGCATACCCAATAAAGGAAATCTGAATCACAGCTCCATTCTTCACTCCGTCCAAAGAGAACTTACCGTCCATATCGGTAATCGTTCCATTCGGCGTTCCTTTCACCACGACCGATGCTCCGGCAACAGGGCCGAATTCATCTTCAACTGTTCCTGTAACTTTTCCGCTTTGCTGGGAAATACTTGCACTTACTGCCGTCTCCGCATGCACACGCACGTACCCTGGAAAGCTCAGTGCGCCGGCCAACAGCAATAAACTTACAGACTTAAAGCTTTTTGACATATTTGAAATTTTTTATTAAACATAAGGTACGCCCCTTAACAAGACACGTACTACAGCGTGCAAAATTATACCCTCCCCAAGGTAACAACAATAAAAATAGACATAAAAATCGTTTCATTCTAAAAAAAAACGCAACAAACAGGAGGAGCATTTACACATAAATTCACGTAAATATTTCATCCTCAATATGCGCTTTTCTCTTTTTAAGAAATACCCTGTTGCTTAAATTAAAAAAAAGGCAGATTTCATTTACAGATGAAGCAGTAATGCTCCGAAAATGGTTTATAATATTAAAATC
>CAVJCD010000143.1:912-6222 GCA_963648005.1 Tannerellaceae bacterium | reverse complement strand
CTTAATGAGATTAAGTAATCAAATTGTTATCGTTTAATTTAAAATTCAAAAAACAATGCCTAGCGGAAAGAAAAGAAAAAGACATAAGATGTCTACGCACAAGCGCAAAAAAAGACTAAAGAAGAATAGACATAAGAAGAAGTAAGTCTATCCGCAAAAAAATTCTGAAGAACAAACTTAATAGGCGACTTTTTAAGTTTGTTCTTCGCGTATTATGAAAGGTCTTAAACTAAACCCTGTATTTATAAGTGAAAAGTGAATTAGTAGTCGACGTACAGCCCAAAGAGGTAACTATCGCCGTATTGGAAGACAAACGTCTTGTGGAACTCCAAAAAGAGGCACACAATATCTCGTTTGCCGTAGGTGATATCTATCTTGGTAAAGTAAAGAAGCTTATGCCGGGCTTAAACGCTGCTTTCATTGACGTAGGGTATAAGAAAGACGCATTTCTTCACTATCAAGACTTAGGTGTAAACTTCAACACCCAACAGAAGTACCTCAAGCAAGTGCTCGACAATCCGAAGAAGATGTTGACCATGGAAAAGGTACAGATACTGCCCGAGATAGAAAAGAACGGGAGTATCAGCAATGTTCTTAAAGCAGGACAAGAGGTGTTGGTGCAGATTGCCAAAGAGCCGATTTCGACAAAGGGGCCGCGATTGTCTTCCGAAATTTCGTTTGCCGGAAGATATGTCATCCTGATGCCATTTGCCGATAAGGTTTCGGTCTCCAACAAAATCAAATCGAACGAAGAGCGTACCCGCTTGCGGCAGCTTCTCCAAAGCATCAAGCCCAAAAACTTCGGAGTAATTGTACGAACATCCGCCGAAGGAGTACGCGTAGCTGAGCTCGACCATGAATTAAAGACATTGGTGAAACGTTGGGAAGACAATATTGCGAAAGTTCCCAGACTCAAAGTGCCGTCGATTATGTATGAGGAAACATCCCGTGCAGTGGCGTTGCTTCGCGATATATTCAACCCTTCTTTTCAAAACATCTACGTAAACGATGCGGACGTATTCCATAACATCCGCGACTACGTCAGCTTGATTGCCCCCGGAAGGGATGATATTGTTGAGCGATATACGGGCGAGCTACCCATTTTCGACAACTTCGGCATCACCAAGCAAATCAAGTCGTCGTTCGGACGCACGGTTACGTATAAAAGTGGAGCCTACCTAATTATTGAGCATACCGAGGCAATGCACGTGATAGACGTTAACAGCGGCAACCGTTCGAAAGGGAGCGATGCCCAGGAGACGACAGCTATCGATGTAAACATAGCCGCAGCCGATGAGATTGCGCGACAGCTTCGTCTGCGCGATATGGGCGGTATTATAGTGATTGACTTCATCGATATGGCAGATGCCGGCAACCGGCAGAAACTGTTTGAGCACATGTGTAAAGCCATGTCGGGCGACCGAGCAAGACACAACATCCTTCCGTTGAGTAAATTTTGCCTCATGCAAATCACTCGCCAAAGGGTTCGTCCGGCAATGGATGTAGACACAAGAGAGGCATGTCCCACTTGTTTGGGTACCGGAACAATCAAACCGTCGATTTTCTTTACCGACAACCTGGAGGAGAAAATCAACAATTTGGTAAACAAACACCACGTGAAGAAATTCGCCTTACACGTACATCCCTACGTGGCAGCGTTTATAAACAAGGGGCTTTTTTCCCTTAAGATGAAATGGAAAATAAAATATTCCATGCTCATGAAAGTCATTCCCAACCAGAGTTTGGGTTTCTTGGAACACAAGTTTATTGATTCCGACAAGAACGAACTCGACATGATGGAAGGAGCTTAAACGAGCGCGGAATAAACGCACAAAAAAGAAGAGCGGCTGCGGAGGGGGTTAACCCTCACAGTCGCTCTTCTTATTATGTGGAAACTTATCTATCTTACTTCACCTCCTCGAAGTCAACATCCGTAACGCCGCCGTCTTTGTTTCCACCGGCATTGCCATTCGGCTGCTGCTGCTGTCCGAAGTCAGCACCACCTTGGGCACCACCCTGAGCATTCTGAGCATTGTATATCTCTTGGCTTGCAGCTTGGAACACACTGTTGAGTTCTGCCATGGCAGCGTCCACGCCGGCAACATCCTGTGCCTTGTGAGCTTCCTTCAACTTATTCAAAGCAGCCTCAATCGGTGCTTTCTTGTCAGCCGGAATCTTATCGCCAAGGTCTTTCAGTTGCTTCTCGGTCTGGAAAATCATGCTGTCTGCCTGATTCAGCTTATCGATACGTTCCTTCTCTTTCTTGTCGGCTTCGGCATTTGCGGCAGCCTCGTCCTTCATTCTCTTTACTTCCTCATCGCTCAAACCGCTGGAAGCCTCGATACGGATGCTCTGAACCTTACCGGTGCCCTTATCCTTGGCAGATACGTTCAAGATACCGTTTGCATCAATATCGAAGGTGACTTCAATCTGAGGCACACCACGCTGTGCAGCAGGTATTCCGTCCAAGTGGAAACGACCGATAGACTTATTGTCTTTAGCCAACGAACGTTCACCCTGGAGGACGTGAATCTCAACAGAAGGCTGATTGTCGACAGCCGTTGTAAAGGTTTCCGACTTCTTGGTAGGGATAGTCGTGTTGGCGTCGATAAGTTTGGTCATCACGCCACCCATTGTCTCAATACCCAACGACAGCGGAGTAACATCCAACAGCAGGACATCTTTCACTTCACCTGTCAACACACCACCTTGGATGGCAGCACCTACGGCAACGACCTCATCCGGGTTAACACCCTTCGACGGAGTCTTGCCAAAGAACTTCTCAACAATGGTCTGTACAGCAGGGATACGAGTTGAACCACCGACCAAGATAACCTCGTTGATATCCGAAGTACTCAAATTGGCATCTTTCAAGGCCTGACGGCAAGGCTCGATACAAGCCTGAATCAAGTTGTCTGCCAACTGCTCGAACTTTGAACGGCTCAAAGTCTTTACCAAGTGTTTAGGCACACCATTTACCGGCATGATATACGGCAGGTTGATTTCCGTGCTCGTTGTGCTCGAAAGTTCAATCTTTGCCTTCTCGGCTGCTTCCTTCAAACGTTGCAACGCCATCGGGTCTTTACGCAAGTCTACGCCCTCTTCGCGAAGGAACTCCTCTGCCAACCAGTCGATGATAACATGGTCGAAGTCGTCACCGCCAAGGTGAGTATCACCATTTGTTGATTTTACTTCAAACACACCGTCACCCAACTCAAGGATTGAGATATCAAACGTACCACCACCAAGGTCGAATACGGCAATCTTCATATCCTTGTTTGTTTTGTCAAGACCATAAGCCAAAGAAGCGGCAGTCGGCTCATTCACAATACGGCGAACCTTCAGACCGGCAATCTCACCGGCTTCCTTCGTGGCCTGACGCTGTGCATCGCTAAAGTATGCCGGAACAGTAATAACGGCTTCCGTTACCTCCTGTCCCAAATAATCCTCGGCAGTCTTCTTCATCTTCTGAAGAACCATAGCCGAAATCTCTTGCGGAGTATACAAACGACCTTCAATATCCACACGCGGAGTATTGTTGTCGCCACGTACCACCTTATAGGGCACACGGCTTATTTCCTTCTGCACCTGGTCGTAGGTCTCACCCATGAAACGTTTGATAGAGAATATGGTCTTCTCCGGATTGGTGATAGCCTGACGTTTGGCAGGGTCGCCCACCTTACGTTCACCACCATCCACAAACGCTACAATAGAAGGTGTTGTTCTCTTACCTTCGCTATTTGCTATAACTACAGGTTCATTGCCTTCCAACACTGCAACACACGAATTGGTTGTTCCCAAGTCGATTCCAATAATCTTTCCCATAATTGATTGTATTTTAATTGTTATTATTTCTTGTTCTTATCGCCCACCCTTCGGGCGACACCATTCAATGTACAAATCGTATGCCAAAACATATTTCCAGGATTTCGGATTATTGCCGATGTCAGAAACAATGACAATACGGCAGATTTCACTATATAATATAATGTATAAAGGGGAAGCCTTTTTGCCCCGGACAATCAGCGGCGATTTTAGCGAGATACGAACCTTTCGGGCAAAAGGTTCGTACCTCCGGAAAACCGAAGTACCGATACTATTGACGAAAAGGATTAATCGTTTTGCTCAAAACGATTAATCCCTCCGATATAAAACAGTCGGCTCTTTTGGCCGAGCGCATGCCACAAAAAAAGGGGATGCGCCGCTTTGGCACATCCCCTCTTATTTTATGTTGATGGGGGAATTACATCATTCCGCCCATACCGCCACCCATGCCCGGGTTCATCGGGGCAGCAGATGTCTCTTCTTTCTTATCAGCAATCACGCATTCCGTTGTAAGGAACATACCGGCAATAGAAGCGGCATTTTCCAAGGCAACACGCGTAACCTTAGCCGGGTCGATTACACCAACAGCGCAGAGGTTCTCGTATTTGTCGCTACGTGCGTTGTAACCAAAGTCACCCTTGCCTTCCTTCACTTTCTGAACAACAACGGCGCCTTCCTTACCTGCGTTGGCAACAATCTGACGAAGCGGTTCTTCGATTGCACGCTTAACAATCTCGATACCTGTTGTCTCGTCTTCGTTTTCACCCTTCATGCCTTCCAAAGCATCAATAGCACGGATGTAAGCTACGCCACCACCCGGCACTGTACCTTCTTCGATAGCGGCACGAGTTGCATGCAAAGCATCGTCAACACGGTCTTTCTTCTCTTTCATCTCAACCTCAGAAGGAGCACCTACATAAAGAACTGCTACACCGCCTGCCATCTTGGCCAAACGTTCCTGCAACTTCTCTTTATCGTAGTCTGAAGTAGTGTTCTCTATCTGCATCTTGATTTGGCCGATACGAGCCTGAATAGCATCCTTGTCGCCGGCACCGTTAACAATAGTGGTATTGTCTTTGTTTACCGTAATCTTCTCGGCTGTTCCCAGCATATCCATTGTAGCGCCTTCAAGTTTCAAGCCCTTCTCTTCGGAAACAACGACACCACCTGTCAGCACTGCTATATCTTCCAACATAGCCTTACGACGGTCGCCGAAGCCCGGAGCCTTCACTGCACAAATCTTCAAAGAGCCACGCAGACGGTTTACAACCAATGTAGCCAAAGCCTCGCTATCGATATCCTCAGCAATAATCAGCAAAGGACGACCGCTCTGAACAGCCGGCTCAAGGATAGGCAGAAGGTCTTTCAATACAGAAATCTTCTTGTCGTAAATCAAGACATACGGATTTTCCATCTCGCATTCCATCTTCTCGGTGTTAGTAACGAAGTACGGAGAGATGTAACCACGGTCGAACTGCATACCTT
>CAVJCD010000143.1:0-902 GCA_963648005.1 Tannerellaceae bacterium | reverse complement strand
CCACTACGTCTACTGTAGTTTCTGTACCCGTGGCTTCTTCCACCGTGATAACGCCTTCTTTCTTTACTCTGTGCATAGCCTCTGCAATCAGCTTACCGATTGTCTCGTCACCATTGGCAGAAATCTTGGCTACATGCTCAATCTTTTCGAACTTGTCGCCTACCTCTTCGGCCTGGTCGGCAATGCTCTCAACAACCTTGGCAACGGCCTTGTCGATACCACGCTTCAAATCCATCGGGTTGGCACCGGCTGTAACGTTCTTCAAACCTACACCAATGATAGACTGAGCCAACACAGTGGCAGTTGTTGTACCGTCACCGGCGTTGTCGTTGGTCTTCGAAGCTACTTCCTTAACCAACTGGGCGCCCATATTCTCGAACGGGCAAGCCAACTCAACTTCCTTGGCAACCGTCACACCATCCTTAGTGATATGAGGAGCACCAAATTTCTTCTCGATAATGACATTACGTCCCTTCGGGCCTAACGTTACTTTTACAGCATTAGCCAACTCGTCCACACCTTTCTTCAGAAGGTCGCGGGCATCCATATCATACTTAATTTCTTTTGCCATGACTATTTCGTTTTTATTCGTTTATACATTTGATTAGATGATAGCTAAGATATCAGACTGACGCATTATCAGGTATTTCTCGCCGTCGAACTCTATTTCGGTTCCTGCATACTTTCCGTAAAGCACAGTATCGCCGGCTTTCACAACCATCTCTTCATCCTTTGTTCCGTTACCTATGGCAACAACCTCACCCTTTAAAGGTTTCTCTTTTGCAGAATCCGGGATAATGATTCCACCCACTGTCTTCTCCTCTGCTGCAGCCGGCTTGATAAGCACTCTGTCTGCTAATGGTCTAATGTTCATCTTTGATATGTTTTTAATGTTAATAATT
>CAVJCD010000142.1:4406-6358 GCA_963648005.1 Tannerellaceae bacterium | reverse complement strand
CTATGGCTGGTGCACTTGGTGCAATTGGAACAGGTAGTGCAGCAAGTGTGGTTTTAACATCTTGCAATGGTGGAGAAAAAGCAGACGCTTTGAAACCGCTGAAAGAACCGGGTACTTACTATATTCCAGAACTGCCCGACTTGGCTGCAGACGGAAAAGAGTTGAAGGCCGGTGTTATCGGTTGCGGTGGACGTGGTTCAGGTGCAACTTTCAACTTCTTGAATGCAGCAAACGGTGTGACTATCGCTGCTCTTGGTGACACATTCAAAGAAAAAGTTGATGCTTTGGCTGATAAGCTGAAAAAAGAAAAGAATATTGATGTTCCGGAAGACAAGCGCTTTGTTGGCTTGGACGCTTACAAGCAGGTAATCGACAGTGGGGTGGATGTTGTTATCGTTGCAACTCCTCCTCTTTTCCGTCCGATACATTTCCAGTATGCGACAGAAAAAGGAAAACACTCTTTCTTGGAGAAGCCTATCTGCGTAGACCCGGCAGGTTATCGTATAATCATGGCTACAGCCAAGCAGGCAGAGGCTAAGAACCTCCGCGTTGTAACAGGTACACAGCGTCACCACCAGCGTTCATACGTAGAATCATACAAGAAGATTATGGAAGGTATGATTGGTGAAATCACTAGCGGCGCTGTTTATTGGAATCAGAGCATGTTGTGGTTCCGCGAGCGTCAGAAAGAATGGAGCGACTGCGAATACATGATTAAGGACTGGGTAAACTGGAAATGGTTGTCTGGCGACCACATCGTAGAGCAGCACGTACACAACATCGATGTATTCACATGGTTCAGTGGCTTAAAACCTGTAAAGGCTGTTGGTTTCGGTTCTCGTCAGCGTCGTGTTACCGGTGACCAGTATGATAACTTCAGCGTTGACTTCACGATGGAGAACGGTATCCACCTGTATAGTATGTGTCGTCAGATTGATGGTTGTGCATCCAACGTCAGCGAATACATTCAGGGAACAAAGGGTTCTTGGAACAGCGCAACAATGGAGATAAAAGACCTTGCAGGAAATGTTATCTGGAAGTATGACAGCGAGGCTGAAAAGGCTAACTTCAAACAGAGCGACCCGTACACATTGGAGCATGTAAACTGGATTAACAGTATCCGTGGCAACAAACCGATTCAGCAGGCTACCGAAACTGCTGTGGCTAACATGGCTGCCATTATGGGACGTGAATCCGCTTATACCGGTGCTGAAACAACATGGGATGCAATGACTGCTTCTCCAATAGATTATACACCGAAAGACCTGAACTTGGGCAAGATGGATATGAGTTCGTTCACAGTTCCGGTTCCGGGCAAACCTCGTGATTCAAAATAATAGCATTATGTCATTAAATAGAAGAAACTTTTTAAAGACAACCCTATCTGGTGCCGCTGTAGCAGCTGTCGGCACCAGCGGGTTAGTTTCTTGTGCCGGCAAGACTGAAGACAAGGCTTGTTGTGCAGAGAAAGAAGCGTGTTGTACGAAGGCAAAATTGAATCTCTCCCTTCAGGAGGGTGTTGTGCCGGGAGAAAACTTGAAGCAAAAACTGGACCTTCTGGAAAAGTTGGGTGTTGTTGGTTTGGAACCGGGGGGACGTGGACTGAAAGACCGTGTGAAAGAGTTCAAAGATGCCTTGAATGGTCGTAACATCAAGATTAGTGCTATTTGTGCCGGTTTTGACGGATTCATTCTTTCAACCGACCCCGAAATTCGTAAGAAATGTATGGATTCGATGAAGGAAATCCTCACCGCAGCCGGCGAACTGGGTTCTACAGGTGTTATCATTGTTCCTGCTTTCAACGGCCAAGTTCCTGCCCTTCCTCACAATCAGGAAACTCGCGATTTTCTTTGCGAGCAGTTCACCGAACTGGGTAACCATGCCGCACAAAACGGGACGACTGTAATCTTTGAGCCGCTTAACCGTAAAGAGTGTTTCTATCTGCGTCAGGT
>CAVJCD010000142.1:0-4396 GCA_963648005.1 Tannerellaceae bacterium | reverse complement strand
CGTCAGGTTGCCGATGCCGCATCTTTGTGCCGCGACATCAATAATCCCGGTGTTCGTTGCATGGGCGATTTCTGGCACATGACATGGGAAGAGACCTCCGATATGGGGGCATTCATTTCTGCAGGCGAATACCTACAGCATGTACACGTAGCAAGTCGTAAGCGTCGTAGCATGCCGGGAGAGGATGGCGAGGCAGATAACTATGTAAACGGCTTCAAGGGATTGAAGATGATAGGTTATGACAAGTTCGTAAGTTTCGAATGCGGCTGTCAGGGAGATAAAAATGTACTTCTCCCCGCTGCAGTAGAACTCTTGCGTAAGCAATGGGAAGAAGCCTAAAAGCATGCCTTTGGTATCTTCAAATATGCAGATGAGTGAGGTGGTGGAAGAACACCCCTCACTCATTCCTGTTATTAATAGGTTTGGTATCCGCCTCGGCTTGGGAGACAAATCGGTGAAGATGGTCTGTGAGATGTATCAACTGGACACAGACTTTTTTCTTACAGTAATCAATACGTTCCTAAACGAAGAATATTTCCCTGAAAGGAAATTACAGACTTTCCATACTTCGCAAATCATTGATTACCTCACCAAAACCAACCAATATTATCTCTCCTATCAATTACCCAACATAGAGCGACACTTGGCTTCGTTCATCTCTATGAGTACACCCGGCAACAACGTATTGAATCTTATTGGTAAATTTTTCTCTTCCTTCAAAGAAGAACTGACTGCGCGCATCGAAAACGACAGCTCTGTTTGGTTTCCTTATTGTTTGGATTTAAGTGAGAAAATAGACGAACATCAAGCTCTCGACGGGATGCTCCAACCAAGTGGCGACAAGCAGTTGGACGACCCTATCGAAGCATTGCTGTCAGACCTAAAAGGCATTATGATTAAGCACCTGTCGGGCAATTACAACGAGAACCTATGTTATGCTGTAATCTTCGGCATCAGTAGCCTGGAGAAAGATATAAAGCAACATAATCGTATCCGTTACCGCATCCTAACACCAATGGTGTCGGCTATGGAAAAACTCGTGAACAATCCGTATTAATGCGTAAAACCAGGCAAATAGCAATCATCCTGTCCGACACTTTGCAGAGCATCGGTCTTCAGAGTTTGCTGACCGACTATTTTCCCCCTGTGGAAGTGAGATGGTTTCCCTCGTTCGAGACTTTCAATATGACAGGCGGGAGTGATACGTTTGACTTCTATTTTACCACACCGGAGATTATGGTCATAAACAGTGACTTTTTCTTGCCTCGCCGCATTAAAACAGTTGTATTGATATATGGAGAAAATTGCGCAGATTGTTCCTCAACAAACCATCTCTCGATAAGAGCGTCGGAAGAGACGGTAATTGAGCAACTGCAACAAATACTTGCAACAGACAATTCCTCCGGATTGTCTGGCGACACAAACAAAGACCTTTCAATGCGCGAAACGGATGTTCTCCAACTGATTGTAAAGGGCATCACAAACAAAGAGATTGCAGACAAGCTAAACATCAGTTTGAACACAGTCCTCACTCATCGCAAAAATATCACATCCAAATTAGGCATAAAGACCGTATCGGGACTGACGTTTTATGCCATTATGAATGGTATCATCTCAGGCGATGAGATAGAGTTGTAAAATCACAGAAAAAAGATGAGAGAAGAATGGTTTCCTCTCGTAAACGAAGAGGGAGAGACAATTGGCAAGGCAACACGCAGAGAGTGTCACAACGGAAGCAAACTGCTGCATCCGGTAGTTCACTTGCATATTTTCAACGATGCAGGAGAATTATATCTGCAGAAACGTTCAGTCAACAAAGATATCCAACCAGGCAAATGGGACACTGCTGTAGGAGGGCATGTTGATTATGGTGAAACTATTGAGGAGGCACTCCGTAGAGAGGTGCGCGAAGAATTGGAAGTGACAAACTTTACCCCACAATTCATCACACGTTATGTCTTCGAATCAGCCATCGAAAGAGAATTGGTCAACACCTTCCGCACGATTTACAACGGAGAAATCCATCCTGATACCGAGGAATTGGAAGGCGGACGTTTCTGGTCTATAGAAGAGATTGAGAAATCCTTGGGCAAAAACATATTCACGCCCAACTTCGAACAAGAGTTTCAACGACTGTTCGTGTAAGCAATCACTTACACATTTCGCTGATTACCGCTATCAATTCGCCTCCAAGAGATTCTGCTTCCTCCATGGTGTGAGCCTCCGAATAGATACGGATAATCGGTTCCGTATTGCTTTTACGAAGGTGAACCCATTTGTCCGGGAAATCAATTTTTACGCCATCAATGTCAGTGATATCATATTGGGCAAACATTTCCTTTACTTTAGCCAGAATAGTATCCACATCGATGTCTGGAGTAAGTTGCATTTTCTGTTTAGAGATAAAATATTGGGGATAACCGGCGCGAAGCTCGCTCACCTTCATTTTTTTCTTTGCCAATAATGTCAGGAACAAAGCAATACCAACCAAAGCGTCACGACCGTAATGGCATGCCGGATAAATTACACCGCCATTACCTTCACCTCCAATCACCGCATTGGTGGCTTTCATTTTTGCAACGACATTCACCTCACCAACAGCTGCAGCATTATATTCCTGACCATGCGCATGAGTGATATCCCGCAAGGCCCGGCTTGAACTCAAATTACTGACAGTACTACCGGGAGTATGGTCCAAGATATAATCGGCAACAGCCACCAAAGTGTATTCCTCGCCAAACATTTCGCCATCTTCGCAGATAATGGCCAAACGGTCCACATCCGGGTCAACAACAAAACCAACATCCGCTTTTGATTGCTTCATCAATTCTGAAATCTCCGTCAGGTTCTCAGGAATAGGTTCGGGATTATGAGAAAAATTCCCCGTAGGTTCTGTGTTCAACTTAACGACATCCTTTACCCCCAATGCAGAAAGCAAATCCGGCAAAACAATGCCTCCAACCGAATTCACCGTATCGATAGCCACCTTGAAATTTGCATTCTTGATGGCCTCAACATCCACCAAAGCAAGGTCAAGCACTCTCTCAATATGTTTCCTGTTATATGAATCGCAGCAAATCACTTTACCCAAATGGTCGACGTCTGCAAACTCAAAATTTTCGGAAGCGGCGATATCCAAGACCTCAGCACCTTCTTCCGCATTCAAGAATTCGCCTTTTTCATTCAACAACTTCAACGCATTCCACTGTTTCGGATTATGACTTGCTGTCAGAATAATTCCTCCGCATGCTCCTTCCATAATCACAGCCAACTCTGTTGTCGGGGTCGTTGCAAAATCTATATCAACCACATCGAAGCCCATACCAGTGAGTGCGCCCAAAACCAACTGCTTAACCATCAAGCCCGAGATACGGGCATCACGGCCCACAACTATCTTATTGGTTGTGTTGGTTGTATTTTTCCTGATGAATGTTGCGTATGCTGTTGCAAACTTCACTATTGCCAATGGGTTCAACCCTTCTTCCGGCGTTCCTCCTATTGTTCCACGGATACCCGAAATAGATTTTATCAGCGTCATAAGTTTTGTCTGAATTTATTTTTCGAACGTATATTTCATTTTCTTGAAGTATACCGGGATGTATTGATTTTGGAAGGTATCTCCCATTCGTTTGAAGGGCACAATCAACCGAACAACCGCCCCCTCTCCAACATAATACAAAGGAGTAGCCATTCCTTCTCCAACAAAATCATCGGGGAAATAGTCTTCATAATCCCCCGAATACGTATTATAGCCAAAAATAAATTCCGTAGGATAGCCATAGAGGTAAGTCGACCCGTAAGTCAAGTTGTTCATCATAAAATATGCCGTATCCGAATCCAATATTCCATAGGCTTCAAAGCGGCAGAACACTTTCGTTTTTCCGAGCACAGCCCTATTTCCGTTACCGGAATCAATCACGTTCATGTACACATCATTATCCAATTTCACGAACTCGTTTTCTTCAAAAACACTATCGGACGGATACTCTTTAAGAATTTTAAATCCCTCGTGATCTATCAACCGATCAATCGCTTTCCTTTCATCCTTTAAATAATCTGTATACGACTTCGTATCACTACAAGAAGCCACCAACACAACCGCACACACAATCATCAGGACATTAAAACTTCTTTTCATCTGTTATTCTTTAGCTTAAATGAGTGGCAAATGTAAATAATATCTGCCATTTCTTAGGCAGGATTTTCTTTTTCTTCTATATTATTAGGATTAAATTCTGCCAATCCTTTTTCGAACACTGCTACAGCTTCACCTACAGTGCCCGAGAATTCTCCGCCGGAGGCATTTTTATGCCCTCCTCCATTAAAATAGCGACTGGCAAACACATTACATGGGAAGTCGCCTATCGAGCGCAACGATATTTTAGTATAGTTCCTG
>CAVJCD010000141.1:0-6393 GCA_963648005.1 Tannerellaceae bacterium | reverse complement strand
TTTGTTTTGTTAAATTGTCTTTCGATTAAGACGCTGCAGATTTGTTTTAGTGTCTTTGCTTCCGCGACAATCATACTGCAGACTTTTCTCAGACAAATATCCCATAGATTCTCTTACTGCAGACCATTTTCATAGCCCGCCCCACCCCGACACGTGCTTCCACAAAAAAAAGAGACGTCCTCACCCGGGAAAGGCTAAGGCGTCTCAAATCATGGTCCACAATAATATTTAAACCAAAATTTTGAAGAATGATTTTTCGTATTCTTTATAGCGAAAGCAGATAGTCGACAAGAATTATGGCCTTGTCCGCCGACATCATGTCCAATTCGTGCTCTTCTGCGAACTTCTGCAGCCGCTCTTTGTATTCGGGGAACGTTTTGTAGAGCTTTTTTATCTTGCTGATGGCATATTCCTTACCATTCTTCTCGAAAATGTAAGTGTTTTCGGTCTTTGTGGCCCATACATCAAGGTTGCGACCGTTGTTGTCGTCCTGGTTGACGCCAAACGAACCGTTGTACATTCCTCCGCCTGTCCCGGCAAGGTCTCCAAGACCGAAATTGCCCTGCAACTGTATTTTCTTTGCTCCCGCCTGCAGAGTCTGTCCGTAGGCACCCACATATCCTTCGTGCACCTTATGTATCCTCCACAGAATCTTCACTGAGCCATGCACAAGCGGGAACTGTTCCACAAAATCGTTGCCCCGGAGAACAAACTTGCGCTCGCCAAAATGTATACTGTCGATTTGCTGCACACCGGTAAGCTCCATCATGGTCTCCTCCTGCATGAAATACATCTTGCCGTTGTTGGCGTCGTAGTTCATCATGGCGGTGTTCACGGCACCACTCTTGAATTTTATCAGTCCCTTTGCAAAATTGTTGAAAAGGAATATGCGCTCGCCCTGTGCCGAGGCCGAAAGAATGGCACACATCCCAAACGCAAGGAACAGAAACAATCTCTTCATCTTCATATTGCCATTTTTATGTAAAACATCTTTTTGCCAAATAGGAGGAGAACGCCTCACGCGCTCCCCTCCTCTCCTGTTTTTTGTTTACATACTATTCGGATTTATCAAAACCCTCATGTCAATTCTTTGGCGAACCCCACTGCGGAGCGTTCTTGTCTTGCCAGAGTCGCTCTACGTTAAGAGGAGCGTTGCCGCCATTAAACTGCGGGCCCTGGCTGTTTGTTCCAAAAGATGTGAAGCCCTGCTGCGAATATGCCTCCATCACGATGTCGTGCATGATATCATCAACAGTCGGTTCCGTAACCACGAAACGACGAGGAATGCCGGAAAGGGCAACGTCGGGGAACTGCACGTAAGGAACAAGTCTTGAACCAACCTTCGGATAACCCGAACGGCGTGCCGTAACAAACTGGTCGTCGCACTGCTCGCTGAAGTGGATGAGCTGCTGGAGATATATCTTCTCCAGGTCATCGCTCTTGTTGCCCGTCAACTTAATGTTGTCGGTGGCCAGCATTGCGTCAATCTCACCTGTTTGAAGAGCAATGGACTTCTCAAACTTGTCGTACGAATAGATGCCCTGGTCTGATGTATAATAATACGGAATACTGTTCTTGTTGGCAAGAAGGTCGAACTCCTCAACAGAAGCACGCACACCGGCTTCATACCAAGTCTGATAGTCCTTGCCGCCAATGGCTCCACCCTTCAGGCAGGCAAACTCTGCCATATAGAGGCAAACTTCTCCGGCCGTCAGATACATACTGTAGAGAGGGTTGTCTTTCGTATCCTGAAGCACATTCATGTTAACCGAACCGTCTTCGTTGACCGTCATGGCCGTAGGAAGCGTGAAGTCAATAGCACCGCGACGCATCTCCTCCTGATAGTAGCAGAACGGAGTGTAGCTCTTCGTGGCATCACCTTTCTTTATCTGATAGCGCGTACCGGGGTTGAAGTATTCTTCATAGTCTTCGTCCGACATTTGACCGGCAGCATGCGTTGTCCTTGCATCATATACCAAAGGAACAGCCGTGTAGCGCACCCAAGGCTCGCCCATGCCACCCCATTCCTTGAAGTTGCCGTCCGCATCAAGTATGACATTGGCCCTTACAGCACGGGGAACATCTTCGTAACGACCGTTGTCGATGAAACTCTGTACTACCGATGAATTGAAGTCGTTCTTCGTATATATGAAACGTATACGAGGGTCTTTTGCACCGAGCATATAGTTGAACATATGTTCAGATGCAGACATGGTAGTAAGGGTGTTGCCCGTACCGTATACATAATCCCAGTTGCCCGAAGCATACGCCGTAGCCTTTGCAAAGAGGAAGTCGTCGTCGGTCGAGGTAATGAGACCGGCAGAGTTGTTCGCAGCTTCCTCCGCAATCTGCATAGCCTTCGAAGCGTCGTTGTTGTACAGACGCACAGCAATTTTCAGCTTTAATGAGTTGGCAAGCCTTGCCCATTTCTCCCAGTCGCAGCCGTAAGCAGCATCCTGTGCAGAGTTGGCAGCAAGACCCGAACCTTTAAGCAAGGCGATATAGTTGTTCAACTCTTCAATCCAAAGCGTGTAGAGAGACTCCACTGTGTCATACTTCGGTGTGAGGATAGCCAGGTCGTCGTAATGACAAGCCTCCGTATAAGGAATAGAACCATACACGTCGCTGTCGAACAGACCCAAATAGATGGTGAGAATACCGGCAGCAGCCAGATAACCGTTGTTTTCTGTCTTACCCGTATTGTCGATATAGTTCTGTATCTTGTTGCGATACTTCAGGGTTCCGATATACTGCGACCCCTGGTCGCCGAGTTCGGCTTGTCCCGTATAGTCGGAAGAATAGCTGCCGCCCGACATCTGACTCCAACGGTTCAAATATCTCACGTTGTAGAACCAAAGGAGATAGCCATTAGGCTGAAACGCATTGATGGCTGCTGTCATCAAACCCTCAGGCATTGTTTCCGTTACATTGGCAGGATTGATGTTTACGTCCTTCAAATCGTCTGAACAAGAAGCGAGCGAAAAGGCAAACACACCTGCTAAGAACATTGAAATTATCTTTTTCATCTTCTGTCTTTTTTAATGTTAATACTTGGTTTCATGAATTTCTTTCCACATCCTTACTTACCGATTGTAGCTTTGAGAGAGAGCGTGAAACTTGATGTCACACCCGAGAACTGACGCATACGGAACTCGGCAGCCGTTGTACCGGCAATAGCCTCCGGGTTTTCCTTGTTAGGCATCGAGTTGAGCAAATAGCCGAGGTTGTGACCTGCTACCGTGAGGCTGAGGTTGCTTACTCCAATCTTGTTGGAAATCTTATTGTCGAACAAATAAGAGATGGAAACATCACGAAGAGCAATGTAATTCAGAGTTGTAAACCAGTCTTCGTTGAGGGTTGCCGTACTCCAAGAGTTACGGAAGTAGTGCCAACCACCGGCATGTACGTAGTCAACTACGCCCTTGTCGAACAACTCCTGATAGGTCTCACCCGAACTGCTTGCACCCGAACCAACAGTGTAGGTGCCACCACCGGGAGTGGCAATGGTTGTACCCGAAAGAACAATACCGGTAGGAATCATACCGTCGTCGTAGCTCATGCCGTCCCACTTCGATACATACTCGATACCGCCGTTCTTCACGCCGCGGCCAACAAGAGATGTCTTTGCATAACCATATGACGTACCATAATGCGAACCAAAAGAGGCAACCATACCTCCGAAACGCATATCAAGACCCACAGAGAGCGAAAGATTCTTCCAACGAAGAGTGGTGTTGATACCACCGAGGAAATCCGGAACCATATCACCTACCTTCTCGACCTTACCGCTACGACGATAGAACGGTGTGTGATAACCATTGTAGTAACCCATGTGGAATACAGGAAGACCGGATTCTTCATCAATCATCGGAGCCGAGTCTGACATAAGCATACCATGTGTGCCGCCCACCTGTGCAACAGAACCGATACGATAGTTACCATAGTCGGGCTGACCCTGCAGGCGGATATAGTCGGCGCAAAGCTCGGAGAGTTCCACAATCTTCGAAATGTTCTTTGTCCATGTAAAGTTCAAATCCCACTGCCAGTCCTTCGTTGCTACGGGCGTTGTGTTGAGCGCCAACTCAAAACCGGAGTTCTGAATGTTACCGGCATTGATAAGTGCACTGCTATAACCCGATGCGTAAGGAATCGACACCGTCATAATCTGGTCGATGGTGTTTTCCTTATAGTATGTAAGGTCAAGCCCGATACGGTTCTTTATGAAACGTATGTCGGTACCTATTTCCCACGATTTCTTGCGTTCAGGCTTCAAGTCCTGACTGTAAGTAGTCCCCGGAAGCACGGTAGAGAACGGCTTGCCAAAGTTGTTTGTATAACTCTGAAGCGAGTATGCCGAGTTAATGTAATAAGGGGTACAGTCGTTACCCACCTGTGCATACGACCCGCGTAGTTTCCAGAAACTGATGGCTTCAGGAAGCTTGAGAGTGTTCGAAACCAACCATGAGGCGTTTATCGAAGGATAGAAGTAGCTGAATGTTCCGTGACCATCGGCATAAATCAGCGCCGAAGACCAGTCGTTACGCCCTGTCACATCAAGGAATAACTGGTCGCGCCAGCTTGCTCCCACCTGAAACGCCACGGAGTGGATAATCTTTGTTTCGGATATGCCTGTACTTGCCGAATAGCCTTCCGAACCGTTGGCAAGGAAATACTGGTTTGGCACAATGAACTCGCCCTTCGTCGACGCATTGATGTAATGTTTACGACCGTTATAAAGCTCATAACGGAGGAAACCGTTTACGTGCCAGTCTTCGTTAATTTGTTTGTCTACCATAAGGTTTGAGTTGAAGTTGACCTGTTCCTTACGGCTCTGCGATGTTGAATATCCACCACCCTTATTGTAGTATCCGCTACCGGGACTCTTCGATTCGCTCTGTGTCATATAGTAGTTGTAGTTGGCTTCGGTCACCCACTTGAGCCAGGGAGTCAGGCTCCATGTGAGCTTCAAATCCGGACGCAGCACCGTTTCCTTCTGGTAGTATTCATTTTCCCAAATACCCCACCAAATACCACGGCCTATTACGTAACCCCACTCGTCGCCATACGAAGTCTGAGCCAATCCGCCATGAGCACCTTTATATTTGTCGCGATAGTATTTTGCGTCATACATACGGTCCCATGTACCCATCACGAAGTTTAGACCTATGTTGGGCTGTGCATTACGCGGCTTCGAGGTTGCGTATGTCATGCTCGCTTCAAGCTCGATGTCATCCGTTATTTTGTGCGAAGCCTTTGCCATACCGCTCAAACGGCGGAAGTCGTTGTTTGGCAACGTACCGTCATTGTAGCGATAAGAAAGGGAGGTGTAGAAGGTTGTGCGGTCGTTGCCTCCCGAAACCGACACGTTGGTATTGGTTGAGAAACCCGTGTCGTAGGCATCCTTGAAGTTGTTTTCGTAGGCCTGAGGGGTATAAAGCTTACCGTCATACATCTCAATTTTCCCGTCCTTGGCATTCTGGCGCAAATATTCGAACGAAGGACCGAAAGCCGTACCCATTTCGTTATACGATGACAAAGTCTTGTAAGAAAGATATCCTTCTTCGTTCGTCCAATAGAGGTCGTTCATATTGAATGGAGTATTGGGCGAGGAATTGTAGAAGAACGACTCTGCATATTCGTTCTGGAGTGTCGGCTGGGCCGTCACCTTGTCAAAACCGAATGTCTGCGAGAGCTGTACTGTTGTTTTCTTCTTTCCTTTACCGCTCTTTGTTGTAATCACTACAGCACCATTCAAACCACGCGAACCGTAAAGCGCCGTAGCAGCAGCACCTTTCAACACGGAAACAGACTCAAAGTCGTCCGGGTTAAGGTTCTTCAGTTCATTACCGTAGTTTTGGTCACCACCATTCCAGTCGGCGTCGTTCTCTACGATGGCATTGTCCAAAACAACACCGTCAATCACATAAATCGGCTGGTTGTTCTTGTTCAGGGTTGAAGCACCACGGATAAGAATCTTGGAAGCACCAAACATACCACCGTCGGATGCCGTTATCTCCACACCGGCAACTTTACCCTGCAAAGCCTGCACAGGGTTAATTAGGTTAGCATTCAATTCTTCGCTCTTCAATTCTGTCACCGAATAACCCAGAGCTTTTTTCTCACGCTTAACACCGAGTGCGGTTACAACCACTTCGTCCAATGCATGCGAACTCTCTTTCAACTGGATTTTCAAGACAGACCCGCCGTCATACCTCGTTTCCTGAGTGGCATATCCCACAAAGGAAACCTGTATTATGTCTCCGTTTTTCAAACCGTCTAACGTAAACTTACCGTCCATGTCGGTAATCGTTCCGTTAGTCGTTCCTTTAACAACAACGGATGCTCCGGCAACAGGGCCAAACTCATCCACTACAGTTCCCGTAACCCTCCCAC
>CAVJCD010000140.1:0-6431 GCA_963648005.1 Tannerellaceae bacterium | reverse complement strand
AAATGGTCATGAATCCGCTCTTTGTTTCATTCAAGCCAATCATCGCTCCATTGTCTAAAGGATAGAAAATAGACTCGGCATTCCCCTCAACTTCAATCCTCCTAACAGCCTTGCCTTCAAAATAGGCCTTAAGGTCGTTACCCTTCAGCTGATTGTAGTACGACGAATCGATATGCTGCACGGCAAATGCATATTGAATCACATGCGCATAGTCGATTGTGCCGTCTTTCATAAACATCTCAATCGTGTCGCCGGAAATCTGATATTGCTCGTTCCACAGCACCGGGTTGCCATTCATATATAATACTGAGTCCCGGGTGTTAAACTGCATATGGTTACAAACGCCTTGCACATCGGTGCGGTAGAAACGCACGCCATAAAATGCTTTTATCTCACGGGATGTTGAATCGAGCACCGTCATCTCCAGGGTATCGGCATGCAGATAGAGCGTGTCGCCTTGCGAATATTCCCAAAAACAGGCACTGTCTGTTACAAATGCATACTCCGTCCGCTCGTTATAAAAACCGTATTGTCCATTCAATATCACCTTCTGCGCCGTGTCGCGTATGCTCATATTCCCAAAGGCTTCACCAAAGCCGGCATCCCGGTCGTACGCAATTGAATCACCAATCAAGAGTCTGTTACCCGAACAGACCTCCGACCTCTCCAACAACAGGGCTGTGTTTGCCTCCGTGTCATACCATCCGTGGGAAGAATGGATTGTTCCACTGTCGGAAACTATAACCGACGGGCCCAATATGGTGGCAATCTTCCTATCCGTGCTATATTGAAGCGTATCGGAATACAACGTGAAATTCTGATTCTCCAAACGCACACTGTCGTTGAAGACAGCCAACTTCGTGGCGGGAGAGTATTGCCCGTAGAAGGAGGACAATTGATTGAGGGAGTCAACAATCAAACCGCCATCGAAATAGTAACCTATATTATTGGCGCGTTCGTAGTTCAAACTGTCGGTAAAGAGCGTCACCTGCCCGTTTTCCATCCTTACATTCTCGCGCAGACGGGCAATCTGTGTGTTTCCGTCGTAAAACAGGTAGTTGCCATACACAAACAACGTATCGCCCTGCTCCATCCTCACATTACCCAACGCTTCCAATGAATTGGTTGCCTCAAAGAAGTAGGCACTGTCGCAATACATAAACGAACTGTCGTGCCGAAAACTCACATTTCCTTCCAAGAACTGCGCATCCGCCTTCATCGCGTCCTCATCATACGACACTGTGTCGGCATGCAGCAAATAAACCAATGTTGTTTTAGTTGTAACAGTATCGGTAGCCGGCGATGTTTCCAAAGTAGAATCTCGACCAATCGGGGCAATATCCCGGACTTGTGCTCCGGCACAAACAGTCAACAGACAAAATACCCCTACAAGGAAACACCTGTTTACGTTTTTCATTCTTTCACCCAACCCGGATACTTGAAATCGCAATTACGCCATCCTTCAGCAATACGGACATAGGTGCTTTTCTGCTGTTTTCTAATCCAGTTGTCCAATAGTTCTTCTTTCTTCTTCTTTTCCACCATGCTCTTCATAGCCTGGAAATCGTCTGAAAGATTAGCCTTATGCTGTTCTATACGGGATTTCAGTTTAACAATGGCAACCACTTCCTTCTGCTTGGAGGTAATCATGGTAAAAGGTTTGGAGATTTCGCCCACCTGCATTTCATACACAACCTTACCTACCTCCTGCGGAAGCTCCTGCATTTCGAATTTGGAAGTACCATAATTACTTCCCTCCTGATTCTGGTTCACCATCAAACCTTTGTTGTTTCGGGTGTCCTTATCGTAAGAAACAAATGTGGCAGCCTCCTCGAACGAGAATTTACCGGCTTTCAAATCTGTACTCAAAGAATCCATACGGGCTGTTGCTTCCGTCAGTTCCTTTTCCGAAACTTTCGGTTTGAGCAAAATGTGGCGACAGTTTATACGATTACCACGTTTCTCAATCAACTGAATAATATGGAATCCGTATTCGGTCTGTACTATCTGCGACACGCGCTTCGAATCCGAGAGGTTGAACGCCACATTGGCAAACTCCGGCAACAGGTCGGTCTTACTCATAAAACCCAGTTCTCCACCTCGTGCTGACGAACCGGGGTCTTCGGAATACAAACGCGCCAAAGTAGAGAACTCCATCTTTCCACTGTTTATCTGCTCCGTGAAATCACGCAGACGAGCCTTTATGGCATCCGTCACATCAAACGGAATCTTTGGCTCGATAGTAATGATTTGCACCTCAACAACCGTCGGGATTGTCGGCATGCTGTCTTTCGACATCTCATTATAAAACTTCCGGATTTCAGAAGGCGTCAGTTTAATCTCTCCAATCAGATTTCGTTGCATCTCTGCCACAATCTGCTGTTCACGGATTTTCTCTTTCTGGTCTTCTCGTATCTGCGAAATCTTCTTCCCGAAATATTCCTCAACCTTCTCTTTCGACCCAATTTGGTTGATTGCCCAATTTACCCATTGGTCGGCTTGCTGTATAACCTGACTCTCGTTGGCCTCAACACTGTCTATCTTCGCTTGGTTTAAGTATAGCTTCTGTATCGCCATACGTTCCGGTATCACACAATACGGGTCACCATCCAAACGTTCGCCCTCATTCTGCATATACAAACGTTGCGTTTCCACGTCCGAACGCAGAATAGCATCATCTCCTACCACCCACACAATCTCATCAATCACATTGTCTTGTGCCATTACCACGCAAGACACGCAGGCAAGAATGAATACTGTCAAAATCTTTTTCATCACATCTAGCTTTACTTTAGTTTCAGATTACGGCCGCGAACAGAACTGCACGTCGCCGTCTCTGATTCCATCTTTATACAACTCTTCTTCAAACGTTTTCAAAAAATCCACTTTCCGCTGATTGACCAACATCTCTGTAATTTGCGAGCTGGCATAATCGTATGGAGCAACGCTCCCTCCCGGAATATATTCCTTAATGTTCAGCAGATAACAATAACTACTATCCGCCACCTCCACGTTTTTGTTCGCTTTCAAATAGGCATTGGCATCAGACACATGAACCGGAATATTATCCATCACCTCATCAAACCCCACCCATCTGTCGTAGAAGTAGTCATAAACAGCAGCGTTCTGCACGATATACTTCTCAATTTTTTCCAAGGAAGTTTCAGAAGTTGATTTGTACCACACCTTCACCTCCGGCAAACCTGGAGCATCTACCGGTATCTTTAGGAAAAGGCCCTTGATTAGAGCTTTGTCGAGTACAAACTTATCACGATTCACTTCATAGTAGTTCAGTTTATCGCTTTCGGAAATATCCGCCGACAACCTATCTTTTATTAAACGCTCCTGATATCGGTAACAGACAAGCGAATGCCGGTATTCTTCTACTAATTTATCAATCTCCTTCTTCTCGCTCCCCAGGTTGCGCTGAGCGACATCGTAAACCAAAGCGTCTTTCACCCATTTTTTTACAAAATTCTCAGCCAACAACAAACTGTCCGCCGAAGACGTACCCTTAGGAATCAAACTAACCACTTCTGACCGCTTCAATATCCTGTCTTTCACCCTTACCAACGCATCCGCATCATTGGTGGGCTGAGCACGTTTACACGAACACAGCAAAGATACGAATGCTATAAAGATGAAGCAACATTTCATAATCGGCACCTTCTTATTTCTTTAGTTTTTTCAACAATTTCCAATTAATTGTAACAGGATATTTCTCATTCAGTTCCTTCAGCCAAGCTTTCTCCAACTCAGACTGTTCACCGGCAGGCTTGCTCCACACCTTTTGAGTACTTATGTTGAACAATAGAATACCATCACGATATTCCTGCATAAGATATTTGAATTCGGGATGTTTGATGTCGAGGTTTTTGCGCTCTGCCGTGGTGGCTATATCACGGACGAACAAATCAAACACCTCCTGCATAAAATCGCCGGAATAGGTCTTTGTCGAGAATGGACAGCTGCGGATATACCCCGCAAACTCACTCTGCGGGAAATCAGTATCCACCAAGTGAATCAAGGTCTTGTTCATACCCTTTGCCTTTTCATAAAATTCCTCATCTGTGGGGAAATAATCATTACACAGAGTTTGTAACTCGGCATATGCCTCCGGATAAAAGACATACCCATATTCCTTTTTCATGCGTTCGTCGAATGCCTTGTAGTATTCAAAATTATGTTCACCCTGCGACATGATTCGCGACCAGTCTTTTTTCTTTTCATCGAAAGAAGGCATCTCCCGTTTTTCAATCAATTTAATGATATGATACCCGAAACGCGTTTTTATGGGTTTTGAAAGTTCACCCGGAGTGTTCAAGGCAAAAGCACCTCTTTCAAAAGGTTCCACCATCTCTCCAACACCAAACCAAGGCACCTCGCCTCCTTGACGTGCAGAAGCCTTGTCTGAAGAATATTCTTCGGCCAACTTTTTGAAGTCCGCTCCGCCCTGTGCCTTACGGTAAACCTCTTCCGCCAATGCCAATGCCTCATCATCACTACGCGTCACAGAATCCTTCTGAAACGATATTAGAATATGAGCGACATGACGCATACCCGGATTGGGCTTACGATTATGCAACTTGATAATATGAAATCCCAAGGCTGAACGAACCGGCATGGATACTTCACCGGGCTTCATGGAATAAGCAGCATTTTCGAAAGCCTTTAAAGCATGCAAAGGCATTAAACAACGTACATATTCATATATGGTTTGTTTCGTGGCATCCTTTTCGGCAAGCTCCTTGCCACAAACGGAAATATCTTCGCCATTCTTTATACGTTCGTAAGCCTTCATAGCCTTATCGTAAACAGCCACCGTATCTTTCGAAACTGTCTTCTCAGGCAAACGGAACAAGATATGGCTTAATTCCAAAACTTCTCCCAAACGGTCATACTCAGCCCTGACGGCGGATTCTTCTCCACTATGGTCTGATAAATAACCCAAAGTCAACTGAGCCCGATATTCATCCAACTCATCGGCAAATTCTTTCGTCTTGTCCAAACCCAATGATTCTGCCTCAGCCACCTTCAACTTGAAGTTTTTATACAGCTCCACATAACTTTCCAACGATTTCTGTTCCGATAGGTCAACATCGCTGTTCTTCCGCAGCATGAAAATGAATTCATCCAATGACACCGATTTTCCGGCCACAGTCATCACTACGGAGTCTGTTTTATTGGCAGCTTCACCTACCAAACAAGCGAACAATAAGGACAGTATAAGTACTTTTTTAATCAAAAATCTGTTTGCCATACCATTAAACACATACATAACACAGATTTAACGGACAACATCCTCCAAAAGTATACATGCCCAATCAAATTTGCGTTTTTTATGTTAGTCTACCGCAACCCCTAATTGGAAAATCTCGTGTATTAATTGGCCATTTCTGAAAGGAATTTGATGCGTATCAAGCGAATTTCATTCTCTGTATAATCACCGCCCAATTCCTCAATTGCCTCTTCCAAGTCGTCCGTCTCAGAATCCTTGAAATATTCATATATGTCTGTCACACGGTCTTCGTCCATCACATCATTGACAAAATAATCAATATTGATGCGCGTCCCGGAATAAACAATAGCTTCTATTTCGTCCAACAGTTCACTGAATTCAAGACCATTCGTTACAGCAATTTCATCCAAAGCCACCTTACGGTCGATTCGTTGTATAATCGAAACTTTTAGCTTAGACTTGTTGGCAACTGTTCTGACACGCAAATCTTCCGGGCGTTCAATTTCATTTTCTTCAACATGTTTCTTGATTAATGCAATGAATTCTTCTCCATATCGTTTTGCTTTACCGGCACCAACTCCGGGTATGTTTTGTAACTCCTCCAACGTAACCGGATAAGTAGTAGCCATTGCTTCCAATGATGGGTCTTGAAAGATAACAAACGGAGGAACTTCCAAACGTTTGGACAATTTCTTACGCAAATCTTTCATCATAGAGAAAAGGACCGGGTCTACCGCACAAGTAGAACCACCGCGAACCGACACATCATCATCCTCATCTTCAAACTCATTGTCTTTCGTTATCTTGAAAGACACCGGATTCTTTATAAAATCTTTTCCCTTTGATGTGATTCTCAGCAAACCATAGTTTTCGATATCCTTTTTGATATAACCGGCTATCAATGCTTGGCGAATAACCGCATTCCAGGTTTTGTCGGTTTCATCTGCGCCCGAACCGAAAATCTCCATCTCATTATGTTTGTAAGACTGAATTTCGGTAGTCTCATTCCCAACCAACATATTAACAATATACTCTGTCTTAAACTTTTCCCTCAACGCACTTATGGCTTCAAGCACAGTAATCAACAACTCTTTTGCTTCCACTTGTTTTTTGGGGTTCAAACAATTATCACAATTTCCACAATTATCTTCCAAATATTCTTCCCCAAAATAATGCAATAGCACCTTACGGC
>CAVJCD010000139.1:0-6468 GCA_963648005.1 Tannerellaceae bacterium | reverse complement strand
CGGAAGAAGAAGTGCAGTCGGGCGTAACCTTCAACGACATGAATGCCGTAGGCTTTCATATTCCGGGAATGTTCGACAAGGTGCTCGACATACACAAATGTTGGTTGCAAGACGACATATCCAACCGCATCCGTCTTTGCATCAAAGACTATTGCCTATCGCACGAGGGTTACCCGTTCTTCGACCTCAGAAGTCAGGAGGGCTTTATCCGCACCTTGATGGTTCGTACTGCCTCAACGGGCGATTTGATGGTGGTAGTTGTGTTCTTCCATGAAGACAAGGCACGCCGCGAAGCCTTGCTCACACATGTGGCAGAGCAGTTCCCGGAAATAACATCCTTGATGTATGTGATAAACGAGAAGTGTAACGACACGATTACAGACCAGGAAGTCCTCGTGTTCCGTGGCAAAGACCATATCATTGAAGAGATGGAAGGGCTAAGATTTAAAGTCGGTCCGAAATCGTTCTATCAGACAAACAGCGAACAGGCATACAATCTATATAAGGTAGCACGCGAATTTGCCAACCTGACCGGCAATGAACTGGTGTACGACCTTTATACGGGGACGGGCACTATTGCCAACTTCGTTTCTCGCATGGCCAAGAAAGTTATCGGCATTGAATACGTGCCCGAAGCAATTGAGGATGCCCGCGTCAATTCGGCGTTGAACAACATTGACAATACGCTCTTCTTTGCCGGCGACATGAAAGATATCCTCACGGCGGACTTCATCAATCAGCATGGCCGTCCGGATGTAATAATCACCGACCCGCCTCGTGCCGGGATGCACGATGACGTAATCAACACCATACTCTTTGCCGAGCCCAAGCGTATAGTATATGTGAGTTGTAATCCGGCAACGCAAGCACGCGACTTGAGTCTGCTTTGCGTAAAGTACCATGTAAGGAAGGTTCGTCCCGTCGACATGTTTCCCCACACTCATCATGTAGAGAACGTGGTCTTGCTCGAAAAGAAAGAATAATATTTCACCCTATAGTGTTCCGCAAACTCATCCCCCTTTTGTGTATTCCTTTGCTTTTGAGTGGTTGCTACGAGAAAAAGCAAACGGAAGAAAGCGTTGTTCATAGAGATTTGCCGGAATTAAAAGCCGGGGGCGAGATTACGGCAGTAACGCTCTATAGCTCCATTTCCTACTTCCAATATAAGATGGGGCCGATGGGCTACGAGTATGATTTGATTAGCGACTTTGCCCGCTCCGAGGGGCTGAAGCTAAACATCAAAGTAGCCGAGAACGCAACCCGCTTGATTGAGATGCTGGAGGCTGGTGAAGCCGATGTCGTTGCCTACCCTATCCAAATCAACAATAACTTGAAAGAACATTATCTCTACTGCGGACGCGAGGAGATGACTAGCCAGGTATTGGTTCAGCGCGCCAACAAAGGAGACACCATCCTAAAGGACGTAACCGAGTTGATTGGCAAGACCGTGTATGTGAAATCGGGCACCAAATATCACGAACGCCTCAAGAACCTGGACAAGGAATTGGGCGGAGGCATCGTGATTAAGGATATAGAACGAGATACGGTTACGACCGAAGACCTCATTGCCATGGTCTCGCAGGGGGAAATACCCTATACCATAAGCGATGACAATATTGCCCGTCTGAACAAGACCTATTACTGGAACATCAACGCATCACTTAAAATCAGCTTCAAGCAACGTTCTTCGTGGATAGTACGCAAGAGCAGTCCGCAGTTGGCAGAAGCAATCAATGCCTGGACATCCGACAAATCGGGAAGCCATGCCTATCGGGCTTTGGTGAAGCGCTATTTCGAACTGAGCAAACAACCTCCAACCACAGATATGCCTCATATTAAAAACGGACATATCTCCCCCTACGATGAGCTGTTTAAGAAACATTCCAAAATCATTGGCTGGGACTGGCGGCTGATTGCCTCCATCTCCTATCAAGAATCTCATTTCAATCCGACGGCAGTATCCTGGGCGGGAGCCGAAGGATTGATGGGGATTATGCCCAACACAGCCAAAAGGCTTGGTATTACCCCCCATGAACTGAAAGACCCGGATGTAGGAATCCGTGCGGGGGTGGATTGTCTGCGCAAATTCCGTCAGGGATTTTCCAAAATAACCGACCCAAAGGAGAAGCTCAAGTTTGTTTTGGCCTCCTACAATGCCGGTATCGGGCATATCTACGACGCCCAACGATTGGCAAAAAAATATGGGAAAGACCCAAATGTTTGGGACAACAATGTGTCTGAATATATCCGTCTGAAGAGCGACCCGAAGTACTACAACGACTCGGTTTGCAAGCACGGATATCTGCGTGGCTCGGAAACAGATGACTACATAAAAGAAATTCTGCAACGCTTCGAGTACTACAAGAAGAACACCCCTCTCCATTGATTGTTGCGATTTATTCAGCCATCCCTTGGCCGGGAGACGAATATTTTGCCTACATTTGAGACCGATAAACCAAAAACATATTCTTATGTTCAGTAAAGAAACCTACATAGCCCGCCGGGCTAAACTTAAACAGACCGTTGGTTCGGGTCTGTTGCTTTTCCTTGGTAACGATGAGTCGGGAATGAATTACGCAGACAACACTTATCACTTCCGCCAAGATTCCACATTCCTCTATTTCTTCGGACTGCCGTATGCCGGATTGTCTGCCATCATCGACATAGACAACAACCGTGAAATCATCTTCGGCGACGAACTGACCATCGACGATATTGTGTGGATGGGAACGCAACCCTCGCTGAAAGAAAAGAGCGAAATGACAGGTATCACGGAAGTTCGTCCCTCCAAAGAGATTGAGCAATACCTGAAAGCTGTTCAGCAAAAGAAACAACAGATTCATTATCTCCCAACATATCGTGCGGAGCATCAGATAAAGCTACTTCAATGGTTAGGCATCGCCCCTGGCGCAGAGCAACCTTCTGTTCCATTTATATATGGTGTAGTCAACATGCGTAACCACAAGACGGCAGAAGAGATTGTTGAAATAGAAAAAGCTTGTGTGGTTACTGCCGATATGCACCTGATGGCCATGCGCACGGTTCGTCCGGGAGTCCGCGAAAGCGAGGTGGCAGCTGCCGTATCCGAGGTGGCTTATGCCCATAACTATGAACTTTCGTTTCCTGTCATTGCTACCATCAACGGACAGACATTACACAACCACGACCATAGTCATTTGATTAAGAGCGGCGATATGTTGTTGCTTGATGCCGGTGCCGAGACGGAAATGGGTTATGCCGGCGATATGTCATCCACCATTCCGGCTGATGCCAAGTTTACAACTCGTCAGAAAGATGTTTATGATATTCAGGTAGCTGCCCATGAGGCTTCGGTGGCTGCTCTTCGTCCTGGGATTCCGTTCGTGGACGTATACGAGTTGTCTTGCAAAGTCATCATGGAGGGATTGAAAGACCTGGGCTTCGTTAAAGGCGACCCGATGGAAGCTGTAAAGGCAGGAGCCCACGCAATGTTTATGCCCACAGGGTTGGGACATATGATGGGGCTTGACGTACATGATATGGAGAACTTGGGCGAAGTGTATGTCGGATACAACGGAAAGCCCAAGAGCACACAGTTTGGTCGCAAGTCTCTTCGCCTTGGACGCGAACTGGAGCCGGGATTTGTTCTCACCATCGAGCCGGGAATCTATTTCATCCCCGAATTGATGGATTTGTGGAAAAGCGAGAACAAGTTCACCGAATTCATCAACTACGAGAAACTTTTCACCTACAAAGATTTCGGTGGCATCCGCAACGAAGAGAACTATCTTATCACCGAAACTGGAGCACGCCTGCTCGGAAAGAAGATTCCACTCCATACCGAAGAAGTGGAAAATGCCAAGTAACACGGCGGCTGTTTTTAGGGAGGTACGAACCTTTCGGGCAAAACGTTCGTACCTTTTCGTCCAAAGGTTCATACCTTAGGAAAACCGACATTCCGCCAAGGCAGGCGGGCAAAAGAAAAGGGGCTGCATCGTAGCACTTGCTACAACGCAACCCCTCTTTCAATACCTCAATCTTTTCGATTAAACACTCTTCAAAAATTCAATCAACTTCTCCGGTGTCACATTCTCGGCAACGATGACCCCTTTGTCATCTATCAGATAGCTCTTCAAACCCTTTCCTAGGTTAAACTTCTGATACAACTCCGACTTTTTGCCAAGCTTATCATGAATCTGCTTCGTGTCTGCCAATCCGTCCATCTTCACTGTCTCAGCAAAAATCGACTCTTTCTCATCAAAAGAGACAGAATACATATCCACTCTACCGGAACTCATCTTGCTGACCTCATTCCACAAGAGAACGTTACGAACCCGCGATTCGGCATCGTAGGCTGCCCAAAAGTTTAGCAACGTGTAACGCCCTGAATAATTTTGAAAACTGAACCCTTGTTCATTTCCTAAAGACTCTATCCTCGGAGCCAAATCTCCCGGGTTTGTTCCCTCGGTTGATATCGCTTCCTTTGTGGCTGATGACATTGTTGACAACACAACAACCACACTGAGGACATAAGCTTTTACCTTCATAATGTAATGTTTACGTTAAACCTAATCGGAGCAAACCCTTCCGCATCCCAACAATCGGTCCTGTCTTATCGACCGCGTTTTTCAACCTGTTTGTATGTTCCGACTCCTGATTTTCAGGAAACCGACAAGCGTTTTTCCTTCGCCAAAGAACCACCATCTTGCCGGTAAACGGCGGCAAATATACGGTCAAATCCCTTTTCCCGCCAAACCTCGCATTGTAAAACCGGCAAAAGCAAGGCTTTTTCTATGTTCTGTAACATAAATTTAAATCACATGTAAAGGGAACGCATCTGTAAAAATGGTTACTACCTTTGAATTTTTACATACCTTTGCTGCATAGCCAAACCCCGATGGATATGAAACAAAAAGACGAAATCATTCTACTCAATATAAATGGTGCCGACCGCCCGGGCGTTACTGCCGCCCTTACTGAAATCCTGGCTGAGAACAATGCATCCATACTTGATATCGGTCAGGCAGACATTCACAACAATCTGTCGCTGGGTATTCTCTATCAAGCCACTGAGGAAAACTCGGGTGATATTCTGAAAAAGATACTCTTCAAGAGTTACGAACTGGACGTGAACGTACGTTTCAACCCGGTATCGGAACAAGACTACAGAACATGGGTTGGCATGCAAGGTAAGAACCGTTATATCATAACCATCTTGGCGCGGAAACTGACGGCAAGGCAAATAGCCGGAGTAACCCGCATTGTGGCAGACCAAGGGATGAACATAGATGACATCAAGCGCCTAACCGGTCGTATTCCCTTGGACGAAGATGCCCGTACCCCCAAGGCAAGTGTTGAGTTCTCCGTCCGCGGCACTCCTCGCGACAAAGAGAGGATGAAGGCAGAGTTCATGAAACTTTCCACCGAGCAGGTTATGGATATATCCTTTCAGGAAGACAGTATGTATCGCCGCATGCGTCGCTTGATATGCTTCGATATGGACTCAACGCTCATCGAGACTGAGGTGATTGACGAACTTGCCGTACGCGCCGGTGTGGGCGACAAGGTGAAGGCCATCACTGAATCTGCTATGCGTGGCGAGATTGACTTCAGTGAGAGTTTCCGCCAACGTTGCGCCCTTCTCAAGGGTCTCAACGTATCCGTGATGCAAGAAATAGCAGAGCACCTGCCCATAACAGAAGGTGTAGACAGATTGATGCGCATCCTCAAGAAGGTAGGATTCAAGATTGCTATCCTCTCCGGAGGATTTACCTATTTTGGCAACTACCTAAAGCAGAAATACAATATAGATTATGTATATGCCAACGAACTTGAAGTGGAAAACGGCAAGTTGACAGGCCGCTCGGTGGGCGACATTGTCGACGGCAAACGAAAAGCCGAACTCCTCAGACTCATCGCCCAGATAGAGAACGTTGATATCCGTCAGACTGTGGCTGTGGGTGATGGTGCAAACGACTTGCCTATGATAAGTATAGCCGGATTGGGCATTGCCTTCCATGCCAAACCGAAGGTAAAAGAAAACGCCAACCAGTCTATCTCCACAATCGGATTAGACGGCATATTGTATTTCTTGGGATACAAAGATTCCTATTTAGACGAACATATGTAATTTAAAACAAAACATCTATGGTAAGACACATCGTAATGTTTAAGCTAAAAGAGTTTGCATCTGAGGCTGAAAAGCTGACTAAAATGCAGGAAATAAAGACACGCCTGGAAGCGTTGATTGACAAGGTTGATGTTCTACGTATGATTCGCGTCGATTTCAACATCAATCAGGAAGAGACTTGGGATATTATCCTGACAACAGAGCTCAATACGCTTGAGGACGTAAAAAAATATGCCAACCACCCGGAACACGTTGCCGTAGCAGTTGGCATTATCGGGCCGGTGAAAGCCGACCGAGCATGCGTTGATTACGAATGCTGACCCTAACTTTAAGGGTCAGCCCTCTCCTCTAAAGTAAAC
>CAVJCD010000138.1:0-6514 GCA_963648005.1 Tannerellaceae bacterium | reverse complement strand
CCCTTAATACTCAGCGGCAGGTTGACAAATCCTTCTGTATCTCCCGTCTGGTAATGGAAACGGCTCAGTTCTCTGCTTGAGAGCACAATCAAAGCAGTATGATACTTCGGATAGATTTTCATGTTTCTATACAAAACGTATCCCTGCATATGCAAACGGTTTGCCGAATAAACTTGATAGACATTACGGTATATCTGGTCCTTATCGATACCCTTCTTGATAAGTTCGCCTATAATCAGATAAATCTCCGGGTCGTTGGAGTTGTAGGTAAACGAACCTGTATCCGTCATCATTCCCGTGTATATGCATGTAGCAACATCTTTCGTTATCTCATCAGACATTCCCATCTGACATAGGAAACGGAAAATCAGTTCACTGGTGGACGACATATCCGGATGCGATATCACCACTTGGCAAGGGAGGTCGGGCTCAAGGTGATGGTCTATCAACACCTTGCGTCCCTCAGCCCCTAAAACGGCCGGAGCCAGCCTGTCCACTCGCTTCGCTGCATTGAAGTCCAAACAAAGAACAACATTCGCATTCTTGAGATATCGCTCGGCAAGTTGAACGTTCTTGTCGTATATCACAATATCTTTTGCTCCGGGCATCCAATTGTAGAACGAGGGGAAATCGTTTGGAACAACAACCTTCACATTTTCCTTACCATACTTCTTTAGGAAATGATAGAGCCCCAGAGACGAACCGAGAGCATCGCCATCGGGGGCAACATGGGTCACAATAACAAAGCTTTCGCCTTCATCTATGTATTTCTTAACTTCTTGAATTTTTTCTCCGTCAATAATTTCTGTTACCATGGCTCAATACATTATTTGAGGTAGCAAAGATAGCTTTTTTAGTTTATGAAGCAATTTATGCGCAGCCGGGGCAAGGAATATTTGCGCAATCAAAATATTTTACATTCCTTTGCACTCACGTTGATGCAAACGCGTAGACGAAACATTGGTACCTTGGATGAGTGGCTTAGTCAGTGGTCTGCAAAACCATTTACGGCGGTTCGAATCCGCCAGGTACCTCAATCTATATCTTTTACAACGTCAACGTCAAACGTTTGCATGGTTCCTTGGATGAGTGGCTTAGTCAGTGGTCTGCAAAACCATTTACGGCGGTTCGAATCCGCCAGGAACCTCCGCTAAGAGCGAAACCTGTCCTGTCATTAAATCACCGATGAAAGTTTGTATTGCTGAGAAACCAAGTGTGGCACGCGAGATTGCCGGTGTGTTGGGAGCAACCAAAAAGATGAACGGATATATCGAGGGCAACGGATATCAAGTTACTTGGACGTTCGGACATTTATGCACACTTAAGGAGCCTCACGACTACACATCTGAATGGAAAAGATGGAGCCTAGGTTCGCTCCCGATGATTCCGCCCCGCTTCGGTATCAAACTAATCAGCAATTCCACATACGAACAGCAATTCAAAACAATTGAATCACTTATTAGGAATGCAGACACTGTAATCAACTGCGGTGATGCCGGCCAGGAAGGAGAGTTGATACAACGTTGGGTGATGCAGAAAGCCGGCTGCGCCTGTCCGGTTTATCGACTGTGGATTTCTTCCTTGACCGAGGAAGCCATCCGCGAAGGGTTTCAGCACCTAAAGGAACAATCCGAATTCAGGACTCTATACGAAGCAGGTTTGGCGCGCGCCATCGGAGATTGGCTACTGGGAATGAATGCCACCCGCCTATACACAATCCGCTATGGACAAAACCGCCAGGTGCTTTCCATCGGTCGTGTCCAAACTCCGACATTGGCATTGATAGTAAACCGACAGGCAGAAATAGACAACTTCAAGCCCGAGCCTTATTGGGAACTGAAAACCGTCTACCGAAACACAACATTTTCTGCCACCAAAGGCAAATTCACGAAAAAAGAAGAAGGGGAGGCTCTCCTTGAAGCCGTGCAACAAGAGGCTTTTAGCATCACCAACATAACCGAGAAGAAAGGGAAGGAATATGCGCCCCGCCTTTTCGACCTCACCTCGTTGCAGGTGGAATGCAACAAGAAGTTTTCGTTCACCGCCGGCGACACGTTGAAACTGATTCAGTCGTTGTATGAAAAGAAGGTGACGACCTACCCGCGTGTGGACACCACATTCCTGAGTGAGGATATTTATCCGAAAGTCCCGAACATATTGAAAGGATTGGCCGACTATGCCGAGCTGACCGCCCCGCTACTCGCCACCAAGATTCAGAAAAAGAAAAAGGTATTCGACAACTCCAAGGTAACCGACCATCATGCAATCATCCCTACCGGTGTGCCTGCACGGAACCTGACGGATGACGAACAAAAGGTGTACGACTTGGTTGCGCGGCGTTTTATTGCCGCTTTCTATCCGGATTGCGAGATATCAACCACAACCGTGCTTGGTAATGCCGGCAAGGTGGAATTCAAGGCAACCGGCAAGCAGATACTGAAGCCGGGATGGCGCATCGTGTTCGGAACGGAGCAAAAAGACCAAAATGCCGAGCCGGCGGAAGAAGAAGAAGGCATTTTACCAAACTTCACCCAAGGAGAATCAGGACCTCATAAACCGTTATTGAAAGAGACATGGACAACTCCGCCCAAGCCATATACGGAGGCAACCTTGCTTCGGGCAATGGAGACAGCCGGTAAGTTGGTAGACAACGAAGACTTGCGGGATGCTCTGAAGGAGAACGGCATCGGTCGCCCATCCACGCGGGCTGCTATTATCGAGACACTGTTTAAACGCAACTATATCCGAAAAGAACGCAAAAGCCTCTACCCTACTGCAACGGGGAAGGAACTAATCGGCATCATACAAGAAGAACTGCTCAAAAGCGCCGAGCTTACCGGCATGTGGGAAAAGAAACTGCGCCAAATTGAACAGGGAACATATGAGGCACGGACATTCCTGGATGAGCTGAAGCAGATGGTGAACGAGATTGTAACCAACGTCCTTTCCGATAGGTCTAACCATACGATTACCATTGAAGAGGCATCCAAGGAGGCGAGGAAAGACGGCAAACGCCAAAAGCAGAACGACAATTAAAAAGAGACTCCTATGATTTGTTTTCCGAATGCAAAAATAAACTTGGGACTAAACGTTATCGGTAAACGTCCCGACGGTTATCACGACATCGAAACCGTGTTCTATCCCATACCGATGAAAGACGCATTGGAGATAGTAACCGCCAACGAGCCATCATTCCGGCAGACAGGCATACAGATAGACGCACCCGCGGAGAAGAATCTGGTTGTAAAGGCGCTGAACAAAATCAAGACACAATACAGCCTCCCGACATTGGAGATTCATCTGCTGAAAGCCATTCCCTTTGGAGCCGGACTTGGCGGTGGGTCTTCCGACGCAGCCTTTATGCTGAAGCTGCTGAACGAATTCTGCGAACTGACTATATCAGACAGCAAATTGGAAGAGATAGCCGCGTCCATCGGTGCCGACTGTCCTTTCTTCATCCGCAACACACCGGTGTTTGCCTGTGGCACGGGTAACATATTCGAACCAATCCAATTGTCTTTGAAAGGTTATTATCTCTGCTTGGTAAAACCCAATGTAGCAGTCTCCACAGCCGAAGCCTACTCGCTTGTCGCCCCAGGGGTTCCTTCAGTTTCGTTGAAAGACATCATAAAGCAGCCCGTCACGCAATGGAAAGAACTTATGGTAAACGATTTTGAGAAGAGTGTATTCAGCCGGCATCCTATAGTGGGAGAGATAAAGGATAGCCTCTATCAACATGGTGCCGTATACGCCTCAATGTCGGGTTCGGGCTCGTCGGTTTTCGGTCTGTTCAATGAGCCCACTCAAGGGCTGAAGGAGAAATTCCCCGATTGTTTCGTTTGGGAAGGGCCTTTGGAATAATCCCGGGGAATAATCCTTGGGCTATCCCAAATGAGGAGGTTTGACACCTCTTTTCCGCTCAACAAAGTTTTTGATAAACGCCACTGTCTCGTCGACGCCCAACACAGACGCGTCGATGGAGAAATTGTATGAAGAGGCAACGCCCCATTCCTTGTTGGTGTAGTAGTTGTAGTAAGCAGCACGCGATTTATCCGTCTTTTCCATCAGTTCTTTTGCCTGTTCAACGGTTACATTCTGTCTGCCTATGATGCGTTGTATACGATGCTCGGGAGTTGTATGGATGAAGAAACTGAGACATGCAGGGTCGTCACGCAGGATATAATCGGCACAGCGCCCAATCAATACGCACGACTGCTCAGCCGCCAATTTGCGGATAGCATCGCTTTGGTACTTAAACAACCTGTCGTTTGAAAGGATATCGTTGTACGGGGCAAACATTCCCATATTGAAATATCCCATTGTAAAGGAATACGACAATCCACTGGAAGCCCTCTCGTCGGCCTTCTCGAAAAACTCCTGATTCAAGCCACTCTCTTTTGCGGCTACTGCCATCAGCTCCTTGTCGTAGTAGGCAATGCCCAACTCTTTTGCCAACTTCTGTCCTACTTCTCGCCCACCGCTGCCAAACTGGCGGCCGATGGTTAATATAATCTTGCCGTCCATATAAACCACCCTATTTAGGGTTCCCCCTTGCGCATTGTTTTTATAATCCTTCCGATATGCTTTTCCAAAGATTGTCGTCGGGGACAGGAGCCACAATCCTTATCTCTTTCTTCGAGACAGGATGAACAAACTCAACACTGCGTGCATGCAGGCTGATACCTCCGTCTTTGTTCGAACGGTCTGCCCCATATTTAAGGTCTCCCTTGATTGGACAACCCAACCTTGCCAACTGGCAACGGATTTGATGATGACGCCCGGTTTTAAGGTCCACCTCCAACAAGAAATAGTTGTCCGAGCGGGCTATCACCTTATAATGAAGGATTGCTTTCTTTGAACCGGGACGTTCCGTATCATAAGCAAAGCTCTTGTTTTGTTTCTCGTTGCGCACCAGCCAATGAACCTGTTCACCTTCTTCCTCCGCAGGACAATGCTTAACAATGGCCCAATAGGTTTTCTTCACCTCTCCTGCCCTGAACATATCATTCAAACGGGCCAGAGCCTTACTTGTCTTGGCAAACAAAACGATGCCACTGACAGGGCGGTCCAATCTATGAGCAACCCCTACGAAAACATTTCCCGGTTTGCAATACTTCTCTTTCAGCCATGCCTTGAGCATTTCCGAAAGAGGAGCATCGCCGGTTTTATCTCCCTGCACAATCTCACGGCACGTTTTGTTTACCGCGATGATATGATTGTCTTCGTAGATGACTTCCATACTTACATATTCATGCCGCCATCAACCTGTATAACCTGGCCCGACACATACGAAGAAAGGTCGGAGGCAAGGAAGGTAGCGATGTTTGCCACATCTTCAGGCGTACCGCCGCGGCGCAGAGGTATCTTCTTACACCATTCTGCTTTAACATCCTCCGGCAGCTTGGCTGTCATATCCGTAATGATGAAACCCGGAGCAATGGCGTTGGCGCGGATACCGCGCGAGCCCAGTTCTTGCGCAATGGACTTGGCCAAACCTATCAATCCGGCCTTCGATGCCGAATAGTTGCACTGCCCCGCATTACCGTGAACGCCAACGACAGAAGCCATATTGATGATGTTGCCCGAGCGCTGTTTCATCATAACAGGTGTGCAGGCATGGATAAAGTTGAACGCCGATTTCAGGTTTACGTTCAGAACGGCATCCCACTGAGATTCGCCCATGCGAACCATCAATCCGTCTTTGGTAATACCGGCATTGTTTACAAGAATATCAATACGGCCAAAATCGTTCACTATTTCCGTTACCACGGCGTGTGTTTCTTCGAAGTTGGCAGCGTTGGAAGCATATCCTTTTGCCTTCACACCAAAAGCCTCGATTTCTTTCTGTGTTGCTTCACCTATCTCATCTATAACCAAATCAGTAAATGCAATATTCGCTCCTTCGGAAGCGAACTTCAAAGCAATAGCCTTACCGATACCACGTGCAGCACCGGTTATAACAGCCACTTTTCCTTCTAATAGTTTCATGCTTTCTTTATCTTAATTCCGTTGAATATTAAATTCATCACATTATCTCTGCGCTTAACTCTCTGGGCAATGGTGTCGCCCATGACGCCTCTGATGTATGGCACCTCCAATCCTTTCAAGGCATGATGGAGCACAACGGCGGTGACATCTGTATCCGGCATGGCAAAAACGCCCTCGTCCACTCCGGCATCCAAAATGCCCTTCAGGAGTTCCGTCTCGCGCACGTCGAAATCCTTGCGCACCTTTTCCACCCGCCATATGTCGCGAAAGAAATTGGCTCTCAGCGTGCCGTTGCGAAACACGAGCGCCTTGATGGCATCCAGCCTGGTGTAGACAAACGTTATCAGTTTCTCGTCTGCCGGCAAATCTCTCCCTGCCACATCAAACAGCATTGCATACAAATGGTCGAGCTCAGACTCCACCACCGCCAGATAAACGTCATTTTTGCTCTTGAAATAGGTATACAGCGTACGTCTACCTTTCTTGGATGCCTGTGCGATATCGTTCATGGTTGTATTGTCGACCC
>CAVJCD010000137.1:2565-6532 GCA_963648005.1 Tannerellaceae bacterium | reverse complement strand
GCAAAGGTGTGCGTTTTTTTTTTCACCCGCAAGTATTGCTTGGAGAAAATGTCAAAATTTATTCGTTAAGCGAATTCCAGCCTTGAGCTTTCAGTTCCACTTCTCCCCCATCGCGACCTATCAGATAGTTGCCCAACTCTGGACGGGTAATGTGGCCGATGACCCTGACACCCTTTATTTCAGAGACTCTCTCGTGGTCAGTAAGGGGGACGGTAAACAACAGTTCGTAGTCCTCGCCGCCATTCAATGCCGCTGTCACCAAATTCATATTAAACTGCTCTGCCATGGATGCTGTCTGATAGTCTATTGGGATACGGTCTTCGTATATACGACAGCCCACTTTGCTTTCCTTCGAAATATGAAGCAACTCAGAGGAGAGTCCGTCGGAAACATCCATCATCGACGTAGGGATAATTCCTGCCTTATCCAATGCCTCGATGATATCCTTGCGGGCTTCCGGTTTCAGCTGACGTTCCAAGAGATATTCCTTGCCGGCAAAGTCGGGTGTGAAATCTTTTTCTCCCTTGAAGACGTTTTTCTCCCTCTCAAGAAGTTGCAAACCCATATATGCAGCACCCAAATCACCCGACACACATACAAGGTCAGTATCCTTGGCTCCGCTGCGGGTAACGATTTTGCCCTTCTCGCCTTCGCCGATGCAGGTAATACTGATACACAAACCCGTCAACGATGCGGAAGTGTCGCCCCCAACAATATCGACGCCATAGATATCGCAAGCCAAACTGAGTCCGGCATAAAACTCTTCCAAATCTTCCACCGAGAAGCGTTTGGATATGCCGAGCGAGACAGTTATCTGCTTGGGCTTACCGTTCATGGCATAGATATCCGAGAAATTGACCACTGCCGATTTGTATCCCAAATGCTTCAGCGGGGTATAAGTAAGGTCGAAGTGAATGCCCTCAAGCAAAAGGTCGGTTGTCACCAGCACTTGCTTCTCGTTGTAGGAGAGAATGGCGGCATCATCGCCCACACCTTTTACCGTACTCTCGTTCTTCAGTTCTATCTTTTCAGTAAGGTGGCGGATTAAACCGAACTCACCCAATGTTCCTATTTCTGTTCGTTTACTCATATCTTTTATCTATCGCGACCCTCGTTTGGGGAAGGTCGTTATGTGTTTTATGATTTCGTTGTCGAAGTTGCTGTCCGGACTAAACGCAACGGTGACGGGCAGGCAATACATACATGCTTTCCATTCTTCGGGGACAAGAGGGTTGTCCACCAACCTTGCAGCATCTTTTTCCGTGACCAAGATATATCTCCCTTCCGGGCGCATCCCAAGAAACACATCATTGATGCGGCGGATGTCGGATTTCCCAAAGTCGTGATGGTCGGGGAATATCACCGGCGTCACCTGGTCCGACATCTTCCGGGCCTCCTTGATGAACCCATCGGGGGAAGCTATTCCCGCCAATGCCAAGAGCTCGTCCTCCTTGCGGATTTTGTGTAAGGACAGGGTCTTTGCATACGCAACAAACACCGGTCGGATATCAGCGTATACTATACGAGAGAAGTATACCGCCTGATGCTTCAAGCATCCTTCCATGGCGCGGCACTCTACCAGGGACATGCCCTCTTCGCACTTGGTCACAACAACCATATCCGCACGCTTCACTCCGCCGGTGGGCTCGCGCAAGAGACCCATGGGAAGAAGCTTGTCCTTATAGAATGGTCGGTGATAGTCGGTCAGCACTATTGAGAGAGAAGGTTTCACGTAGCGATGTTGGAAGGCATCGTCGAGCAGAATAACCTCCGGCCGCACATCCCGGGGGAGCATCAGCAAACGCTCTATACCCTCACGTCTGTTGGCATCCACAGCAACAAAAATATGCGGAAACTTGCGTTTCATCTGATACGGCTCATCTCCGATATCCCTTCCGGTGCTTCGCTTGTCTGCCAAAACGAAGCCGGAAGTCTTTCTCTTATATCCGCGGCTGAGCACTGCCACCTTGTAGGTGTCCTTCAGCAAGCGGATGAGGTATTCTATATGCGGGGTTTTGCCCGTTCCTCCCACTGCCAAGTTCCCGACACATATAACGGGAACGGGATAAGTCTCAGAGCGCAGACACTTCGAATCGAAAAGCAGGTTTCGAAGCCGCACCACCAATCCATAGAGGAAGGAAACGGGGGCAAGCAGAATTCTACAACGGCTTAACATCATAAGGGAGTCTTGCCTGGATTCCGGTTGACGACTTTATGGTGTTAAACGTCTTAAAGTATTCATTGCCCACAACACTTTCAACCAAGGAGAGCTTGATATCCTCAAGTTGTTTCTCGAGTAACTCCTCAAAGAAATCTTTCGAACCGGAGACATACTCAAGGCTATAGTCGCTGACATCTGCCAACATAGCAGCAGTCTCGATGGCCTTGTCGATTCCTCCAAGCTCATCCACCAATCCGCGCTCTTTTGCCTGCTCGCCTGTCCACACACGGCCCTGACCAATCTCGTTGATTGCCTCTTTTGTCATTCCACGACCATCGGCACAACGCGTAAGGAAGGTATCGTAGCCTTTCTCCACGTGCGACTGTATCAATACCTTCTCGTCGTCACGCATCGGGCGACTCATATCGCCGAGGTCGGCATACGTATTTGTCTTCACAACATCCGTCGTAAGAGAAATCTTATCATACAAACCGGATGTATTGGGGAACATACCGAAGATGCCTATCGACCCGGTGAGGGTGTTGGGCTCTGCGATGATTTTGCTTGCGGCGCACGAGATGTAGTATCCACCCGAAGCGGCAACATCACCCATTGAAACAACTATTGGCTTAACCTTCTTCAGCTCTACCACCTGACGCCAAATTTGGTCTGACACAAACGCGCTACCGCCCGGCGAATTCACGCGAAAGACAACAGCCTTAATGTCGTCGTCATCCTTCAACTTTATAAGCTCGTCGGCAAGCTTCTCCGTGATAATCTGTCCGGAGCCAAAAGGCGAACTGGGTTGCTCGTCCTCGATTTCGCCTTCTGCATACAATATAGCGATGCGGTCAGACTTTTCCTTCTCCGAAGTTTTGATGTTTTTGATTTTGGAGATGTCGGCAGTCTTAAGATGGTCATCGTCCTGACCTGCCAACTCCTTCACATAGTCTTCTGCTTCGGTGCGATATTTCAGCTCATCCACCAATCCGCATTCAACGGCCTTCTCCGCAGGGGCAAAGGCGTAGCCCTGATTGGCAAAGTTGTTTATATCGTCCACCGAGAGGCCTCTCGACTCGGCAATGCCGGCAACCACATTACCCCAGATGCTATTCATATACGACTGAATCTGCTCGCGGTTGGCATCACTCAGTTTGTCAAGCATGAAAGGCTCTACGGCGCCCTTATAGGTACCCACCTTGAATATCATCATCTCCACGCCCACCTTTTTGAGCAATTCCTTGTAAAAGGTGGTCTGCGAAGCCATTCCGGCAAGACCCAGCGTGCCTTGAGGGTTCAAGAACACCTTGTCGGCAACGGAGCAAAGAAAGTAGCACCCCTGAGTATAGTTATCGGAATAGGCAACGATGAATTTGCCGCTCTCCTTAAAGTCCTTCAGCTCCCGACGGATGGCTGCAATAGAAGCAGAGCCTGCGCCAAGAGATTTAGCCTCCAGGTATATGCCCTTGATATTGTCGTTATCTTTCGCTTTACGGATGGTCGACAAAACATCCTTCAAGGAAAGCGCCTTCTCGGTCTCGCCCATCAGCGAAGCGAAGGGGTTTTCCTGAACATTGTCCGAAAGGCTGCCATCGAGCGTCAACTTATATACGGTATTGCTCTTCGGCGTATAGGCAGACGAACCACCCATACCGGCAGCAATACCCACCAAAGAAAATATCATTAAGATGGAAATCAAAACCGCGGCAACAAACACCCCCAATGCCGAGGCAAACATCATTTTGAAAAACTGTTTCATATTGTTTTCTGAATTATTTTTTATCCGACCACAAAAGTAATCAACTT
>CAVJCD010000137.1:0-2553 GCA_963648005.1 Tannerellaceae bacterium | reverse complement strand
GGAGGCATATTTTTCGTACTTTCGCCCAGCGAAAAACAAAAGAGATTCAAAAATAATGGCCAAGGTCTGCATTTATACACTATCATTTATCCTTTTCATCTCACTCGTCACCTGCTCGATGACCCTTACCCAACAGACGCCTTCGGTATACCGCGAGAAGGTCGTGGCAAACCCTCCCATCACCAATGTCCCGCTGCCCAAAGTGGACTATATGTTCACCCCCTTGATGCCGAAGCTGAAGAAAACCACCTATGCGCGCAAGAACATCACAGAGAAATTTTCGGATAGGGAGAAGCAACACATTGCAGTGCAAGACCCCAAGTTGATGGCCGACGGAAACTCTCTGATAATAGACCTCTCGCAGATGACAGAGGAAGACTACGTTTTCCCGCTGCCGGGAGCCAAGCTCATCTCCCCTTATGCAGGCCGCCGGAGACATCATTCGGGAGTTGACCTCAAGACATGCCCACGCGACACTATTGTGGCAGCCTTCGACGGCATCGTACGCATGGCCAAACCCTATGCCGCCTACGGAAACGTGGTGGTTATCCGACATTACAACGGGCTGGAGACTGTCTACAGCCACAATTCAAAGAACCTCGTGAAGGTGGGGGGGCGCGTGAAGGCCGGCGACCCGGTGGCTCTCACAGGGCGGACCGGAAGAGCCACAACCGAACATCTCCACTTCGAAGTGCGTGTCAACGGGCAGCATTTCAACCCCGACAAAGTGTTCAACATGACAACACGCAAACTGAGGAACTCCTGCCTCGTGGCCACCAAATCGGGAGGCAAAATTTCCGTGAAAGCCATCGACCCCCTTCCCTTCGAACAAGAAAGTAAGTCCACAAAGTAAATACCGCGTGCCGCGGAACAAAAAGTACAGCGTTTCTTGCTTCAGCGCGTGCCGCGGAACAAAAAGTACAGTGTTTCTCGCTTCAGCGCGTGCCGCGGAAACTTTTGACGCACGAATCTTCTCGTTTTTTATATGGAAAGAGGAAGGAAATGGGTTACACCCATATCTAAATAAAAAACTTGCAGCCGCCGGGACTGCAAGTTTCTGTGGAGCTGGAGAGATTCGAACTCTCGTCCAAACGAGGAACTAATCTGCTTTCTACATGTTTATCTTCGCCTTCGATTGTCGGGATTAAGCAAGACCGAAGCCACCCACTCAATCCTTATCCTCTAAAACTTCACCCGAAACCCGAGGCTCATTCCAGGCTATCTCCGATATTTCTGCACCACCTTATCGGAAAGCTTCGGAGCAACAGCCTCCGGGTGATGTCTCGTCTCCACAACTTTTGCGGAGATTAAGCTTTAATCTACTATTATTCGATTAAGCAGCAAGAGCGTAGTTGTTTTCGCCAGTTACTTGCTTGTTGTCTGAGATTAAAGTGCAAGCCAACCACGCACTACATGCTTACAAACCACTTCTGCCCGCTGTCAAAACCGGTCAGCCCCATGATTCATATCGGCGCAAAGATACAGGAAAAATCCATACCCAAGATACACCGCCTTTGTTTCGTTAGTCCGTCACGCCTATCTCGCGAAACCAATCTTCTGCCCTGTCGGGCCACTCATTGACCGCCATCCCGGTGTCTCGCAAGCCATAACCATGCCCACCTTTGCTATACAAATGCATCCGGGCAGGTACACCCGCTTCCTTCAATGCATAGAAATAAAACAAACTGCTGTTGATATACGACTTGTCGTCCTCTGCCTGAACCAACATCGTGGGAGGCGTTTCCGAACTGACCTTTACTTCCGACGCCAAACGGAAATTCTCGCCATCCAAATACGCAGGATATACCAACAAACAGAAATCCGGGCGACAGCTTACATTGTCCGATGCATCAACCGCAGGATAGGTTCTTTGTTTATAGTTGTTGCTTGCCATTGCAGCAAGATGTGCTCCGGCCGAAAAGCCCATCACACCTATGCGCTGCGGGTCGATATTCATCTTCTCTGCATGAGCTCTCACATATCCTATGGCTCGCTGCAAATCCTGCAACGGGGCTTCGTGCTTCTCTCGGCCTGCCCTGCGAGGAACGCGATACTTGAGCAACACCGCCGTTACCCCCAAATCATTCAACCATCCGCATACTTCATCCCCCTCCAGGTCGTATGCTAAGATATCATAGCCTCCACCGGGGCATACCACCATCGCTGCACCTGTTGCCACTTCGTCTGGAGCCGGATAAATAGTGATTGTCGGCTCACTCACATTTGTTATTCGCAAAACCGTTTCGCCGGCGACCTTTCCGCCGGATGTCTCTCCCTTCTCTATCAATTTGGTCGTCTCACCCGGAGCTCCCTTCGGAAACAACAATATCGGGTCATCTTGTGCCATAATCGAACCCATCAAAAAACTCGCCCCAATCATGAGCATGTACTTCCTTACCATAACATCACTCTTTTTTCTACGCCATTAATAACTAATGCAAACGCATCTATGCCTCGCAAAAATACGAAATGTTTCTTGCGTAAACCAAAGACAATAGAAAAAGGAGTTCACTCATTGCGAATGAACTCCTCTTTAAAACGGCAGCTATCTAC
>CAVJCD010000136.1:3837-6537 GCA_963648005.1 Tannerellaceae bacterium | reverse complement strand
CTATACGCACACGTTTCAGAGCACAAATCTAAAGTTTTTGCTTGACATATATGCAATATCTAACGGAATAAATTTCGCGGCCTACTTGAAAAAAGTAAAACTAATCTTCTTTATTGGGAATTTTAAATAAATCCAAAGCGTTTTCTCTTGTGATTCTCACGGTGTCATCAAGGCTGAGATGGAAAGATTCTGCTACTTTTTCAGCCGTCTTCCAAATGTATATTGGTTCATTCCTCCTTCCACGGTATGGAACTGGAGCTAGGTAAGGGGCATCAGTTTCCAATACGATATCATGAATGTTACATCCTTTGATAGTCTCCGAAAGGTTAGAGTTCTTAAACGTAATAACTCCATTAATGCCTATTTTGAATCCGGGGAGTTTTTTTACCGCCTCAAGCTCTTCTGTGGTACCTGTAAAACTGTGAAAGACGCCTTTCAACCGATTGGGTCCAATCTTATAAATGCTGTCTAACACTTCTGTATAAGCATCTCTGGTATGGATGGCGACCGGCAGATTCAAGTCGATACTCCATTTTAATTGTTCTTCGAAAACAATCTGCTGTTCTTTTAAATGGGTCTTGTCCCAATGCAAGTCAATTCCTATTTCTCCGATTCCGTAATAATGCCGTTTCCCGAGCCATGACTCAGTTGTTTGGAGATTCTCACAATAATGTTCATCTACACTTGTGGGGTGTAATCCCATCATGGGATAGGCAAAATCGGGGAAACGGTCGCATAAATCGTGCATCCTCCTGATGGAGGAAACATCTATGTTAGGAAGCAGAATCGTGTCAATGCCCGATCCCATCGCAATATCAGCCAAGGTTTTCTGCTCCGGGTCGAATTCTTCCGAATACAAGTGGTTGTGCGTATCTATTATTTTCACCTCTTTAAGACTGACGATTCATTAAACGGTTACTTGTGTCTTTTAGAATAACTAATTTTTCCGGTGCTATATCTAATTGGGATAACTGATGCATGGCTTCATCATAATATTCTTGCATCTTAGTTGTTGTGATTTCCTTTAGATGTAATTCGGAATAGATACTAGTGAAGGCTTCTATTTTCTCTGCCGGAATAAAATGTGTTTTGTCTATCCAATCTGTAAGAATTACTTTTTGTTCCGGAGATGCTAGTTCGAATGCATGTATCAATAGAAATGTCTTTTTGTTGCAACAAATGTCACCTCCTATGTTTTTACCAAACGTAGCGGTATCTCCATAAACGTCAAGAAGATCATCTTGTAGTTGGAATGCTAATCCAATATTAATTCCGAAATTGTATAGATGATTGGCGTCATCTTCGGATGCTCCGCCGACGATTGCTCCTGTCTTTAGGCTACAAGCCAGCAGAACGGCTGTTTTCAATCGAATCATCTCTATGTATTCGGCTTCAGTTACATTCGTGCGAGATTCAAACTCCATATCATATTGTTGTCCGCCACATATTTCAAGAGCTGTGTCGGTAAACAAGTCGAATATCTTCTTTCTGTAATTCGGATTTGTTTTTCCAATTAGTCTATAGGCTTCAATAAGCATGGCGTCTCCGGAAAGAATGGCTGCATTTTCATTCCATACTTTATGGACGGTTTGCTTATTTCGTCTTTTGTCGGCTTTGTCCATAAGGTCATCGTGGAGTAGTGTGAAGTTGTGGAACACTTCAATTCCCAATGCCGGATAGATGGCATCGTCAACGTTCCCTTTGTAAAGGTTGCAAGCCATCAACACAAGACTTGGACGAATTCTCTTGCCACCCAATGATAGGACATATTCAATCGGGGCGTATAAACTTTTAGGGGGGTAGTCAAAGTTTAGATGAGAAATCTCAGTTTCTATTCTCTGCAGTATCTCACTGAAGGATAACATATGTAAATAGTTGGTTAGAGTGAAATGAAATAAAAAAGGCTGCAATATGCGCAGCCTTTTTTGTAATATCTGAAAAGATAACTATTGCAATCTGAAAGTAACAGGTACGGTATACTTTACACGTACTGGTTTACCTCTCTGCTTACCGGGAGTCCATTTCGGCATAGAGTTAATCACACGGAGTGCCTCTTTGTCCAAAGATGGGTCTACACCACGGAGCACCTCAGCATCAACAATCGAACCATCCCTGTTTACAACGAACGAACAAGTAACACGACCTTGGATGCCGTTTTCCTGAGCGATAACAGGGTATTTGATGGATTTAGCGAGGAACTGCAACAAAGCACCTTGACCACCGGGAAACTCAGGCATTGTTTCTACTACGGTGAAAATCTGTTGTGCAGATTCTTCTTCTTCCTCAACAACTGCCGGAGCGACATAGGCTTCTACCTGTGCAGAACTCTGGTCGTCCTCAGATGAAAGAATGTCCACTTGGTCCAACTCCACATCGTCGTCCACAATGTTCAACTGCTCTACGGCAGCCGGTGCTGGTGGTGGGGGAGGAGGAGGAGGAGTGTCTTCTGGTCTTGTAATCTCAATTTCTTCTTCGGCGATGATATCAGCGACGCCAGTGTCTTTGGCAACCTGAATATCACGGGTTCCCCATTCGAACCCAACGAACAAAACGGCCAAACCAACAACCATACCCATCAGGAGGCTGAGCGTTTTGCCCTTTTCCAAGTCCGCTTTCGGTGATTTCTTAATTTCCATACTTTTATAATTAATTAAAGATGTGTTTCTCCTTGGTGCTGCAAAAATACAAATTATTTCATAC
>CAVJCD010000136.1:0-3790 GCA_963648005.1 Tannerellaceae bacterium | reverse complement strand
CATACAGCAAAATGAAATAAAAAAAATACTTCTGCAAATTCGTCCTTTTTTGAGGCGGAACAAAAATAATTGTGCTCGTATACCTTTTTCCGTTTTTTCTCGTTTCTCCTTGTGGAATATGTTACAACGGCAGTTTATCTTTGCGTTCATTTTGTTCTTAGGAGTATGAAACATAGGTTCATTATATCGCTTTCAATATTATTATCATTCGTCATACAATTGGTTTCGGCGCAGTCGGGAGGCCAGGTATTTGAATTCTTGACCTTGCCGTCTTCTGCCCGTGCAGGGGCTTTGGGAGGACATACCGTGTCGTTGATAGAGCGAGACCCGTCTCTCATTTTCCATAATCCGGCATTGCTGGGAGGTGAGATGGACGGGATGATTAACATCGACTATATGAATTATATAGCGGATGTCAACGTGGGGAGTGCTTTGTTTACTAAGGCTTTTCGCGAACGTGGAGCTTGGGGTGTGGGTGCGCATTATTTCCACAATGGGAAGTTTAAGGGTATGGATGAGCAAGGTCAGTATACGGGTGATTTTACGGCCGGGGATATTGCTATTAACGGATTCTTTTCCTATGACCTGTCAGAGCGTTGGCGTGGCGGCCTTTCCATGAAGTTCTTGTATTCGAACTACGATATATATACGTCGCTTGGGCTGTGTGTTGATGCAGGACTGAGTTATTATGATTCGGAGAAGGAGTTTTCTTTCGGCGTGGTATTGAAGAATATTGGTGCCCAACTTAAGCCATATTATGAGGACCGTCAGAAGATGCCATGGGATATTCAGATGGGTATCAGCAAAAAGTTGAATCGTGCGCCTTTTAGGGTATCGCTTACGGCAATGTATCTGAACCGATGGAAATTCGACTATACGGATGATGTTGATACGGATTATGAGGGCGATAACTTTTCGAAGGCATTGTTTAAGCATTTGGTGATGGGTATCGACTATGTGCCGAACGAAAACTTTTGGGTTGGCATAGGTTTTAATCCGAAGACCAAGATGGATATGAAGCTGCAAGGCGGTGGAAGTGGCTTGTCGGGCTTCTCTGCCGGTGCGGGAGTGAAGATAAAGATGTTTGACGTGGGTGTGTCATTCGCCAAATACCATCCGTCGGCGATGTCTATGATGTTTAGTGTATCAACGACGCTTTCTGATTTCAAACAGTAAGAGACGAACAAAGGGAATAATGAAAAAGATAGTGATAGCAATAGATGGTGTGTCTTCCACGGGAAAGAGTACCATGGCCAAGGGCTTGGCTAAGGAGATAGGTTATACTTATATCGATACCGGTGCCATGTATCGTGCTGTGACGTTGTATGCCCTCCGGCATGGTTTCTTTGAAAGTGGAGAGATAGACGAGGAGAAACTCAAGAAGTCGATGGACGACATCCATATCTCTTTCCGCTTCAATCCCAAGACTGATAGAGCAGACATGTGCTTGAATGGCGAGGACGTGGAGAAAGAGATTCGTGGGATGGAAGTTGCCGGGCGGGTAAGTCGGGTGGCTGCTCTCGGGTTTGTCCGTCGTGCCTTGGTTGATATGCAGCAAGAGATGGGGCGTGAGAAAGGTGTTATTATGGATGGAAGGGACATTGGCACGGTGGTCTTCCCCGATGCCGAACTGAAGGTCTACGTGACGGCAAGTCCTGAGGTCCGTGCCGAGCGCCGCTTGGAGGAACTGAAGGCGAAGGGCGAACAGGTGTCGTTCGAGGAGGTGCTCGAGAACGTCAAGATGCGCGACCACCTCGACACTACTCGTAAGGAGAGTCCGTTGCGCCGGGCCGACGACGCTATAGAGTTAGACAACTCGCATATGACCATAGCCGAGCAGAAGGCTTGGCTTCTCGAACAATACCATAAAGCAGCTACGGAATGATTGAGGTAGAGATAGACAACGGCTCGGGGTTCTGCTTCGGGGTAGTTACGGCCATCGAGAGTGCCGAACGCGAACTTGGCAACACTGACACACTGTATTGTCTTGGGGACATTGTGCACAATAGCTTGGAGGTGGAACGCCTCCAACGACAGGGGTTGCGTACCATCGACCATGAGGAGTTTTCTACCCTAAAGGGTGAGAAGGTCTTGCTGCGTGCACACGGCGAGCCGCCCTCTACTTACGAGATAGCCCAAAGAAACGACATAACGATTGTCGACGCTACCTGCCCGGTGGTGCTGCGGCTGCAGAAGAAGATACATAAGTGTTATAGTGAGACTCGCGAACAGCATTCGCAGTTGGTGATATATGGTAAGAAGGGTCATGCCGAGGTGAATGGCTTGGTGGGGCAGACGGAGGGCACTGCTATCGTGATAGAGAAGGCCGAGGACCTCAGCCGCCTTGATTTCAGTCGCGACATTTATCTTTTCTCGCAGACCACAATGTCACTCGACGGGTTTAGAGGAATTGTGGATGAGATACAGAAGAGGAAGGCTGAGGATGCATGCTTTGAATATCATGACACGATTTGCCGCCAAGTGGCCAACCGCCTACCCAACATAAAGGCCTTTGCCTCTGCCCACGATTGGATATATTTCGTGGCCGGCAAGAAGAGCTCCAACGGCAAGATGTTGTTTGAAGAATGTAGGAAGGCGAATCCCAACACTGTTTTCATCTCCGAGGAAGGAGAGATAACCCATCCATTGCCCTTCGGCGTCCGCAGTGTAGGGGTTTGTGGGGCCACATCCACGCCCAAATGGCTGATGGAAAAGGTGGCAGCCCGTATCCGTAATCTTAACGCCTGAGATTTCTAAGAAGCATCGAATGAGGGCATCTTCGCACTGTATGAGAGGGGATGTTACATAAATCTTACTCCAAGTTAAGATTTTAGAAGATTGGAAGAAAAGAAATTTTGTTGTCGAATAATTGCTATTTTTGCCGCGAATAATTTAGAAAAGAGGACGATATGTCTACGATTAAATGTATTGGTATACTGACTTCCGGAGGGGATGCCCCCGGGATGAACGCTGCCATCCGTGCGGTGACGCGTAGTGCTATCTACAACGGCATGAGAGTGAAGGGTATTTTCCGTGGATACAGAGGTTTGATTACCGGTGAAATTGAAGAGTTTAAGACACAAAATGTGAGTAATATCATCCAGCGTGGCGGTACCATACTAAAGACGGCGCGCTGCATGGAGTTCAAGACCCCCGAGGGTCGCAAGCAAGCTCACGACAAGCTGATAGAGGAGGGGATAGATGCCTTGGTGGCTATCGGTGGTGATGGTACGTTGACTGGCGCTCGAATCTTTGCGCAAGAGTTCGACTATCCCATCGTGGGGCTCCCGGGAACCATCGACAACGACCTTTTCGGCACTGATATAACAATCGGCTACGATACGGCTTTGAACACTATTATGGAGTGTGTGGACAAGATACGCGACACGGCGACCTCCCACGAGCGTCTGTTCTTTATCGAGGTGATGGGGCGCGACGCCGGCTTCTTGGCACTGAATGGCGCGATAGCTTCCGGTGCTGAGGCTGCCATCATTCCGGAAATATCCATGGAGAAGGACCAGTTGGCCGAGATGATAGAGAAGGGCTTCCGTAAGTCGAAGAACAGTAGCATCGTGTTGGTGGCAGAAAGCGAAGTGACCGGTGGGGCCATGGGCGTTGCCGAGCGTGTGAAGAAGGAATATCCTCAGTTTGACGTGCGTGTGTCTATCCTCGGACATTTGCAGCGAGGCGGCTCTCCAACGGCACAAGACCGTATCCTGGCAACCCGCATGGGTATAAGTGCGGTGGATGCCTTGCTCGACGACCAGCGTAACGTGATGATGGGTATACA
>CAVJCD010000135.1:0-6598 GCA_963648005.1 Tannerellaceae bacterium | reverse complement strand
CCCCGAGTCGGTACTGACACCTAAAGGGAAAACGGTTATTGAGAACTGGCTGAAGATTTGAGAATCGGGACCTCAAGAAAAAGAACATTATATAAAAGGAGAAAAGAGTTATGAAAGACATATTATACAGATTATTCGAACACAGGTATCTGGGGCGGGAAGAAGCCTGCAGGATACTTCAGCAGATAGCCGCCGGGCAATACAATGATTCGCAGATTGCCAGCCTCATCACCGTATACCTCATGCGCAACATCTCCGTGGAGGAACTTAGCGGCTTTCGCGAGGCTTTGCTCGGGATGCGCGTGGAGGTGGACCTCTCGGACTACAAGCCGATAGATATTGTTGGGACGGGCGGCGACGGCAAGAACACCTTCAACATAAGCACGGCATCGTGTTTTGTGGTGGCAGGCGCAGGCTATAATGTTGTGAAGCACGGCAACTATGGAGCAACCTCCGTCAGCGGGGCGAGCAACGTGATGGAACAACATGGTGTGAAGTTTACCAACAATGTATACCAGCTGCGGCGGAGCATGGACAGTTGCCGCATTGCCTACCTCCACGCGCCTTTGTTCAACCCCGCCCTAAAGGCCGTGGCACCGATACGCAAAAACCTTGGGGTACGCAGCTTCTTCAATATGCTTGGTCCGCTGGTCAACCCGGCAATGCCCGCCTATCAGCTACTTGGCGTATACAACCTGCCGTTGCTACGATTGTATAGCTACACATATCAGGAGAGCGGAACGCGCTTTGCCGTTGTGCATAGCCTCGACGGCTACGATGAGATATCTCTGACGGGAGAATTCAAGGTATCCATGCCTGAAAAGGAGAAGCTCTACACACCGGAGATGCTGGGCTTTCCTCGCGCCGTGGCAGCAGACCTCGATGGGGGACAGACCACAGAGGAGGCAGCCAAAATCTTCGACCACGTGATGCTGGGCACGGCAACAGAGGCACAGAAGAACTGCGTGATTGCCAACTCCGCCTTCGCCATCCAAGTCATCTGCCCCGAGAAAAGTATTGAGAGCTGCATTGCCGAGGCACGCGAATCTTTGGAAAGCGGCAAGGCTCTCAACACGCTGAAGAAGTTCATCTCACTAAACGAATAGAGAAATGAAAGACGTATTGCAAGAAATAGTGGCCAACAAACGCCTCGAGGTGGAACAACAAAAGCAGGCAGTAAGCCTCGAGATGTTGCTGTCGCTCGAAGGCAAACAGACTGAGCACCCGCGCCGTTCGATGCGGGCATCACTTATGGCATCCACCTCGGGCATCATTGCCGAGTTCAAACGCAGGAGTCCCTCGAAAGGATGGCTGCATCCAGATGCCAACGTTGCAGAGGTGGTAGAGGCTTACGAGAGCGCGGGGGCAGCGGCTTGCTCCATCCTCACCGACGCGATGTTTTTCGGAGGGTCCACAGGCGACTTCCGCACTGCACGCAAGCAGACCTACCTTCCTCTGCTTCGGAAAGATTTTGTCATTGATGAGTACCAGCTCTATCAGGCGCATGCCATGGGGGCAGATGCCGTGCTGTTGATTGCTGCCTGTCTTGACAGGAATCAATGCGCGGAGTATGCCCACACGGCACACGACCTTGGAATAGAGACTCTGCTTGAGATTCACAGCGAGGAAGAGCTTGAATACCTTAATCCGCATATCGACATGCTGGGTGTTAACAACCGCAACCTCGGTACTTTCCATACCGACGTAATGAACTCGTTCCACTTGACAGAGAAGATGCGGGAAGCAGTGAAAAATACCCCCGAGGCTCCTCTTCTGGTGTCGGAGAGCGGCATCTCGCAAGTGGAGACCGTCGCACAGTTGCGTAAGGCCGGCTTCCGGGGATTCCTTATCGGCGAGGCATTCATGAGAACCTCTCAGCCGGGCAAAGCCCTTGCTGACTTTATCGGAGGACTAAGCAATGCTGATTAAGGTATGCGGAATGCGTGAGAGGGAGAACATCCTTAGGGTAGCCACTACGGGGGCAGACTGGATGGGTTTCATCTTCTATTCCCGCTCTTCTCGCACAATAGCGGGCATGGAATCTGCCATCAAGGAATGCCCCTTAAAAAGGGTCGGCGTTTTCGTCGACGCCACGGTGGAAGAGATGATGGAGAAGGCCGCCGGGTATAAGCTCGACTTTTTGCAACTACATGGCATGGAGAGCCCGAACACATGCTACGCTCTGCAAAAGCGGGGCTTCGGGGTTATCAAGGCTATCCCCGTTGCCACCATAGACGACCTTGCCGCCACCGCATACTACGAAGGGAGAGTGGACTACTTCCTGTTCGACACCCTCTGCCCCACCCACGGCGGCTCGGGGCGGCAGTTCGACTGGTCATTGCTCTCCGGCTACAAAGGTAGTACCCCCTTTCTGCTCAGCGGCGGCATCAACCCCTCGTGTGCCGAGGCAATCCGCCGTTTCTCCCACCCCCTCTTGGCGGGCATCGACATCAACAGCGGCTTTGAGACGGCTCCCGGCATCAAAGACGCCGAAAAAATCAGAACATTTATCGAATCAATTAAAAACACAAGGATATGAATCGTATTACAACCCTATTCGAAACAAAAAAGAACGGCATCCTGTCCGTATATTTCACAGCCGGCTATCCTCATACCTCCGACACGGCTGAAATCTTGAAGACCTTGGAGGCAAAAGGTATCGACATGGCAGAGGTGGGCATCCCCTTCTCCGACCCCATGGCCGACGGCCCCGTCATCCAGGACTCCTCCACCAAGGCACTACGCGGCGGCATGTCGCTGCGTCTTCTCTTCGAGCAACTGAAAGACATACGCAAAGAGGTCAAAATTCCTCTTATTCTCATGGGCTACCTCAACCCCATCATGCAGTTTGGCTTCGAGGCATTCTGCCAAAAGTGTAACGAGGTAGGGGTCGACGGCGCAATCATCCCCGACCTGCCATTCGCCGAATATATGGCGGAATATAAGGCTACAGCCGACCGCTACGGACTGAAGCTCATCATGCTCATCACCCCCGAGACCTCCGAAGAACGTATCCGCCTCATCGACGGGAACACCTCCGGATTCATCTACATGGTGTCGAGCGCAGCCACCACCGGGGCACAACAGAACTTCGACGAGAAAAAGCAAACCTATTTCCGCCGCATCGATGCAATGAGGCTGAAGAATCCGCGCCTGGTGGGCTTTGGCATCTCCAACAAAGCGACCCTTGAGGCTGCCAATGCCAACTCCTCGGGCGCAATCATCGGTAGCAAGTTTGTACAACTGCTCGGCAGCGAACCGTCAATCTCCGATGCCGTAGACAAGCTGTTGGACGGTTTGAAGAAGTAAAGGGGAAAGAGGAAAAGTGTGAGATAAATGTACTTTATCCCATAAAAAAGCGAGATAAGGTACATTTATCTCGCTTTTTTGTGTTTTGAAGGATAAAGGCTCTACTTGAAATAGCGGTTGTAGAGACCTTCGAAACCTTTGCCGTGGCGGGCTTCGTCTTTACACATTTCGTGTACGGTGTCGTGGATGGCATCCAAATCGTGTTGCTTGGCAAGTGTGGCGATGCGTTTCTTGTCTTCGCAGGCACCTGCCTCAGCTTCCATGCGTTTCTTTAGGTTCGTCTTCGTGTCCCAAACAACCTCACCAAGCAGTTCGGCAAACTTGGCAGCATGCTCAGCCTCTTCCCAGGCATAGCGCTTGAACGCCTCTGCCACCTCGGGGAAACCCTCGCGGTCGGCCTGACGGCTCATCGCAAGATACATCCCCACCTCGGAGCATTCGCCCGTGAAGTGTGCCCTCAAACCCTCCAGAATCTCCGGGTCAACACCTTTTGCCACGCCTATCACGTGCTCGTCAACAAACTGCAGAACGCCTTCCGTCTCCACCAGTTCCTTGAACTTGCTCTTGGGTTGTTTACATTGCGGACAGAATTCAGGGGCTTCGTCTCCTTCGTGCACATATCCGCATACTGTGCAAATCCATTTCTTTTTCATCTCCGTAAGTTTTTTTGGTTACTACTATTTGTATTAAATCGCTTTCTTTTGCTTGCGACAAAAGTAATCGGTCCTCCTCTGTAAGCGTCCTTTTGAGGGATAAATTGTTTTTATCCACTTATCAACAAAAGCTATCCATATGGTCCCGCAACACCCCCTCGCTGCAAAAACAACGCCTGAGGGATGGCGTATGTTGTGATTAATGCGTACCTTGTCGGCTCTTAAAAACATATAAATCTATTTATCATGAGTATCAACAGAAGACAATTCCTGAGAAGGTCGTTGGTCGGAAGTGCCGCCGTAGTAGTTGGCAAAGACCTTAGTGCCTCAGCCCCCGCGCAAGCATCGGCGCCTGCCCTCCTTGCCCCCGAAGATGAAGTATGCCCACCCTCAAAAGGGAAATGCGTTTTGGGTCTGCGTTGCAAACCCCTCAGCACCGTTCGTATCGGCATAATCGGCCTCGGTAGAGGTTCCGGCGCCGTAAGCCGCCTCTCTCAAATAGAAGGCACGGAAATCGTTGCTCTCTGCGACGTGAACAAAGAACGTATCAACAGCTGCCAAAAAGTCCTCAAAGAACACGGACGTAAGGAAGCTATCACCTACACCGGCGAGGAAGACTGGAAGAAGTTGTGCGAACGCGACGACATCGACTTGGTATACAACGCTACCCCTTGGGTGCTTCACGTACCTATCGCTCTCTATGCCCTCGACCACGGGAAACATGCCGTGATGGAGGTGCCTGCCGCTCTGACGGTGAAAGACTGTTGGGCTCTTGTCAACAAGGCAGAAGAGACGCAGCTCCACTGCATGATGCTTGAGAACTGCTGCTACGACTTCTTCGAGTTGGCAACCCTCAATATGGCACGCCAAGGTCTCCTCGGCGAAATCATCCACACCGAGGGTGCCTATATCCACGACTTAAGACGCGAGAAATTCACCGGCTACTACAATTTCTGGCGCTTGAACTACAGTAAAAATCATACCGGTAATCCTTACCCGACACACGGATTGGGCCCAATTGCTCAGATTTTGGGTATCAACCAAGGAGACCGTATGGAATATCTTTCTTCCGTATCCACAAACCAGTATGGACTCTCTCTTTGGGCTAAAGAGAACCTCAAGGACGATGCCCGCATTACCCTTGCGGAGCGTTATGCACTGGGCGATATGAATACAACCATCATCCACACCGCCATGGGCAAGTCCATCATGATTCAGCACGACACAACCTCTCCACGCCCATATTCGCGTATCCATTTGGTGCAGGGGACAAAGGGTATGGCTGTAAAGTATCCACAGGAGAAGGTGGCCATCCAGCCCGACACTCACGATTACCTGAAAGAAGGTCCGCAGAAAGAAGTGTTGGCACAATACGAGCACCCGCTGAGCAAATATATCGGCGAGAAGGCTAAGAAGGTAGGCGGACACGGCGGTATGGACTTCATCATGGACTGGCGTCTGATTTACTGTCTGCGCAACGGCTATCCTCTCGACCAGAGTGTATACGACGCTGCCGCATGGTCGTCAATCGTTGAGCTGAGCGAACGTTCGGTGCTCAACAAGAGTTGCTCGGTGGCTATACCGGACTTCACTCGCGGTGCTTGGCGCGACTACAAACCGTGGCCGGTAATCGACATGAAGGACGTATTGCACGGATAAACCAAACACCCCACAAAGAGGGTGAGAATTGTTTTTATTGTATGCTGGGCGCAAAATTTCGGGGGAAAGTTCCTACTTTTGCGCCCACATATTTTTATTAATCACGTAACACATAATTTTTATAGATGGTAAAGAAAGTTGGGAATCTCATTCCAAACACCTTTTTTATTACGAAAGGTAGCGGCGACTCAGACCTTGAGAAACATGCCGGCTCCTATCACATGGCACTCTATGATGCCGGTATCTCTGACTTCAACATCATGACTTATTCGTCGGTAATCCCTGCGACAGCGCATCTTGTCACAATGGACGACATCGACCTTCCGCCTTTCGGCTCGGAGATGAAAACCATTATGGCTGTGTCGCACGGCTATCAGGACGAGTTCGTGTCTGCCGGCGTAGTCTACGCTTGGATGTATAAGGACGAGAATTTCGACGAGAAAGTTGGCGGTCTTGTCTGCGAAGTCAGTGGTCGCTATCGCATTGAGGAATTGGAGGCTCGTCTGATTCGTGTCATCAACGACCTGCATCAGAAAACATATAGCAAGTACTATTTGGGCGAGCTCAACTTCGTCACCGAAGGTATTACCATCGAAAAAAGATATGGCACGGCGCTTGCCGCACTGTGCTTCGTAGATTTCCTTCAACCCGAAATCAAAGGCTGAGAAAGATAAAAAAACGATAGAGAGATGGGGGAGAGCCGAAAGGTTTTTCCCCTTCTTTCTTTCCTCCATTAAAACACCATTCAAACGCCGTTGAAATGTTGCCATGAATAATGGCCGAAAAATAGGAGGTTTAAACCTTTTGGGTAAAAGGTTTAAACCTCCCCTAAAAACAGGCCTCCAAGCTTTCACCCCAATCCCCCTGACTATCTCTATCAAAATATTTAACTGATTGTCTTTGGAACTGACTGTTTACTATTTATCTTTGCGATTGAGTCAATAGGCTTTGTGCGGTCTACAGACTCCGGTCAGCCC
>CAVJCD010000134.1:4642-6629 GCA_963648005.1 Tannerellaceae bacterium | reverse complement strand
GTACCTGCGAAATTCTCAACAGCCGCCTCGGCATTCTTGATAGTGTATTCACTCAAGATGGACGGCCCGGCATAAAAATTGTGCTTCTTCATTTCAATCTCCTTTTAATATTATGTTATTGTTAGTTCTCCAAAAATAGACGGCTAAAGTATGTATTATATTACTATTTTGAAAGCAAAACCCCGAATTTGTTGACAAAACCAACCCTAACGAGGTGTATTTCCTATCAATAGAAAGTGTAACGTTACACACCCGAGAGAGGCACCTCCACTCCCAGCCATGCAGCAGCCCCTTCGGCACAACGTTCCCCGTCTATTGCCGCCGAGACTATACCTCCCGCATAACCTGCCCCCTCTCCGCAAGGAAACAAGCCCTTAACGGCGACATGCTGGTATGTGTCGCTCTCGCGAAGGATGCGAACAGGCGACGAGGTGCGCGTCTCCACTCCTATCATCACGGCTTCGTTAGTGAGGAATCCCTTCGATGCCCTCCCGAAATGGCGAAACCCATCCCTTAGACGGGAGGTAACAAACTCGGGCATCCAAAAATGGAGCGGCGAAGCAAGCAGACCGGGTGTATAAGAAGAAGCTGGGAGAGAGGATGAGTTTCGTTTGCTTACAAAGTCATTCATACGCTGAGCCGGCGCTGTTTGACGCATGCCGGCGTTCAGCCAGCACAATTCCTCCAGACGCTCCTGAAAAGCCATGAGGGCCAGCGGCGAATCATCCGGCACCTTCTTCTCCTCATGCTCCATCAGAGCGGGATAGTCCTCGGGGTGAATCTCTACCACCATACCGGAATTCGACCAACGGGAATCGCGCTTGGAGGGCGACATACCGTTGACAACCACTTGCCGTGGGCCACTTGCCGCCGGCACAACAAATCCCCCGGGGCACATACAGAAGGAATATACCCCGCAGCCACCAACCTGGGTCACGAAACTGTATTCGGCTGCCGGGAGATACCGTCCCCTTCCCTCCTGCCTATGATATTGTATCCTGTCTATCAACTCCGCAGGATGCTCCAGGCGCACACCAACGGCAATGCCTTTTGCCTCGATATTAATCTGCTTCTCGTAAAGATAGCGGTAGACATCACGGGCTGAATGACCCGTAGCCAAGATAACCGGACCACGGAAACTCTCGCCCGTATGAGTCTCCACCCCTATCACCTCTCCCTTCTCTATGATAAGGGCATCCATGCGGGTCTCGAAATGAACCTCCCCTCCACAACGGAGAATCTGCTCACGGATGTTCTCTATCACGCGCGGCAGTTTGTCGGTCCCGATATGCGGATGGGCATCCACCAGGATGGACGGGCTTGCCCCATGCTGGCAGAACACGTTAAGTATCTTGTCCACCGACCCACGCTTCTTGCTGCGGGTATACAGCTTTCCATCCGAATAGGCTCCCGCACCACCTTCGCCAAAGCTGTAGTTCGATTCGCCGTTTACAGCATGCTCGCGGCTGATGAGAGCAATATCCTTCTTGCGCTCGTGCACATTCTTTCCTCTCTCTATGACAACCGGACGCAGACCAAGCTCGATGAGGCGAAGGGCAGCAAACAATCCTCCTGGGCCGGCACCAACCACCACCACCTGCTTACCTTTCGATACATCCCGATATTCCACCGACCGGTACTCCGGTCCCGTGTCCTCTTCGTTGATGAAGACGCGCAGTTTTACATTTATATATATGATACGCTGACGGGCATCGATGGAGCGCTTTAGCACCCTCACCGCATATATCTCTTTAATGTCGGCACCCGTCTCGCGAACTGCCACCCGTTTAAGCAACTGCTCACTTGATGCCTCTTCAGGCAAAAGACGAAGCTGTAGTTCCTTTATCATTGTCTATCTATTTATTTTCCTCAGCCGAACAATCTGCGGAACGCTTCTTCCACCTTCCTTACTTGTATAATCTCTATATTACATTTCGCCGTGTCGAATCCCTTAAGGTTATTGTGTGGGATAATGATAGCCGAGAAC
>CAVJCD010000134.1:0-4632 GCA_963648005.1 Tannerellaceae bacterium | reverse complement strand
CGTTGCTCTATGCGGTTGACCGGACGAATCTCACCCGAGAGTCCAACCTCGCCACACATACATACCCCCGGCTCGATGCTTATGTCGAGACTCGACGAAAGGATTGCGCTTATAACAGCCAGGTCTATTGCCGGGTCGTTGACCCTCAGTCCGCCCGCGATATTCAGGAAGACATCCTTCTGCACCAACTTAAATCCCGCACGCTTCTCCAACACAGCCAGGAGCATGTTCATCCTCCTAAGGTCGAACCCCGTTGCACTACGCTGCGGAGTGCCGTAGACAGCCGAACTAACCAATGCCTGCGTCTCGATGAGGAAAGGACGGATGCCTTCAATGGCTGCAGCAATAGCCACACCGCTCAACCCCTCATGGTTTTGCGTGAGCAACAACTCCGAAGGATTGCTCACCTCGCGCAGCCCCGATTGGCGCATTTCGTAAATGCCCAACTCTGCCGTGCTGCCAAAACGATTCTTGATGCTTCTAAGGATACGGTACATATAATGTTGGTCGCCCTCAAACTGAAGGACCGTATCAACGATATGTTCCAACACCTTTGGTCCGGCTATGCTCCCTTCCTTATTTATATGTCCAATCAACAATACGGGCACGCCACTCTCTTTGGCATACTTAAGGATGGCAGCACTACACTCGCGCACCTGCGACACACTTCCCGGAGAAGATTCCACCATCTCCGTAAAGATTGTCTGAATGGAGTCTATTATCAACAGGTCAGGCTGCACGTTGCGCGCCTGAACAAAAATCTGCTCCAGATTAGTCTCGCTAAGAATAAAACACTCGGGATTGTCGTGGACAATGCGGTCGGCACGGAGCTTCAACTGACGCACACTCTCCTCGCCCGACACATACAAGGTCTTCAAACCTGTCAGCCGAAGAACAGTCTGCAACACCAAGGTTGACTTGCCTATACCCGGCTCGCCGCCTATCAGCACCAACGAGCCTTTCACCAAGCCGCCTCCCAACACGCGGTTGAGTTCCTTGTCCTTTAAGTCTATCCGCGTCTCTTCCTCCGTAGTGATGTCGCGAAGCAATACCGGACGCACCTTCCCCGTCTCCGTCAGACCCGGGATGAGGTGCTTTACAGCAGGCTCTTTGGTGGCCACAATCTCTTCCACATAGGTGTTCCACTCGCCGCAGCTCGGGCACTTGCCAATCCATTTTGGGGAGTCTGCCCCACAGTTGGAACATACGTACACTGTTTTTGTCTTAGCCATATATCTTATGGTTTAGTGATTTTCCTTGGGCTTGCGGTCGAAGAACGGGTTCTTCGAAGAGGCACTGACGGGAATAGCCATGACGCACTTACTCTCCTTGCCCAGCCACCCCAGGCGTTGAGCAGCCATTCCGGCGCTAAACATCACACGCGTATCCAGTCTCAAATCGGCTGCAGTAGCACAAGCCGAGCCTATGGCAATCCCCAAATCCACTGAGTTGATGGCGCAGGGCACCTCCACGGGTTTCTCTCCGCAGGTGGCAAAGCCACAATGTGCGCAGTTCAAACCCTGCACCTGCTGACGTGTGCCAAGCAACACAACAGCCTCGGCACTCAGGATGTTCTCCGCATCTCGCAGTAAGAACTTCATCCCCGTCTCGGCAGCCACCTTCAGCATCTCATCAGACAAGAGCCGGATATCTTCGTCGGTTGCCATCGCTATCTCGATAACGTCTATTCCCTTTCCCTTGGGAGCCGTACGGGCAGCCGTCATCATCTGACGAACAGCCTCCAGCACATGTTCGTGCCGTATTTCTCTTTCGTTTTGTATCATCTTGGGTCTCTATTTTTTAGTCTTGATTTGTATGGATGCCGCAGGAAGGCTCTTCGCAACAGCCTTCAGGGTAACCTTACCATTCTGTTTCGTACTTCTAATCACAGCCATGGCTCTTCCCTTCCATCGATTTATCCACAGAGAATGTATTTCTGTACCACCCTATACCCGTAAGCACGTAGCCGCCATCGTTCCCCGAAGGCGCGTTCGCATCAAAATCGACCTCGATGCTCCAATCGTGAGGCAAATCCACTTTCCGCCAATCGGCATCAGCCAAAATCGGTAGGCATAGCAATATCAAAAGCCAACAGGAAAACAAGCTCGGTTTCTTTGGTTTCATTTCAATGGTATTATTGTGTCTCGTGGCAAACTTATAAAAAAATAGAACCAGTTTATGCACTTTGATATGATAAACTGATTCTCATCGTAGCTGCGGAAAGCGAGGGATTCGAACCCCCGGTACAGTTACCCGTACACCGCATTTCGAGTGCGGCCCATTCGACCACTCTGGCAGCTTTCCAATAAACCGAACTTCTTGCGCCATGAACAATGCTTCTCAAAGCATCCCCGGCGACCCATTCGCGAGCACAAAAGTAGCTAAAAGATTTTATTCGTGCCAAACATCCATCTCTGTTTTTACTATTATTTCCCCGCAATGCCGGTGGGCATCAAAAAAACAACTTCACGGCAACTTCTTGAACAGTCCGTCCTTAGTTGCAATATTCTTCGTAGTTTTGCCAGAGCAAGAATAAAGTGTTATGGAAACAAACGTATTAAATCCACTCATAGAGAAGGCAGCACAACTATGCATTGAAAAACACAGAGGTCAGATTGACAAAGCCGGTAAGGCTTATGTTCTTCATCCTATGCGAGTGGCAATGAGTTGCGCCACTGATGCCGAGCGTATCGTAGCCATGCTTCACGATACCATTGAGGATACGGATATCACCCCAACTTATCTTCTTTCCGAAGGCTTTCCGCAGTATTTGGTAGAAGCTATCCTTTCGGTAACAAAACGTGAAGGGGAAACATACGATGATTTCATCAAGCGCTGTGCTCTCAATCCCATCGGACGGCAGGTTAAGCTACGTGACCTTGAAGACAACATGAACATCTTGCGCCTCAACGAGGTGGATGACGATACAGCCCACAGACTAACCAAGTACATCCGAGCCCATCGTTATCTGACGGATTACATAAAACGTCTTACGGACAAAGATAAATAATCAATTACATCCAGGGTAATTATCGGTGATTTGCCATCATGAATAAATTCTCTATATGGACAAACGAACGATACATAGGGTTGCAATCCGGCTGAGGAAGACTTTGGAAGCGCTTCCCGACAGAACAGAGTTCCGAGTAAGCAATCTGGCAGAAATAGCTTGTGCACAAGAGCCCGGCAATACCGATTCTGATATTTTGAGCATCCTTGGCTTCGAGGATTTTCATGACCGACACAAACTCATTAGCGAGTTTATGCGGATGTTGCATAGAGAAGAGTATTTCATCGACAATTCCATGTTTGCGTACATGTATGTAGGGGTTGACCCTTTGGTGATGGTCCGGAAATTTGATTCCATCATAAAGGAAAGCCATTCTTGGCCTGTGGTTGGTTTTGATGAAACAAACGTTAGAATAAACGGAGAGATAATCACCAAGAAGGATTCTTCTCCTTACGATTATATCAGAAAACATCTAATTAGTATACCCGTAGGTTCTTCCATGGAATTTGGTTTCGACCCGAACCAAGCCATCTTTCTTTGGCCCGTAGATGGAGAAATATCCCTCCGTTGCAGGTATTACCTACCTACCATAATAAATGACCCGCCAGTCAGAATTCACAAATTTATTGACAGCAGAGTCATCAAACGGGGAGATGATTTTTCGCATTGCTGCAAGCATAAGTACCGATATTCTGATTCATTGTCGGTAAAAAACGACGGTGAATCCATCGCCCAATTTTATCTCGCCATCAGAAGGTAAATTCAAGCCACAAACAAGCTAAACCCTTCCTCCTGAGAAAATGGAACAAAAAAAAAGAAGTGGAGGGTGAGTCAAAAACAGGTTGCAAAAAAGTACTTTTCTTGATGGTTTTTCATAAGAAGGTATATCTTCTTGTAAAAAGATTTACACCTCCGGTTTTTGGAGGTCTCAAGCGATGCGTCTTTCAAACGATATTTTTATGCAATTTGAATGGCTTTCCATATTGTGGAAGGGGCAAGACTGCAAGGATTGGCAAGCAAAACCGCGTAATCACATCCCCGGCTTGACAAGTGATTCCTATGAAGAGACAAAGGATATACGTTGTTATTCGGCTATTCAAAATATTGTCGTAATTTTGCAAGCGCAGACGAAAAGGCAGAATTAGAATGAAAGAGAAGCAGTATACAACAGAGCAAGAACAGATTGCTAGATTTGCCAAAGCAATGGGGCATCCGGCACGGATGGCCATTCTTGCTTTTTTGGCCAAACAAGACAGTTGTTTCTTCGGCGATATCCACGAAGAATTGCCTATTGCTAAAGCCACTGTTTCGCAGCATTTGAAAGAATTGAAGGAATCTGGCTTAATTCAAGGTGAAATAGAACCACCGAAAGTACGATACTGCATAAACCGGGCGAATTGGGAACTGGCTAGAAAATTGTTTACAACTTTTTTAGGAGGATATGTCTGTAAATGTAAAGATACATTGTGCTGTGAATAACAGCGCTTTTTTTTGGAATAATTGTCTGTAGTTCTACGAACTACGATTATTGTATTAACACCAGGAACAACAATGTACATTAGAGTATCAGGAACTGGGAGCTTAAGCTGTAAGGCCTTGAGCAAAACCACCAAACAAGTTAT
>CAVJCD010000133.1:3207-6646 GCA_963648005.1 Tannerellaceae bacterium | reverse complement strand
ACTCATACCAAAACCATAAGTGATTCCCGTGGAGTCGGTAGCTTCTGTCCGAGATGACTTATAATACAGCCAGCGCGGATAGATAACGATGTTTGAGTCGTTCGGGTTGTATGAGATGTGGAAGACGGCTGAACCGGCGTGAGGCAAAACTTTGCCGTCGTCGTCACATATATTATTGTAGCTTACGCCGGATACGGCGTTATTTACAGTCATACATTTCGAGAGGTCCTTTAGGTTAACCCACCGGAACTTGAAGTTGGTGCTATTGGCTGACTCGTCGTATTTCTCGTCGGAGGCATACAGATACTTGCCCGTCTCGGTGTCCTGAATCATAAGGGCAGACTTGTAGTCGGCGGTATCTGCGCCACCGTCGCTTAAGCCATCATTACCAATCAAGAGGTTCTTCACAACGAAGCGGATGTTTTTGCCCTCAAGGATATTGTCTGTGGCTTTGGGGGCTGTGACATCTTTCTCAAAGTCGAGTTGGATAGAGATGGCACTGTCGGCTTGATTCGCCAAAGTGATGAACTCGCTCGTAAAATCATCGGGATAGCTCGGGTCGCTTGCTCCATTTTCAATCGAACGGTCACCAAGACCCCAATAGAAAGAAATCTCACCTGCCTTATCGAAAGTCAAATCAGCCATGGACTCAGCCTTAAAATTGAGAAAACTTCCGAAGAACACTGTCCCTGCCGCATATTTTATACCATTTTTCATTTCGCTATCTGCAACACCATGCCATTTCTCACCGTCGTATACAAGAAAGGAGTAGCCGTTCTGCACGATGTTTATTTCATTTGAGTTGTCCGGAGTACTTGCAATGAATGCTTTTTTTAACTCGTCAGATGCCTCGATATTATCTGAAGAGGATTTCCACGCGTCCAATTTCTCCACCTTTTCAGCCCATTCTTTATACAACGCCATCTTTGCCACCTGGCTTTCACGGCTCAAACCACACCTTGCCAAGATGGCGTCGATGCCCTTTACCGCCTGCTTGGCTTTTGTAAGGTCTGATGCATTGTTTACAGTTATCGGGAAAGAGTTCATATCGAGCTGAGCCGCATGGAGGCCCCAGTAACCATATTCGGCGGGGGAAATTTGGCTAATATATTTTCCTGTCCCCACAACATCGTTTGCCAAAGTTAATGCCATAATAAGTCCGGTTACGTTTCCATTTTCAAAAATTCTTTCAATAGCTGAACCATCACTCTCGGTAGGGTTCCATGCAAACACGCTGATGCCGCCTTCAGAGTGTGCCAAGGTTCTGCCCGTTGTGTCGGCAATGGAAAGGAGTTTGCCGGTCTCAACGTTTCTGAATGTACTCTCATACCCTCCCGAGGCGTTCAAGGTCCAGGATATCTCCCATGTGGCAACCTTTCTCTCAAGTCTGTTGAGACCACGAAACTCATCGGCAGCCAAAAGGACCAACGAGTCATCCTTAATAGTCAGGTACTGATACTCCGGCGCTTGACGTGTGCCCACATTCGTCTTCAGGAAGTATCTTCCACCGTTTTTTAAATCGATGGCTGAAGCACTGAAACATGTGATGAGCATCACCAAGCCCGCCATCAAAGAGGATAACTTCTTGTTCATAAGGAATAAATTTTATGTTAGTATTGAGTATTGGTATTGTCTAAAAGCTCCACTCCCGAAGGAGATAACCCATCCGTCGTCGAGTCCGTGGCAAACATAACGATTTTTTTCTAATCACCACCCACTTCAACGCCCTACCAGAAAAAAGGGGTTGTGCCAATTACGGCACAACCCCTTCGGATAGTATACGGAAGGTCTCCTGAGAAGAAGAACTTCCTAAACAAGACTAATAACCTTCGTTCTGCTTCAACAGACCACCGGCCTTGGTAACCTCGTTGGAAGGATACGGGAATACAATCATGTAAGGCTGATATGCATTCTTGTTAGGATAGTCGGCATAAGCACCCTCTGTCCATGTAGATGTCGGGTCCATACGGTCTGCATAGTTACGAACACGCGGGTGAGCAGCCAATTCAGCGTCGGCCAACGCCTTGATTTCAGCATTGCTTGAACGGTTCCAACGCTTGAGGTCGTAGAGGTGGTCCGAGAACTCGAACGCAAGCTCGCAACGACGTTCGTGGTAGAGGTCCTTCCAAGTAGCAGTGCCCGAAATAGGAGTCAGGTTCGAACGTACACGGATACGGTTGATATCAGCAGTTGCAGCAGCAGTGTTGCCTGTTACGAGATAAGCCTCGGCACGGAGCAACAAGCAGTCGGCAAAACGAAGCAACGGGAAGTTGATACGAACCGTAGGCCAGTCGCCGTTACCGCTGACATATTCGTTTGAACCGTCAACAAGGGCATACTTGAACGGAGCAAGATACTTGTTAATCATGAAGCCGGCTTCAATGTCGGAACCGGAGTAGAAACGTCTCATCTCGCCATTGAACGGGAACTCCTGATTGTATTCCAAGATAGAGCGAACCAAACGGTCGTTGCCTGCACCGTCCTTAGCCATTTCTTCGTAGATGTCAAGAGTCGGTTTGTTCTGACCCCATCCGTTGTAGATACCCCAACCTTTGTTCTCGAGGCTAATACCGGGGAACTCAGAGCCACCGGGGGTTGAACCGCCGTCACCCGGGATTGTCCAGATGTATTCTCTTGTCCAAAAGTCTTCGAATTCGCAAGAGAACACCTGAGCAAAGGTATCAGCCAAACCACGGCCATAGGTTGTTTCAAGGTCGTTGACGCAAGAGATTACGTTCTGCCATTGAGACTCGTCCCAAGTAGCCCAGTAGGCATACACCTTGGCTTCGTAACCAACGCAAGCAGCTTTGTGGGCACGACCACGGTCGCTGGCATCGTATTCCTCAAACTTCGGAAGATATGACTTGGCCTTCTCCAGGTCTTCGATAATCTTCTTGTAGTTTTCCATTACAGTTGCCTGCTGGGGTGGAATGGAGTTGTCGTAACCGCCTTCATATTCTTCCCAACGGCAGAAAGGCACGCCCTGCTTGTCGGTACCGTAACGATAAGCGATATAGAAATGGCTGAGGGCACGCATAAAGTAAGCTTCACCAAGCGAACGATGTTCCACATCTGTCAGAGAACTCTTCTTGAGGAGCTCCTGAATAACCCAGTTGGCACGCGCCGTAGTCTTGGTCATACGGCTCCATACATCGCGCAGCGGGCTGAAGTCACCATTGTAGTTGAGAGTGGCAAGTCCGGGGTAACCACGGGTTCTTCCCCATACCACGTCACAAGCAGCACCTTGTTCCCAAAAGAACTCACGTCCGAAGCAACCTTCCTGCTGAACCTCATAGTAAAGGTCTTCAATGGCATCGATTGCTTGCTGGTCATTTGCAAAATAGGTTGTTGTAGCCGGTGTGCCTTCGGGTTCCGTATCAAGGAAGTCGCTACACGACATCGATACAAGAGCCATCGATGAAACGGCAAGACCTAAAAT
>CAVJCD010000133.1:0-3197 GCA_963648005.1 Tannerellaceae bacterium | reverse complement strand
GATTATGAACTTATCAATAGTTCAGCTTAACACCAAACGAATAAACCTTCGATACCGGGTATTTAAGAGCATCCCAACCACCGCACTCAGGGTCCATACCTGAATAGTTGGTGATAGTGAAGAGGTTCTCACCGGAGAAGTAAACAGAAAGACTGCTACCACGCATATCAAAATGACCTGCCTTGCGCAAAACGTTGGTAAGGTCGTAGTTGATTGTAAGGTTCTTCAGACGCAGATAGTCGGCATCTTCAAGATACCAAGAACTTGCTGTAGCGAAGTTGCTGTTCGGGTCGTTCTTCGACAGACGCGGAATATTGCTATCGGCATTCGTCGTGCTCCAAGCATCAAGGATATCAGTAGAGCGGTTGAAGTTACCCTCCTGGTCGCTCAAGAGCATATACTTACCTGCGTAGAAGGCCTGTGCGCCACCAACACCCTGGAACATTGCGCTTACGGTCAAATCCTTGAACGAGAAGCCTGCTGTGAGGGCGTATGTCCAGTTAGGAGTAGCGTTACCCATATACTGACGGTCGTTGTTGTCAATCTTACCATCACCGTTGAAGTCCTCAAACTTCAAGTCACCTGCCTTGGCATTAGGCTGGATGCGCTTACCGTCTTTCTGATAAGCGGCAGCTTCTTCGTCGCTCTGGAAGATACCAAGGTTACGAATCAGATAGTAAGAGTTCAGAGGCTGACCTTCGGTTGTCTGATAGATGTAAGGGATGTTACGGAAACCACCGCCACCTGTCCATACACCGGCATTGCCTTCAGAGTCTTTTACACCAATGTCAGTAACTTCATTGTGGTTGTAAGCTACGTTGCCGGTTACGAAGTACGACCAGTCCTTATTAACTCTGTCGCTCCAAGAAAGCATAGCCTCGAAACCGTTGTTCTTAACCTCACCCATGTTTACGAGCTGAGCGTTCATACCGATGTAGTCCGGCCAGTTCATAGACTGAGTCTGAATCAAGTTGTAAGTACGTTTGTTGTAGTAGTCCAAAGATACGCTCAAACGGTTCTTGAGGAAAGCAGCGTCGAGACCGAGGTCATACTGCTCGGAAGTCTCCCAAGTCAGGTTAGGGTTAACCACATTGGCAAGATACCACATAGAACCCCAAGAAGTGTCGTTCTCAACACCAAATTGAGCTTGTTCATTATACGTTGTTTTCGAAAGCATTGCTGCCTTGTAGTTATAACCGATAGAACCGAGGTTACCTACGCGACCCCAAGAACCACGAAGCTTCAAGAGGTTTACACCATCAGTCTTGGGGAAGAACTCCTCGTTCGAAATCTTCCATGCAGCTGTTACAGCGGGGAAGTCGCCATAGTTGTTGTCCTCAGGCAGACGGCTTGCATAGTCACGACGCCAAGAAGCAGTCAGGAAGTAGCGGTCGGCAAACGAATATGAAAGACGTGCGATGATAGCTACGTTGGCATCCGGACCGGTCAGATAGTCGTTGATAGTAGAAGAAGAAACGAACGACATATACTGAAGGTTGGCAGACTCATCAGGAATATCCTTACCGTTAATCGACATACCGCGAGTGTATGTACGGTCGGCTGTGGTAGAAAGCAAAGCGCCTACTGTGTGGTCGCCAAACGTATTGTCGTAAGTAAGAGTGTTTTCTGTCAGCCATTTGCTATAACGAGCTGCAGATTCGTTAAGCGAGTTGTTACCGTCAGGCTTACCAACTTCCAAACGACGCGGAGAGAAGCTCTTATAGTAGCTGTTACTCTGGTTGTAAGTGTAACGGCTTATGAACTTGAGACCCGGCACGATATTACCAATGGTTAATGTAGTGGTCGACCACAAGTTGGAGTTTCTGTCGTAGATATTGTTTGCCTTAAGCAAGCGAACCGGGTTGACGGCGTCGCCGTGGATATCGGCGAAGTTGCTACCATACTGGGCAATGTAAGCAGGGTCTTCGGTTGTTGTTCCACCGTAAGAACCGTCAGACTGATAAACAGAAGCTGAAGACGGCATCATGATGGCACTGATGATGGAACCCGTATAACCTGAGTTGGTGTTGGTAGAACGAGAGTTCGAGCTACGCCAGGTAAGGTCTTCGTTGATGGTTATCCACTTGTTGATTTTGAATGCGCCATCGTAGTGCAATGTTGTGTTCTTGTTATAGGTATCAATCAACGTACCGTCGTTGCTATCGAAAGCTGCAGAGAAACGGTTCTGAGCCTTCTCTGTACCCGAGTTCAACGAAATGTTGTGACGATGATAAATAGCCGTGCGGAAGATTTCGTCCATCCAGTTCGTACGGGTTACACCAACCCACGGGTTCTTGGTAGTATCCCAACCAACCGGTATCTCAAGACCTGCATTGGCATACGATTCTTTACGCATTGCTATCTGCTGCTCTGCATTCAGCGGAGTAGGCAGGTTGCTTGCCTGACGTACACCAACGATTCCGTCGTAGGAAACAGACATACTGCCTTCTTTAGCTTTCTTGGTTGTCACAAGCACACAACCACCGGCACCTGAAACGGCACCATAGATAGCAGCCGAAGCCGCGTCCTTCAATACTACGATGCTCTCGATATCCGTAAGCGAAGGAATGGGAGCACCGGGCACACCGTCTACCACCCAAAGCACGTTATCGCCATTCTGCGAACCCTGACCACGGATAACGATGTTAGGAGTTGTTGTAGGAGCACCACCATCCGACGAAACCGTCACACCCGGCAACTGACCTTGCAACATGGCTTCTGTGGATGTTACCGGACGCATCGACAGCTGTTCTGCGTCTGCAACCACACCTACTGCAGCAGAAAGGTCTTGCTTCTTCTGGGCAACACCATAACCGAGGACAACCACCTCGTCCAACTTCTGCGCATCCTCAGCCAACTTGACATTGATGGGCTGTCCATCATACTGGACCTGCTGAGTAGCATAACCGATGTAAGAAATCAGAATTACATCCCCTTTCTTTACACCTTCCAAAGAGAACTTACCATCGGCATCAGTGATAGTACCGATAGTCGTACCTTTAACAGACACGTTGGCACCGGGAACCGGACCTAACGCATCCTCAACTGTTCCTGTCACTCTCCCATTTTGTTGGGAAATGTTTGCACCTATTGCCGTCTCTGCATTCGCACATACGTGCCCCGAGAAACTCAGAACACCTACCAACAGCAATAAACTTACAGACTTAAAGTTTCTTGACATAATTGTTGTTTTTTGT
>CAVJCD010000132.1:0-6826 GCA_963648005.1 Tannerellaceae bacterium | reverse complement strand
TCCCATATCCCTTAGCAGCACCATCCTGCTCCCCCACTCATTGAATGCCGCCAACCCTTCCGTGGCTACGGGATTCGACACGGGAGTGCAGCTGCATGGTCTCCTTGGAGGTAAATGGAACTACCAGGTAGGCATCTTCAACGGCACCGGAGGGAGCGTGAACACAGCCACCAAGACTACCAGCGACGACAACCGGTGGCTGATGTCACTGCTCTACGCCGGGCGTATTGCCTATATGCCCAAAGGCATCATGCCCTCCACTCAGGGAGACCCGGGCAACCTGCACGACGACAAGATGTCGTTTGCCCTCTCCACCTCATACAATGTGGAGGCAGAGGACGAGAGCAGCAACGACTGGCGCGTGGGACTGGAGTTCGCATGGATTAAGGACCGCTTCTATTTCGGCGCCGAAGGTTATTGGATGAACATGAAGTTCACCGAGCGCCAACGCATATCCAAGGCATACAACTTCTGGGGCGCGTATGCTCAGATAGGCTATTTCATTACCGACAAGCTTCAAGGCGCATTGCGCTACGACGTGTACGACCGCAACGGCATCGACGACGGAGGACTGCTGAACCTGCCGGCAGCGGGGGTAAACTACTATTTCTTCCACTCCAACCTCAAGCTGCAGGTGATGTATCAATACCTGGGCCGCACGGGGCACGACACACAGAAGGACCGCGACAACGACGGCTTGGGACTGGCACGCCATAGCGCCACTGCCATGCTGCAATACACATTCTGACAACAAGACCTATGAAAAAGAGATTTGTTTCGGTTTTGCTGCTGCTCATGGGTCTGCTGCCCGGTTGCGACGAGGGGACGGTCTATCCGGAAGAGACGCCCAGTCACTCTATGTTTGCCAACCTTAGCATCACCGTCAAGGGTAAGGAGGCATGGCCGCAGAAAAACTTGATTGTATTGGCAGCTTTCGGCGACGACCCCTCTACGCCCATATCCCTGGCGGTAATACCCGAGCCGACGGCATCGAGCAATACGGCAAGCGTAAAGCTGGGGCTTGGCGGAGAGGAGAAGACCATTGCCGTTTCGTTGGTTACCAAAGGCACAACGCGGCAGGTGCTCTACAACTTCTACACCTACCAGGTGGATGAGTTGAAAGAAGACATCAACCTTGAGGTAACGGAGATTGACCTCGCACCGTTTGGGAGGATACAAAAGCAGATATTCGATGCAAACTGCGTGGCTTGCCACGGGGGAAGCACCAACGCCGCCGCAGGATTGTATCTCACCGAGGGGAAGAGCTATAGCGCCATGGTGGACAAGCCCTCGAGCCTCTCGAAGGATGGAAAGAAGATTGTATGCCCCGGCAAACCAAGCGAAAGTTTCGTTATGGACATACTCCAAGGCGATATAGTAAGGTATAACCATTCCGACATCTTTGCCTCCACGCCCGAATACATCACGCTGATGAAGACATGGATTGAAGAGGGAGCAAAGAAGGAGTAGGAAGAAGGGGGAGCGCATCCACTTTCTTTTCACCCCACCCTTGGGTATCCGGCAGATATGCCGTACCTTTGGGAACGGAAAAACAATAGCTACAAAGCATTATGAAGTTGACAACAAAACAATACGACAAAACATCCGCACAAATTACTTCCTTCGAAACCAAGAAGGGAATCACGGAATATCACGTAATCCTCACTCAGACGGATTGTATGGATGATTATCCGACGCAACTAAAGAGCCTCACAGACGCTTATGCCCGCTGCGTTGAAGAGTTGCCGGGCAACCCCACGGCTGTGTTTCGCCGCTATTTCTTGAGCGACGTAACCAACCAGACCGACCTGTTGATGGAGCACGAACACGACGACGCGTTTTGTGCCCTCTCCATTGTGCAGCAGGCGCCGATGAACGGCACCAAGATAGCCCTCTGGGCATGGCTGCAGACGGGCGTGCAGACGCAGGTGCTCACGGGCAACGTGTTTGAGGCCCGCCACGGAAACTATCGCCAACTGTTTAGCGCAGGGCTATGCAACAGGGCTGCCAACGCAGAGTATCAGACACGTCTTATCTTCCGCGACTACATCATGCAGCTCACGGAGGCAGGATGCACACTTGCTGCGAACTGCATCCGCACATGGCTGTTTGTGCAGAACGTGGATGTCAACTACGCCGGCGTAGTGAAGGCCCGCAGGGATGTCTTTGCCACGCAGAACCTGACGGAGAACACCCACTATATTGCCAGCACAGGCATCGAGGGGCGCTATCAGGACGCCAACGTGTATGTCACCATGGATGCCTACGCAGTGTCGGGCATCGACAAGAAACAGATTCGTTACCTCTATGCCCCCGAGCACCTGAACCGTACCTTTGAGTACGGGGTTACTTTCGAGCGGGGCGTGGCTCTTTCGTATGGCGACCGCCGTCATGTCTTTATCTCCGGCACGGCAAGCATCGACCGCTACGGCGAGATTGTTAATCCGGGGGATGTCATCAAGCAAGCCGACAGGATGATGGAAAACATCACCGCCTTGCTCAGTGAGGCAGATGCCAAGCCGGGCGATATCATGCAAGCCATTGTCTACATCCGCGACACAGGCGACTATGCCCGCGTAAAGCAATTTATGGAGACCAACCACCCCGACCTCCCGTACCTCATTGTGCGTGCTCCGGTATGCCGTGCGGGATGGCTCATCGAGATGGAGTGTATGGCTGTTGTGGCTGCCAACGAACCCGAATTCGCAGCCCTTTAAATGTGAAACGACAAACAATATAATATATGTATAAGAAGGGGAAATACCACGAGACCGACAAGATGAGCGACCTCATCTGCGAGAACTATCCGATGGTTCTTGTCATGAGCCGCTTCGGCATAGTGCTTGGCTTCGGTGAGAAAAACATCGGCGAGGTGTGCCGGCAGAACGGCGTTGACGCCCACACATTCCTCACTGTTGTGAACTTCCTCACCGAAGAGACACCGGCAATGAACACTGACGAGACTCTCTCGATAGAGGCACTCATCACCTATCTCCACAATGCGCACGACTATTTTCTCAACTTCCGCCTCCCGCGTTTGCGCGTGAAGTTGATGGAAGCCATCTCGGGATGCCAGGGCGACGTTGCCTTCGCCATCCAACGCTTCTTCGACGAATATGCCGAGGAGGTAAACAAACATATGTCGTACGAAGAGAAGGTGGTGTTCCCCTATGTACGCGACCTGCTGAGGGGGAAGAAGAACCCCAAATACAACATCTCGATATTCCAGAGACGGCACGACCAGATAGAGATGAAAATCATCGAGCTGAAGAACTTGCTGATAAAATATTATCCCGGACCGGGGAACAATCTTTTGAACAGCGTCTTGTTCGACATCTTTGCCACGGGCGAAGACCTCACGTCGCACAACCACGTGGAAGACTACATCTTCATGCCCGCCATTCTTGCACTGGAAAAACAAAACCATAGCAATCCATGAGTTTAAATCTTAAGATAGTCATTGCCGAGCCTTCCGCCATTGTCCGCAATGGTCTGGAGGTGATGCTGAAGCATCTCTCGGGCTTACGCATTAAGGTGTTGGACATAACATCCGTGGAGTTGCTCGCTGAGGATATCAAGAAGCTCCAGCCGGATGTTCTCATCATCAACCCATCCCTCCCGGGTTACTTTGCGGCTTCGCAGCTGAAGGAGATGGCAGGAGTACCCGATATGAAATGCTTCGCGCTGCTCTATAGTCCAGTAGACCCCTTCCTCGAGCATCATTTCGACAATCAGATAAGCATCTTCGACACCGTCGACGACCTGCGGCAAAAACTGGAAAGCATCCAAACAGAAACCCCGGAAGACGGCGAGAGCGACGAGCAACAAACCTTGAGTGCAAGAGAGAGGGAGATTGTTGTATGCGTGGTTAAGGGCATGACCAACCGCGAAATTGCCGACCGATTGTTTCTCTCCACCCATACCGTCATCACCCACCGCAGAAATATTGCCCGCAAGCTGCAGGTGCACAGTGCCAGCGCCTTGACAATCTACGCCATCGTCAACAAGCTGGTAGAACTTAAGGATATCAACAAATAAAGGAGCCTTTCGCCCTTCCCTTCGGGGCAAACACCCCCAAAAGGCCCTCCTACACCCTCATCCTAACGCCACAAAACAAGAAAAGCACTTTTCTTCCTTCACCAAAAAACCGAGGGACAAGAAAAGCACTTTTCTTCTTCTACCAAAAGTCGGACGAACAAGAAAGTCCACTTTCTTCCTTCATCAATTTCCAAGCAAACAAGAAAGTCCACTTTCTTCTCCCATCAATTTCCGAACAAACAAGAAAGTCCACTTTCTTCCTTCATCAATTTCCAAGCAAACAAAAAAGTCCACTTTCTTGTTCCTCGATTTCTCAGGGGAGCAGGAAAGTGGACTTTCCAATATGATTTATCTCAAACTACTTCGCGCTAGTTCTTTTGTCGCCTTCGCCGCGTTTAGCAAGATCGGTAATGGCCAAAGTGATAACCTTTCCCACTTGTTTGCCGTCGCGATAGGTCACAACCCTCAGCCATGTGGCATTTTTCGGGATGCTAAGCGGCTCGGAATACTTCGGCGTGTGAGAATCGGGGTCGGTATTGTCGAAAGTATAGTAGATATCCGTTCCGGCAATCTCGCAACCAAGCTCCACCTGCAATACTCCGTCCATCATATATGGTTTGATAATGGCATTATACATGCTTCGTGCGTGGTTGATGTCAGCTTGGTCGGCACGAACGAAGTGTTGCTCAACTCTCGGCCAGAATTTCTCCCAGTCAGCCTTGGCGGGACCGCTCCACAGCACTTCAGCCAATGCCCAGCCACGTGGCCAAGCCATATACTCAGCCTGACGGAAGGTAGGCACCGACTCAGCCCATAGGTTTCCTTGTCCGCCCAATACCATCTCCTCGGGAACGCCCTCGGGCAGCGGATTGAAGCTATAGGTATCCGACAGGCGGCACATTGAATAGGTATCCGGCTCCACAGAGGGTTCGCCTTGGAACAAATCGAGGTAACAGTGGTTTGTCGGCGTCATGATGACATGGTGACCAGCCTTTGCAGCCTTGATGCCACCGGCCATACCGCGCCAGCTCATCACGTTGGCATCGGGAGCCAAGCCGCCTTCCAATATCTCGTCCCAGCCTACAAGCTTCTTGCCTTTGGCCTTGAGGATATCGCCCATACGGTGGATGAAGTAGCTCTGCAACTCTTCTTCGTTCTTGAGGTTCTCGGCCTTCATGCGAGCCTGGCAACGCGGACATTTATGCCAAAAGCCCTTGAAGCACTCGTCGCCACCGATATGTACATATTCGTCGGGGAAGAGCTCAGCCACCTCTGTCAGCACCTTATCCATAAATTCGAAGGTGAAATCCTTGCCCATACATAGAGTGTTCTCGTCTACGCCAAAGAACGTGTTACCAACGTTAACCGATTCGGGCGCCTTGCTACAAGCCAACTCGGGATACGAAACCAAAGCGGCAACACTATGCCCCGGCACGTCTATCTCCGGGATAACTCTTACAAAGCGGCTGGCTGCATAGGCAACCACCTCTTTCACGTCGTCGTGAGTATAGAAACCGCCGTAGGTAGGCTTCTCACCCGGCTGCAGGCGGTCGCGACGCCACCACTGACCCACGCGCTTTGCACGCCAGGCTCCCACCTCCGTCAGCTTCGGCAGCGACTCTATCTGTATACGCCATCCCTGGTCGTCGGTGAGATGCCAGTGGAAAACGTTCAGCTTATATTCTGCTATCTCGTCGATATACTTCATAACCTCTTCCTTGGTGAAGAAGTGACGGCTTACGTCGAGCATCATACCGCGCCAAACAAACTTGGGTCGGTCTTTGATTTCCACGCAAGGGATGGTCCAGTTCTTGTCTTGAACGCTCTGACTCTTAATCTCGGCAGGAAGCAGCTGCAATATGGTCTGCACGCCATAGAACACACCGGCAGGCTTGTGGGCAATAATCTTGACGCTACCCTTCTTCACACTCAGCTGATAGCCCTCGTTGCCCAATGCTTCATCGTCGGTAAGGCTGAATGTTATCTTTCCGCTTTTCCCCACAGAGAGCTCAAAGCCCGTTGCCGGAGAAGTCTTTTCGTTGAAATAACGCACAATGCCCTCCAACTCCTCCGAGGGAGTCTCGATGGCTATTGTCGTACCTTTGGTCAGTGTAAAACAACCTGTCCCCATGGTCATCTCCTCGGGTACGGGAATCAAGGCCGGCTGATTGCACGCCGTATCGCACGTCTTGTTGTCGGAACAAGAGGCTGCGACAAACAGCAGAACCGCCGTGGCAAGATTCATTAATGTCTTTTTCATGGTCCTATTTGCTTAAGAGGTTTTTCAGTTCAACAGGGTTGTCGGTAGTGATATAGTCAACGCCCTTGGCAATGAATTGTTTCATTTTATCCGCGTCGTTCACCGTCCACACATTGATGGTAAGCCCGTACTTCTTCGCCTCGTCAATCCACTCGGGATGCTTGTCTAAGGTGCCGTGGTCGTAGTCCAATCCCGCGAAGCCAAGAGTCTTCAGGTCCTTGGGCGATACGTTGCCGCTGAGATACGACACATGCGCTGCCGGAGCACGGCGAATCAATTCCTTGCACACATTCATGCTGAAGGAGATGTATTCCACCTGGTCTTCCATGCCGTATTTCTCCACCAGATAGAGCGCTGCAGCCACAGCCCTATCCTCATTGACCACCGTCTTGTGAGGTTTGATTTCCATGATGAGCTTTGTCCCCGGGTTCTTCTTTCCTTGGATGAGATATTCGTCGAGGGTCGGCAGATTCTCGCCGTTGGCAAGCTTAAGGTTCTTCAAGTCATTGTAGGTGGAGGTCTCTATGC
>CAVJCD010000131.1:0-6828 GCA_963648005.1 Tannerellaceae bacterium | reverse complement strand
CTATAGGGGGAGGGCGGACTACCGTCCCTTCACGGTGGGCAATATTCTGCGCTATACCTCTCGTGACACGCTGTTTCTGTCGCACCACAGGAAGAACACCACGCTGCTGATGTTGCTAAAGAGGCTGGCGCCATGGAAACACTTGCAGGTGGTACATGTGGCGCACAACACATTCAATACCCTGCGATGGGCCACTTTGTTTCCCAAGGTATCGGTAGCGGTGTCGCAAACCGTGAAGAAGAATATGGCAGACTACTTTGGGGTGCGCCCGGAAAGGGTACGTGTCATTCTTAACGGCCTTAGGGATATGGACGGTGGTGAGCAGACGGCTTTAGCGGGGAACGAAACCATAAACGTTTTGTTCCCGGGCAGGATATGCGCCGTAAAGCAACAACCTGAATTGGCACGCTATCTCAAGGGGAGGCTTCATGGCAACGTCAAGATAGCCTTTGCCGGTAACGGTGCGCAGACCCAAGAGCTACGGGAGGTGATAGAGGATGACCCCCACATGGACTATATAGGCTTTGTGGATATCAACAAGGTGATGCCCCTCTACGACTACGTGATGCTTTTCTCCCAAAAGGAGGGTTTGGCTTTGGCTTTGGTGCAGGGGTGTATGTATGGAAAGCCCCTAATCACGAACCGCATCGATGCCGTGATGGAGGTAAACCAAGACGGTTACAACGGTTTCGTCTGCCCCTCTATGGAGGAGTTGGCAGAGAGGCTCAACAACCTGCCGCCCCGTGACAGCGATGAATACAAACTCATGGCAGGGAACTCCCGCCAAAAATATCTTGACTGCTTTACCGAACAACACATGATAGACCAATACAGGCATGTGATAGAAGAGGTAATGCGGTAAATACATTCATATATAATAGCGACGATGAAGAAGATTTCACTCAATGGGGTGGAGGTGCTTCCGTTTACTTCGGAGGCTCAGCTGATGGATTATGCCGACGCGCACAAAGGCATACTGGTGGCCATCAACGCAGAAAAAATACTGCATGCCACCGACACCACGCGCAGCATAATAAACCGTAACCTGGGCTACTGCGACGGCGCCGGCGCCATGATGGCCCTGAGAAAGAAAGGCGTGAAAGACGCCTGCAAGGTGCCCGGCTGCGAGCTCTGGCTCAAGATTGTGGGGCGATACCACCAAGAGAAGACCTTCTACCTCATAGGAGGCAGGCAGGAGGTGATAGAAGCCACGGTGGAGAAGCTACGAAAAGAATACCCCGGCATACGTATCGCGGCATACCGCAACGGATACCTCAAGACAGACCTCGAGCGGCAGGCACTGATAGACGACGTGGCAGAGAAGAAGCCCGACGTGGTGTTCGTGGCCATGGGCTCGCCCAAGCAGGAGTTGCTGATGGAGGAGATGCTGCAACGCCACAGAGCCATATACCAGGGTCTGGGCGGCAGCTTCGACGTATACACCGGCTGCGTGAAGCGGGCTCCCCGGTGGTGGGTCAGCCACAACATGGAGTTTCTCTACCGCCTGATAAAAGAACCCCGACGCATCAAAAGGCAAGTACACCTCGTGAGGTTCGCCTGGCGGCTGATGAGAAACAAGATATAAGGGTGCTACGCAATAAACGTGTTGCGCGATTAACGTGTTGCGTTTTGCGTGTTACGTTTTGCGTGTCGGCGCCTCCGGCGCCGGTTGGAATCACCCATCACCTTCAAATGGCGCCTCCGGCGCCAGCACGCAGCACGCAACACGTAACACGCAACACGTTTTTGGCACGCAACACGTTTTTGGCACGCAACACGTTTTGGCACGCAACACGTAACACGTAACACGTAACACGTTTTTGGCACGCAACACGTTTTTGGCACCCTGGCGCCGGTGCCATTTAGTAACAATATAAAAACGATTATGAAAACAGTAATGCTTGTATTTGGCACACGGCCGGAGGCCATAAAGATGTGCCCTTTGGTAAAGGAATTCCAAAAATACCCCGAGACGTTCCGCACCGTGGTGTGCGTCACGGGGCAACACCGCGAGATGCTGGACCAGGTGCTCAGGGTCTTTGACGTGCATCCCGACTACGACCTCAACATAATGCGGCAGGGGCAGGACCTCTACGACGTGACCTCTCGTGTGCTGCTCGGCATGAGGGATGTGCTGCGGGAATGCACCCCCGACGTGCTCCTTGTGCATGGCGACACCACCACATCCACTGCCGCTGCCCTCGCGGCGTTCTACCGACAGGTGCCCGTGGGACATGTGGAGGCGGGGCTGCGTACCCACAACATCTACTCCCCCTGGCCCGAGGAGATGAACCGACAGATAACGGGGCGCATTGCCTCCTACAACTTCTCGCCCACACCTCTCTCGCGCCGGAACCTCCTCCAAGAGCATGCCCCCGGCAAGATTTTCGTCACGGGCAACACCGTCATCGATGCCCTCCATATGGTGGTGGAGAGGCTGAAGACTGACACACGCCTCGCAGCAGAGCAGGAAGAGGTGCTCCTCGGGGCGGGCTACGACGTGAAACGCCTACAGGGCGGACGGCGCCTCGTGCTTGTCACGGGCCACCGCCGCGAGAACTTCGGCGAGGGCTTCATCAGCATGGTCACTGCCATACGCGACCTGAAAGACAAATATCCCGAGGTGGACTTCGTTTACCCCATGCACCTCAACCCCAATGTGAGGCAACCCATCCACGAGGTGTTTGGCCAAGACCTCATGAACCTCGGCAACATCTTCTTCATCGAGCCCCTGCAATACCTCGAGTTTGTATACCTCATGGAGAAGTCCTTCATCGTGCTCACCGACTCCGGAGGCATACAGGAGGAGGCTCCCGGCTTGGGCAAGCCCGTACTGGTGATGCGCGACACCACAGAGCGCCCCGAGGCCCTGCAGAGCGGCACGGTGAGGCTCGTGGGCACAGACTATGGGATGATAACCTCCCAGGTGAGCCGCCTTCTGGACAGCCCCGCCGCCTACCGCGCCATGTCGCAAGCCACCAACCCCTACGGCGACGGCAAAGCATGCCAACGCATAATTGATGCGCTACGATAAAACGTTTTGCGTTTTGCGTGTTACGTTTTGCGTGTCGGCGCCCCCGGCGCCGGTTGGAATCACCCATCACCTTCAAATGGCGCCTCCGGCGCCAGCACGCTGGCACGCTGGCACGCAGCACGCAACACGTAACACGCAACACGTAACACGTTATCTTATGCCTACAGTAACAGTACGATTTGAAAGATGCCGCAAGGTGCCCACCCGCGGCGCGGTGTACTACCGCATTTACAAGGGGCACAACACCAGAATGGAGTTTACCTCACATCTCAAGATGATGGCCTCGATGTGGGACGACGAGAAGAGAGCAGTGAAGGGCAACACTCCCAAAGCACGTCGCATGAGGGCGCAGATAGAAGCCGACCTCGCACTCATCAACACCATCATAGAGGAAGACACCCAACGACGCCTCTCCATGAGAGACATCAAAACCGCCTTCCGCCGAAGAAGAAAGATGATAGCAGAATAACGTGTTGCGTTTTGCGTTTTGCGTTTTACGTGTCGGCGCCCCCGGCGCCGGTTGGAATCACCCATCACCTTCAAATGGCGCCTCCGGCGCCGGCACGCAACACGTAACACTTAACACTTAACACGCAACACGTTTTTGGCACGTTTTTGTTACGATTATGAAAGTACTTGTATGCATACCCCGTCTGCTGCAGGGCGGAATGGAGGTACAAACACTTAGTCTGGTGCAGGCTTTGGTGGCAGGCGGTCACGAGGTGGTGACCTTCTGCTGCTTTGAACACACCGGGAGTGTGAAGGATGAATACATGAGGGCCGGCGCAAGGGTTGTGCTGATGAGCCCCGAAGGCGGTAGCCCCACAAAAGGGTTCTCCCTGGTGAGAAATTTGTTTGTTGGTCTCCGCGAGGTGATACGCGGATGGCATCCCGACGTGGCGCATGTGCAATACACGGCGTCGGGGGCCATCCCCGTCATCCTGCTGAGATTGCTCGGCATAAAGAAGGTGGTTGCCACGGCTCATACCTCCGCTGACATCCTTCCTTCTACCGGGGGGGTGGGATTTGTGGTGCGCCGATTGCTTACTGCCTTTACGTGTATGACCCGCAGGGCTGAGTGCTCGTTCTTTGGTAGCTCTTCGCTCTACAGTCCCGACACCCCTCTTTCCAGGCATGGCAACCATTTCACCATATACAACTCCCTGCCTCCCTACATCGAGGTGACGCGCAGCAAGCGCCAGTTCTTCTGGCCTCCCATGGTGGGGGTGGTGAGCAGGCTGGAGGAGGTGAAGGGTATGGACCTCGTGGTGCTCTCTCTCATCCACAACCCGGCAGCAATGGAGCGTCTCTCGCAAGTTGCCGTGCAACGGGCCGAAGAGTTCACTCCCGCCTGCCAAGCCCCCCTAATCCGCTGCCTCTACGATGCAATAGAAAAACTGTAAGAAAACTTTGCAGGGTAAAACATGTAATATTACACTAAATACCCTCCAAGAGGGCGATAATAGACATCCCCTCATATCTCCGAAAAACACAAAAAAACAATGATATGATAACGGTGGTGATACCTCTCTACAACAAGGCTGCTACGGTGGCTCGGGCCATTGAGTCGGTGCGAAGGCAGACCTTCAGAGATTTCGAGATAGTGGTGGTGGACAACGGCTCCACCGACCATGGTGCGGATGTAGTCAAGAACATGCGCATACCATACCTCAGGCTCATCTCTCAGGAGAATGCCGGCGTCTCTGCGGCACGCAACCGGGGCATAAAGGAGGCACGGGGCGAGTTTGTTGCCTTCCTCGATGCCGGCGACGAGTGGAAACCCTTCTACCTCGAGACGCAGGCGGAGCTCGCCGGGCACTATCCCCTCTTTGATATGTTTGCCACCAACTATGTGTTTTGCGACGACCGCGGAAAGCTCACGCCCACCGTCCTTCGCCGCCTCCCCTTCAATGGCGAGAGCGGCGAGCTGAACAACTTCTTCGAGGTGGCAAGCCATTCGCATTCGCCCCTCTGTGCCTCTGCCGTGATGGTCTCCAAGGCTGCTCTGAAGCGTGTCGGGGGCTTCCCCGAGGAGGTGAAGAGCGGCGAAGACATCCTCATGTGGGCAAGGCTTGCCGTCCGGGGCTTCATTGCCTACAACCGTCTACCCCTGGCGATATGTCACGTGGAGAGCAACCCCAAGCGTCTGTCACAGGCAAAAGATGCCGAAAGCAGCACGCCCGCACTCCGGATTGAGACTCAAGATTTGGTGGGAGAGGAGCTGAGAAAACTGGCAAGAGACTATAAGCCGAGGCACATACATGCCTACATCTCTCATTGGCACAAGATACGGGCTTCGCATTTCCTTCGCCTCGGCATGAGGAAAGAATGCCTGAGGGAGGCACTTCAAGGTCTCGCGCACCGTCCCCTTAACTGGGGGTTATACATATACCTCCTCCAAAGCCTTGGGGCAAGAGAATCGTCAGAGACGTGAAGCCTCTGAAGACGACATGGCCGTGGTCCGCCGCTGCGAAGATATCCATCTTAGGTTGGCAATGCACCAAGCCCTTGATTCGGTATGTCGGGAGAAGGTGAATCTGATATTCGTCGGGGTGGAACCACCGACAAACAACCAGGGACTATCATTTCGGTCACATCTTTTCCAACATCATCCTCCGCTACAACCTCGCCACAAAAAGGGATTGAGAACTCCAAAAACAAGAAAGAAATATGAAGCGACTTTTAACGATGGTAGCCCTCATTCTGTCGCTCTTGCCCTTGGCAGCGCAGGAGAAGGCTAGGGTGGATGTCTTCATGGGGGCAGAGCTCCACTATCGCGATATCTTCTACGATAAGTTGTATGAAGTGCTGGTGAACCTCACACCCGGAGTGAAGTGGCGAATCCCGGGTGGATGGCAGCTGGCGGGACAGGCCATCGTGCCCGTCTACAACGACTACGGCGAGCGCTACAAGAAGGTGCGCCTCAATATGGCAGTGCTCTCCAAGGAATGGGCCTGGAACGGGAAGCAGTTTCTTAAGGCCAGCGCGGGGCTGTTTTCCAACGAACGCTATGGCGTGGACCTTAAGTGGATGTATCCCGTGAACCATTGGCTGGCTCTGGATGCCGGGGTGGGGGTCACCGGCTTCTGCTCCATGGCGGTGGACTGGGAGTGCAGCAAGATGAAACGCCTCACGGCACAGGGGGGGGCACGCTTCTACCTCGGGAAGGTGAACACCGAGTTCCGTCTACATGGGGGGAGATACCTCTACGGCGACAATGGTGGGGTGCTGGAGGTGATGCGACACTTCAAACACTGCACGGTGAGCCTCTATGCACAGTATAGCGACACGTGGGAAAAGAGCGGGGGCTTCAAGGTCATCGTGATGCTGCCACCCTACAAGCGCCGGGGAGGAAAGGTGAGGGTGAGACCCGCCTCCAACTTCCGCCTTACCTACGACGGGCAATGCCAGGCATACTCCATGGCTGAGTATGTCACCGACCCCGAAGAAAACGAACGCGAGGGCGACTTCAGCCGCAGAACGCTGCGATGGGGCGCAAACCTCATGGCTCCGGACTTCGTGGATAAATGATGTGAACCTCCCAACGGCACAGCCTTGAGGCTACACCCACGGCTGCCGCTACCGGACGGCAAACCAATGTAACAAAAATGATTGGGGGGATAAATTTATATTCCTTCGTTTCAAAAAAAACCTCCGTTTCGTTACGAAAAATAAAGGCGATGGTGCTAATTTTGACTCCGACAGGAAATTGTGGACGTCTACGCAGCAGGCATCGTTTTAAAACGGGACGTGTTTCTCGGGTGGTTTTTGGCTATGTGTGAATTATATACAAT
>CAVJCD010000130.1:0-6881 GCA_963648005.1 Tannerellaceae bacterium | reverse complement strand
ATGTTGCGCTGAACAAAGCAATTGTTGTAACACTAATAGTAATAAAGAAATGAAGTATTCTAAAAAGTACACGAATGCCGATTTCTACAAAGACGGCAAATTCGACCAGAAGGTGGCTATCGAAGCCATGAAAGACATGTTTAAGTTCTACGGTGTACCTTACACTGAGTTGATGGAAAAAGATTTGTGGGTTACTGATTTCGGTTTGGGCGATTTCGAAAATGTTGGTATGGGTGGTATCTTTTGGATTAACGACCCGAAGTACGGCTATTTTGCTCACGCTATCTACCTGCTCCCGGGACAGATGATTCCTGAGCATGCTCACGTAAAGACAGAGTATCCTGCAAAGCATGAATCATGGATGGTTGAGAAGGGTTGGATTTACAACTTCTCGGTTATTGGTGATGAAACTCCCAACGCTCCGAAAATCCCCGCAACTCACGGACCTATCAAGAGTAAGAACTTTGCTATCCAGAAGGTGGGCGAAGTATTGCGTTTGAAAGAACTGGAATCGTTCCACTTTATGATGGCCGGTCCTGAAGGCGCTATCGTTGACGAGTGGGCATGTTATCATGACAATGCAGGTCTTCGTTTCACAAACCCGAAGGCTGCTCTCTAATTTGTGTCTTAGTTGCTAATCCCTTATTTGACTAAATGCATGAATAAATATTTTTTATTGGTATCACTCTTGTCTGCATCTTTCTTTGTTGCGGCTGCGCCGAAGCAAAAAAAGGTGGAGACATGGATTGATGCTTCAATCAAAGCAAAGACGGAACTGCATGCTACGCTTCAGAAGGCCAATATGCCGGTTATCTCCACATGGAAGAAGCGTAAGGAAAGTGCAGAGCCTTTTGCTGTGGATTTGAAAGGCGTGGATAAGCTGGTGCTTATCACTGCCGGAGGTCCGGATGGTACTGACAACGACCAAGCCATTTGGGGTAACGCTCGCCTTATCAAGGCTGACGGTACTTCCGTTTGGCTCGACGAAGTTCCCTTCGAATATGGCGTTGCCGGTTGGGCTAAACCAAAAATGAATATCAACGCCTACGACCATGAGATTTTCATCGCCGGCAAGGAATACAAGCACGGCGTGTTCTGTCATGCAAACGGAACGTTGGTATATCCTATCAATGGCCAATACGTCCGCTTCGAAGCCGAAGTGGGTGTTGAGGATACGTCTCCCGGCGGTAGCGTATATTTCCAGGCTCTCAACGTTGTCCCGAAATTCGTTGCCGATGAACTTATCGCCAAATATCCGGCTCAGATTGGTGTGTTGGGTACACTTATGGGTGGCTTGGACACTTGGCTGATTACACCCGATGCCTCAGTTGAGAAGCAGGCGGTGGAGACCATGATTGGACGCCTTAAGGATGGTTCTTACTACAAAGACGTTGTTGGGCAGATTGCCCAAGAGAAGGACGTAACAGCCCAGAGCCGCAAGTATCTGGAACTGTTCGAAGAGCTTCAGGATATTTATGCCTTGCAGGGCGACTTGGAATGGTTGGACATCGAGGCTGTGAAGTTGGCTTTTGCCGACATGAGCAAGAACAAGAAATTCAACAAGGAGAAATATCAGCCTGTTCTCGACGAACTGCTGAGTCTCTATAAGAAAGGTTTCGACGGTATCTACAAAGGCGATGCTCAAGCTATAGCCGATGCTCGCAAAGCTTTGGCATGCAAGAAGGCTGTCTTGGTGGGTAACCCGTTGCTGGATGCCGACAAACTCGTTGCCGTACGCTATAAGTTGGGTTCAAGAGCACGTCAGGCCATGGCGCCGGATTTGGGTACTCAGGCAAACAATTGGAGTAACCAAGAGTCGGCACGTCGTAGCGGTTTTGATGCAGAGATTGTTGAACTCACCAACCTGCGTGGCGACGTGCAGATGAAGAGTGTGTTCAAACCCGTTGTTTCAGACGCTTCCATTGCCGACCTCAGACTGCACTGGGATGCCGACCGCGTTATGTTTACAACCCTTATGGCTGACGACGACAGACGTTGGAACGTATACGAAGTGAATCTCGACGGTACAGGCTACAAGCCGTTGGTTGAAAACGAAGAACCCGACCTTGAGTTCTACGATGGTACTTATCTGCCCGACGGACGTATCATTGCCAACTCCAACATCGGTTATCAGGGTGTTCCTTGCGTGAGCGGTAGTGACCCCGTTGGTAATATGGTGCTCTATACTCCCAAGACAAAGAACCTTCGTCGTTTGACTTTCGACCAGGATGCAAACTGGAATCCGGTTATCATGAACAACGGACGTGTGATGTATACCCGTTGGGAGTACACCGACTTGACGCACTACTACTCTCGTATAGTGATGCACATGAACCCGGATGGTACGGAGAACAAAGCTCTGTATGGTAGCGGCTCCATGTTCCCTAACAGTACGTTCGACGTTCAGCCGTTGCCCGGATACGGTTCGGCTTTTGTTGGTGTCATTTCAGGTCACCATGGTACAGCCCGTTCTGGACGTATGATTATCTTCGACCCGACAAAGGGTAGAAAGAATGTCTTCGGTATGGTGCAGGAAATACCTCACCGCGACCGTCCGGTACAGGAACTTATCAAAGACCAGTTGGTTGACGGCGTATGGCCGCAGTTTGTTAAGCCGATGCCTCTGAATGATAAATACTACTTGGTATCTGCCAAGTTGAATCCGCAGTCTCTGTGGGGTCTCTATTTGGTTGACATCTATAACAACATGACTTGTTTGATGCAGACAGAAGGCGAGGGTTATATCAGCCCGATTTTGGTGGAGAAGAAGAAGACTCCTCCTATTATTCCTGACCGTGTGAAGCTGAACGAAAAAGAAGCTACATTCTTTATTCAGGATATCTACGAGGGTGAAGGTCTGCGTGGTATTCCTCGCGGAACAGTGAAGGAACTTCGTTTGCATGCATATGAATATGCTTATGTGAAGACTCGTTCAGATCATAACTGGCATGGTATTCAGAGTGGTTGGGATATCAAGCGTCTGCTTGGTACCGTTCCCGTAGAAGAGGATGGTTCTGTTATCTTCAAAGCTCCGGCAAACACTCCAATCTCCATCCAGCCTATCGACAAGGACGGTGTTGCTGTTCAGTGGATGCGTAGCTGGGTGACAGGTCAGCCGGGTGAGGTGGTTTCTTGTATTGGTTGTCACGAAGACCAGAATCAGATACCTATCCCCAAACGTGTGATGGCTTCTCAGAAGGCAGCTACTCCTTTGAAGGCTCCTGAAGGTGGCGTTCGTTCGTTTACGTTTGATTTGGAGATTCAGCCTATCTTGGACCGTGCTTGTATCAGTTGTCACAATGGCGAGGGTAAGGCCTTCGACTTGCGCGGCGGCAAGAAAGACGAACTTGGCTACGGCACTTCTTATCTGAATTTCCATCCTTACATTCACCGTCAGGGCGGTGAAGGTGATATGGTTATTCTTCAGCCGTATGAATATCATCCAAACACAAGTGAATTGGTACGTATCTTGAAGAAGGGTCACCATAATGTGAAACTGACAGATGCCGAATGGCGGAAACTGTATAACTGGATTGATTACAACACGCCCGACAAGGGTTACTTCGAGGCAAATGTCTTGGGTAAGGATATCATTCCGTATCAGGGATTTGACCAGATTAAGCGTCGTAAGGAGTTGATGGATAAATATGCCAATGGTATGGGTGTAGATTGGCAGAAAGAAATTGCTGACTATGCTGCTTACTTAAAGGCAAAGGGTCCGATTACCCCGGTTAAGCCCGAGAAGTCTGCTCCTGTAAAGGTGAAAAACGTGAAGGCTAAGGGTTGGCCATTCGACAAAGCTGCCATCAAGGATATGCTTGCTAAGGAACCAAGCAACCGCAAAGAGGTAGAAATTGCTCCGGGTGTGAAGATTAACTTCGTTCGTATCCCTGCCGGTGAATTCGTAATGGGTAGCTACAATGGCGAATCGGATGCTTATCCTACGGCTAAGGTAAAAATCGACAAGCCGTTCTGGATGGGTGAGATGGAAGTAACCAACCAACAGTATAATGTGGTTTATCCCGAACACGACAGTCGTTTCGTAGACCAGTTGTGGAAAGACCACGTAGTACAGGGCTATCCGGCTAACGAACCGGAACAGCCGGTTATACGTGTAAGCTACAACGATGCCATGGAGTATTGCAAGAAACTGAGTGAAAAGACAGGCTTGAACATTACGCTTCCGACAGAAGCACAATGGGAATGGGCTTGCCGCGCAGGTAGCGACAAAGACTTCTGGTATGGCGACTTGAATACCGACTTCGGCAAATATGAGAACTTTGCAGATAAGACTACTCTGTTGTTTGCCGTGATTGGTGTTGACCCGAAGCCTATGTCTCCGAATAATATGTGGTATAAGTACTACACTTATCTGCCAAAGGAGGAGAGCGTAGACGATGGTCAGTTGGTTCAGACAGGCGAGAAGGTTTACGAAGCAAACCCGTTTGGCTTGTATAATATGCACGGTAACGTGTCGGAATGGACTCGTTCGGATTATGTTCCTTATCCGTATAATCCGAAGTCGAAGGTGACGGGCGACCACAAGGTGGCTCGTGGTGGGTCATATTTCGAACGCCCGAAATTCGCTACATCTTATGCACGTAAAGCATACTATCCGTATCAGCGTGTGTTTAATGTGGGATTCCGTGTAATCATCGAAGACTAATTTATAAGAGGTGCTTCGGATACAGATAAATCAGGCAAGTGGCCCCTGGTCACGGGGGGCGCTTGCTTGATTTTTTTCTTATCTCTAAGGAGGGCATCGCTTAATTGGAGCATCCAATGAAAGTAACTTTTGAAAGAATATTCTCATCCTTTGTAACGGCAATTGTTTTGCTGCTTCTTTACGGTTTGGGTTTGGCTGTTGCCACTTTTATCGAGAAGTATCACGGTACGGCTGCTGCCAAAGCAATGATTTATTATTCTCCGTTGTTCTTTCTGTTGCAATTTCTATTGGTTGTCAATTTCCTCGTTATCGCTGCTAGGCATAAATATTTAAAGCTCCATAGATGGGGCTTGTTGCTCGTTCACACTTCATTTATTGTTATCCTTCTTGGTGCACTTGTCTCCTTTTTGTTTGGCGAAGAAGGAATTCTCCATATCCGCGAAGGAGAGTCGACCGACCAAATGGCCGTCTGCCAAGGTGATTTAACCACATTCCATACTTTGCCTTTTATGGTAGAACTGGAAAAATTTACTCTGACCCGTTATCCGGGTTCGTCCAGTCCCTCTTCATACGAAAGTAAACTGCTGGTGCGAGTAGATGGCGAAACCCGTCACGAGTGGGTTTTCATGAATAACGTATTGGATGTAAAAGGTTATAGATTATTTCAGGCTTCTTACGATCCGGATGAACAAGGTACTGTGCTTTCCGTCAACCGAGATGTGATTGGGCGGAACATAACGTATACCGGTTACCTTCTGCTTGTAATCGGACTTATCATTTCCCTTCTTGGGAAGAACTCTCGTTTTACGACATTGGGCCGTCGCTTGAAAGAACTGCGACGTGTCTCTTTTTTGACCATTCTTATGCTATCGGCCCTCTCGGTATCGGTAAGCGCAAAGGATGAAGCCTCATCCATATTTGATGTGGTGCAGAAATATGCGGTGCCCTCGGAACATGCTGCAAAATTTGGGTCTTTGCCTATTCAGTCTTATAGCGGACGTATGATGCCAGTCAATACATTCTCGTCTGAGGTTTTGCGCAAGTTGCACAAGTCGGATAAGATTGGAAAGCTAAACTCTGACCAGTTTCTGTTGAGTCTGCTGGCGATGCCGGATATGTGGATGCGAGTGCCATTCATTACTCTCTCTAATCCGGAGTTGGCAAGCAACTTTGGTTTGACCAATGGCGAATGCGCCTATCTGCAGGTTTTTGACAAGAATGGCAACTACAAACTTCAAGAACGGTTGGAAGAGGCGTATAACAAGAAACCTTCTCTGCGCACACGTTTCGATAAAGACTTGCTTAAATTGGATGAGCAGATTAATATATTCCATCAACTTATCAATTACCAAATGCTGAACCTCTTCCCCAAAGAAGACGACCCGAACCATAAATGGTATGCTGCCGGTGATGATTTGTCTGTGTTCACGGGAAAAGATTCCATGTTTGTTTCCCGCATTGTGGAATGGTATCTGGCAGAGGTGCAGGACGCCTTGCAGAATGGCGATTGGTCGAAGGCAGATGAGGTGGTTGATATGATTGGTACGTATCAACAGGCAAAGAACAATTCGCTTGATATCTCTTTGAAGAAGATTGAAACGGAACTAATGTATAATAAGTTGGATGTATTCCGTTCGTGTAAGAAGGGGTATCTGATTGGGGGCGGTTTGTTGTTGGTCCTATCGTTTGCGATGCTATTCAAGCAACAACGATGGATGAAATTATGCATTCGGATATTGGGAGTAGGTATATTGTTCGTTTTCATATATCACATGTATGGAATGGGGATGCGTTGGTATATCGGAGGGTATGCGCCGTGGAGCAATTCGTATGAGACCATGGTGTATGTTGCTTGGGCAACCATATTGGGTGGGCTATTGTTTGCCTATCGTAGCCGTGTAACCTTTGCGTTGGCAACGCTCTTTGGAGGGATTATCCTATTCGTCTCAGGATTGAACTGGATGGACCCGGAGATTAATCCGTTGGTGCCAGTGTTGAAATCGCCGTGGCTGATGTTTCATGTGGCTGTTATTGTGGCGGCATACGGCTTCTTTGGCATTAGTTGCTTGATTGGATTGACCAATTTGATACTGACAAGTATAGGGAAAGAACACTCAACTCAATTGAAAGCCCGCATAAAGGAGTTGACTCTCGTAAATGAGATGTCTCTTTGGATTGGTTTGGCACTGATGTCGGTGGGTACGTTTCTCGGTGC
>CAVJCD010000129.1:0-6962 GCA_963648005.1 Tannerellaceae bacterium | reverse complement strand
GAGTTGAGGAACGAGATTAACCGGCTGGAAGCAATGACGGATGCGGAGTATGACGCGGAGATGGACGCGGAATGGAGCGAGTAAAAAGATAAGGTTCGTTCATTCCAAAACTTACACATTTTTGCAAAAACTATTGACAATGTATAATCTGACACTGACAGCCGGGAAGCAAGCAGTAATAGCGGAAGTGGCGAAAACTGCGGAATATGTTGCAGCAAAGGCTTCGCCAAGCGGAGAAGCCTACGATGCTATCCGGGTAACGGAAGCCGATGCTGATATGCTTGAACGCTTTTGGGCAACGGCATGCAATAGCGTGACGGAACGCATGAAGCGATGGGCAAACAAGGTTGACGCACAAGCGGCAGACTTCACACCTGACGAAGCGGGCGACTATATGCTGAATATGGAAATGCCGGGGACTGCCAACGCAGGGTTGGTGGGCAGCATACGCAGTGCGCTATTCAATTACCTTGCGTTGTCAATAGTGGCTCAATGGTTTACGCTTACCAACAAGGCAGACGCGGAAAGCTACGCCGCACAAGCGGCAGCTACGCTGGAACAGTTGGAGCGCTTAGTGTACGCGCGGACGAAACCGCAGAAACCTATAATAGACATGAACTGATATGGCCAGAAAAAAAATCACAATCAAATTACACCGGGCAGAAATGATGTTCATTGTTTCAAGCAAAGCCCATTTGTTGGCCGAAACCATACAAGAAGCAGACTACAAGACTGCTGCGCTGGTGGAAGTGACAGACGAAGATATGGATGTAGTAAAACCTATCATGGATGCTGCCGCCAATACCATAATAAAAGCGGCGGGGGAATATATCTCTCCTGCTGAAACGAAATTTGAGCCGGACGGAAAAGTGATTGTAGTGCTTGACATGCCGGACAACTTCAACGAGGCTTACATTAGTTCTGTCCGTGACAACATGCACGACTACATCATAAACAACACGCTCTGCGAATGGTTTGTTACCATAGGCAGGGACGAAGCCGCAAAGTATGCCGAGCTGGCAAGTGCCAACATGACCGCAATTATCAACGGGCTATACGCGAGAGTGCGCCCGACCAAACCAACACTATAAGATATGGACTGCTGCTGCAAAGAAAAAAAACTAAAAGTAAGGTTGGTGTTCAACCGCCAGCAACTTGTCTACGACATAGGCAACTACGCCTTTGTTGAGGGAGACATTATAGGCGAATCTGCGGAGCACGCCACACACCAAGTGAAGGACATTGTGCAGGCCGGCAACATTGACCGCGTGAACAGAATCCTTGATTTGGCGAGCGCAGAATGTGTGGAAGCGCTCTACCCTTACACCAAGGAATGGATAGACGCGAACAACGTGCTTGAACTGGACGACAACCCTGTGGAGCGCGAAACATACACCATAGAACTGAATGTTCCCTTGCAGTTCTCCGCTACGACAGCGCGAATACTGAAGGAACTGATACACGAATACATGGTGTGCAGGGTGCTGCAAGACTGGCTGGAAATAACGTATCCGCAAAGTTCCGCAATATGGGCAACCAAGACGCAAGACGCACGCGACAAGATGAAGATGTCGCTACTTAGACTTACAACCGCGACAAGACGGCCATTAAAACCATTTTAGATTGTTGTCGGGGGAACTCTTACTTCCCATCCGTTTTCTGCAAGGGCCAGAAGGTTGCCGCTTTTGTCTGCGCACCAAACTTCGTCCCACCATGATTCGCTGTAATCTTCGTTTTTCCATTCGGATATTTGGCGAAGTTCGTTGTCCTTAAAAGTCCATCCGTTTTTCTCGGCGGTAGCGTAAATTAGTTTGTCCGCTTCGCAATATTCATCCAGCTGGTCGCAAGCCTCCAAAGCAAGCCGCAAATCCCAAATGTCTGTAATTTCCACAGAGCAACGTGCATTGCCCTTCTCATCAATAGATACTGAATTTTGAAGTTCTTTCATGATTGTAATGTTGGTTGGTTGTTGTGCAAATATACGTTATTTGGGGAGAACGAGAAAGGGGATTGCTTCGCAGCAATCCCCTTTTCATTTCCCGTACTGCCCCTAACCTATCGCGGCTGGTCGTCCATCTTGTCGAAGTACTGCACGGTGCAGCCATCGAGTGTTTCGCCGGTGGCAAGTTTGGTATGCACCACTATGCGGAAGTATTTATAAGGAGTACCGCTAAAACCGCGCATATACATATTGTTCGAAGACCACACGGCATACCAATTAACGAGGTCGTTGCTGCCGTAGAGTATCTGCGCCACATGGTCCTTTAAGAACCTTCCGCGCTGTATTACCGCAACGATGGTTTTCAGTGTTCCCGGTTCTCCCAATTTGAGCGGGCGTGTGACGATTACTCCCGGCTGCGTCTTGGTGTAGTCGGGCGATGAGTAATTGAGTACATTGCCGTTTGCGTCCTGCACGATGGCATCGGGGTAGCTGTTGGTGGCGCTGACAATGGAGGAAGGTATAAGCCCCCACTTGTTCGACTTGATATAATATACATACGCGTAGGCGTATCTCATTGTTCCATCGGTATTTTGCGCCGGGTTGTAGACGATGATGCGGCGGTTGGTGTAGTCGTAGACTTCCGATGCACCCTTGAGAAATTCGCGGAATGTGGCAGAAGGTATGGCGCTTGTGCTTATGTTCTCGCCGGAGAGGTACGTGGCGAGGCTCTTGAGGTTGAGTGCCTTGCTGGCGATGAGCGAGTCAAGCGTGTCGGTAATGCAAGTGGACTGCGAACCGGCGAGACGGACGATGCCACGGTCGGTAGTGAACAGCACACTGTGGTCGACTTGCAGAATGGAATCGGGGTTGTTGCACACGTCACGCGAAACGGGGCGTGATGTGGAATATACGCCTCTGTCGTTGGGCATGAGTGACCACACGCCTTCATCGGTGAGCGCGTACATGGGGTATTGTCCGAACTGCCCCTGCGATACCGCTTCCACTGCCGGCACGATGCCCACTATACTTCCGCTTCCCGCCGTTACGGCATTCACCGCAAGGAACGAGAAGGGGTTGTTTACTTCGGAGAGATATACCGTGTTGGGGAGATGGATAGTCTTGTCTGCGGACAGCGCCGGTACTGTCTGTATTGCAGTTGAAGAAGGCAAGTCGTTGTCGCCTGCCGTGCCGATAAGGCAGTACGAACCGTAGAGGAACGAGTGCTCCTCCATTTTGGCAGACAAGATACACTTGGAATCCCGGAACACTTCCACCTTCTTGCACATGGGCGAGGGATAGTAGAAGAACATGGGCAGTGCGCACGATACGGACTTTGAGGAGGTCGAAAGTTTTTGCCCCAAATCAGCGTAAAGGAACGACTCTGTGGCCTTGTAAACCCCGCCGACTATGATTGTCTTGCCCGAAGAAGTTTCGAGCGTGTAGCGCACTGTATTGTATTTATAGGAAAGGTCGTCGGGTGAAGTGAACACGGTGGCGAGCCATGAGTCTCCCGACTTGGTTGTTGCTTCGGAGTTGCGGAACATGGCCATGTCGCGGAACAGAGTTTGCCGTGGGAACATGGACGCGAGGGGATAGCCATCGTAGGCGTAGCGCGTAATGTTGGCAACATTGAGGCGCGAGTTGTAGGCTCGCACTACTTTCGGGTATTTCTTTTCGTGGGAGAGGAAATCATCGGGCAGCGCTTCGTGGGCCGAAAGAGCACCGAGATACTGCGAGTCGAGATGCTGGATAGACGCGCTGTCGGTCATTTCTTCCACTACGTACTCCTTGAGAAGGTAGAACTTCGATTCTTCCTTGAACTTGCGCTGCAACTCGTCCTTGTCGAACTCCGGCAGATTGACGCGGTAGAGAGACTTTGCCCCGTGCGCCCAAGCGTCATAGCCGTTGACGTATTGTGTCGGCCCGAAATAAAACATCTTGAACAATTCGTAGACATCCCACCACTGGAAACAGGTGTTGTTTCCGTTGGCGTCTTTTGCCATTGCCTTTTCGATGGCGCGTATGCCGTTGGCGTAGTCGTCTCCGAAGCCACGGCAGTAAAAGTCGTTGGCGTAGCCTTCGGGGTCTTCGTAGTCGGTATTCTGCCCGGATGTGCCTTCGCCAGTAACAAACCTTGCAAGCATGAGGTTTTCGTAGCTGGGGGTAGACCATTTGTAATAGCCGTCTTTGCGCAGCAGCGAAAGGCCCGTAGGGTTCTTGCTCTGGTCGTAGGTATAGATAGGCGGCGAAACGAAGATGCAGACTTCCTGCACGATGTCTTTCCACTCCTTCTGCAATTTGTCGAGCGCTTCGGAATTGGTAGCTTCCCATCCCAGCACGCATGGCGTGGCGAATATATCGCAGTTCTTCATGTTGTCCGCACCTTCACTGTCGGCACTGTTGGCAGCTATGACGATAGGCATTGTGCCGGAGCACGGACACATGAGCACGGGCGCTGACTGCATGGTATATGTGCCGTCATGGAGGCGGTAGGCGTAGCGGGCAAAGAACGGATAGACGAACCTTCCTGCCTTGTTGCCCACTTCGTTGACGAAACGCGCCACGCGCCCGGAGACATAAGATCCGACTTCGGACTGCTGCGCTTCGGTAAAGTCGCACACGCCGGTGTCGGGCCTGCCGGTGACTTTAATCTTGAACGTGCCGTTGTTGACTATATTCTTCGTGGTATCGCCGTCCTTGCTTTCGGAATCGTAGGTTTGCTGCGAATAGAACTTGCCGCGTGCAGACAGGTTGAATTGCAAAGCTATGTCTGGAATCTCACTGCCGAGAGCCACGTACTTGCCGTCACGCCAAAGGAAATAGCACATATCGCCCTTGCCGGTCACGGGGTCTTCGGACGTTACCACAATGGTGTTGCCCATAGGTGTTACCGACTTTATTTCCCAGCCGGTCAAGATATACTTGCCGTCATTGTCAATGCCGAGAACTTCGGTTGTGTCGGCGGCATCAATATAGGACAGGTAATGTGTATTCCCCTCATCGGTCCTTGCGAGGATGTAATGCTTGTAGTCGGCGGTCTCGTGTATGACCATCACGCGCCAGTATGTATTCGGCAGCGCGAACTCTGTTGAAGGCTCGTATTCCGCCTGACCATCCCCGTTGGAAGTGTTGACGGAAAGGGAAACGTCAAGTTCCCCGTCAGAGCACCCGTAGTCGGACGATGCCGCCGTCATGCCCTTGTAAACTATTTCCTTAATCATATTGTTTGGCTTAAAAGTTATTGCGGATGATTATCGGCAGCGCTTCGTGTCCCTCCACATCTTCGGTTTCTGTACCCGTAGGAACGCGAAGAACATCACAGGAGACCTTCGCCATAGAGAACATTGCCCGGCATAGCTTTACGCTGTACGCACGCATTGCACGTCCTGTGTGCTGCCGTTGCGGATTGAGCACCTGTGCTTCGTGGCGTGAGCACCCTTCGGCATGTGCGGCCCGGTAAAGCCAGCAGTCTCCCGTGTGGTCGTCACGAAGGATGTCTATCACATCGCCGTTGCGAAGGCCCAGCGTGACAGCAACGCGCGAGCTGATGTCTATGCGTCCGTTGCGGCAGAAGCGCAAATCGTGGCGGCGGGTGCGTCCCAGCAGTTTGCTAACCATTGCGGGGGTTCTTGATAACGTAGACATATTTGCCCAGACTCTTGACGAACTTAGGCATGAGCCGGAATTTCCTTGCCTTGTTGGGCAGTCGGTAATCGAATAGAATTCTCCCCACCGTTGGAGCGAGAGTTTCAAATCCGCTGCATTGGTAGAGAGAATTATACTGCAATTCGCACAGCTGCGCCGGCTTGCCGCCGAGGTCGGGATTGGCAACGAATGCGTACTCGTTGGTGTCGGAAGTACGGAACATGAACACTACGGCCTGCTCCCCTTCTTGCGCCTGACTGCGCATGTGGCGCAATATGGCGTTGCTCAAGGTGACGGAGCTGTCGGCAGGGTCCAGTATGGCGTTGTAGAGCCACGGCGCGAAAGTCTGCTTGATTTTTTCCAAAAGATTATTCATAAGGCAAAAGTATTTAGCGGGTTGCGTGAAGTTGTCTTAACTATTAATATACATTCCGCGAACGGAAAGAAATGGTTTCCACTACACGGAAGGTAAGCCCGTTGTCAACATTGCGCTTGTGGGCTTCCGCGTCTGCGCGGCTGTGGAATATATAGGAGCACATCTCGTATCTGCTTGTACCGCGAGTGACCACGATATTAACCCAGTATTTGCGTCCGAACAGGAACGACAATACTAATTCCAAAGGAGTCGTTTTTTCTTTCATTGCTTTAGTGTTTGTCTACAAATGTAGTGATTTCTAATTGATTAAGGGTTGTCACCCAGATAGTTTTTTACTTGGGCGTAGAAGTCGTCGAACGAGCGGCAGACAACGTATTTGTTTCCTGCGGAAGTGGCGGCTTCCTGCCAAGTCTTTTGGTTCTCGGACTGCCGGCCATGCTCTGTCTTGAATTCGATGCAGAGCGAAGCGTAGCCTCCGCGCGGGACGAGCAGGATCATGTCGGCCACACCGGCCACCACGCCTTCGGCCTTCATGATGCTTGCCTCTATCTTGCCGCGCCGTCCTCCGTTGGGTACGGCAAACAGAAGCGATGCAAACTGCCGGTACTGGCAGTCGAACCAGCGCTTGCACGCTATCTGTATTTTGCTTTCGATGTGGCGCATAGTTAGACCCCCGTGCTTCCGTAGCCGCCAGTTCCCCGGTCGGTGTCGGTCAGTTGGTCGGCTTCTTCAAGGTCAACGGCTTCAAGTTTCTCTATGATTAGTTGGCCAATGCGGTCACCGACTTCATAATCAGTAATCACCTGTGCATCGTGGAAACCTCCTACAAGAGTTTCAACGCATCCTGTGTCGTCCATGTTCTCCCATGCGGTCAATATTGGTCTGAACTTGAATGTCACTTCTCCGCGATAGTGGCAGTCAATGATGCCTGTGCTGTTCGACAGTACAAGGTCTTTTTTGCAGATGGAGGAACGCGGGTAGATTTTACCCACATATCCT
>CAVJCD010000128.1:0-7082 GCA_963648005.1 Tannerellaceae bacterium | reverse complement strand
ACTCTACACCATGCACCGATGTAAGCCAAGCTGGGCTACAGAAAGGCATTGCCGAAGGAAGCGATACACGTTCGGCTATTTTGTGGTACACACGCAATGCCATCATAGAGAAGCGGCCTAAGTTCTTGATGATGGAAAACGTGAAAGCCTTGGTAACAAAGAAATTCCTCCCCTTCTACAAGATGTGGTTGTCAGAACTTTCAAAATATGGTTACAACAACTTTGGGCAAGTACTGAATGCAAGTGACTACGGCGTACCTCAGAACAGAGAACGAATCTTCGTGATAAGCATCCGACAAGACGTGGATGCAGGGACATTTCGCTTCCCCGCGCCCGAACCACTGACCAAGCATCTTTGCGATGTATTGGAACAAGGCGTTGACGAGAAATATTATCTCAGCGACAAGGCTCTGGAATATTTTAAGCGCGTAAACGCTGACACCTCACACTGCCATAAGTTTAAGCCAAGAGGAGGTTCCGATAAAGCATTCACGGTGCGAACAAGACCGGGAGAACGGGTAGATGACAATTTCTACGATGAAACGAAAAAATAGGCCAAGTAAGGTAATGGCATACAATACGTGTGGGGGGGGGCATGCGAGGTGCATCCGCTCCAGCTATTACAAAGTGAGTTTGGCAAATTTCATCCACACTGACGGACGTGCTGCAACCTGCGTAATGGAATTTTATGATGATAAACCAACTGGCACTGAAAATACCACAAGCCACGAAGAAGGGTTACGTTGAATGTCCCGTGGGTGGAGTATTCGATTGTTCTTACCCAACAAGCAAGACGAGACGAGGACGAGTGCAAGGCGAAGGTACAATCTCGCCCACCCTATCGTGCAGATGTGAGACAAACATATTGGTGTATGAAGGAGCAAGAGAAACAGACAAACACCGCTAATGTTACAGAAGTGGGCAAAAAAAATGGCATGCGGTAGAACTACGGCCAACACCTACCACCACAAACGGATGCGCCGTTACGCTGACCACCCGTTACACTGCGCTGTGCGCCGCCAATATGGTATGTACAAACCACTACCCTATGACTGGCGTTATAGAAGTTGGATTTTATGAAGGAGATAACGGAAATGTTAAATAAAACCAAAACGGGGGGGGTACGATTGCAACGCATGATTCATAAGGTAAACAAGCCTTATCTATTCATTGACACGTATAACCAACGTGTCATTGACAACATAAGCGGTACTGTGTTAACAGGCATTGATTTCAGAAACATGTATTATGTAAGTGTTCCACATGACAAACGATGAGAGACAAAACAAAGTCGTAATGCTTTGCAATATCGTACCAGACAAACCGGGCGGTTATCATAATTACTACCGAGGAAGAGTCTATTCCCCATTGGGTATCAGCCCTGCCGTATGCGTATGGGGTGGGGACAAAGTAGCCAAAATTACAGAAATGCAGCACAATCAAAACAAACATAATATGACACACCAATCAGACAACAAGAAAGAAACTGCCGAACCAAAGATTATGGGCTACTCCCGTGACAAAAACGGCAAGGTGACAAATTTTCACCCGAAAGACGAAGCCAACGCCATACACGGAAGTACAGGGCATGGAGGTAATACAGACCAATTTGTAGATGAGAATAACACCCGTCTGCGCATACGCAAGCTGACCGAACGTGAGGTATTCCGCTTGATGGATGTAGATGAGGAATACATTGACAAGATGATGAGCTGCGGAGTGAGCAGAACAAAGCTCTACTTTGCCGCAGGCAACTCAATCGTTGTGGCTTGTATGGAAAAGATGTTTGAAAACCTTTTCTTCCCGGCAGACGAAGTGAAATCAGACACCAACGGACAACTATCTATGTTTTAGCCTTATGATTAACTCAGAAATTCAACTTACCCTATCGGACGTGCTGCCGAAGTTTAGCAAAGCATTACAGAAGAAAATACAGTATAGCGTTGAGCTTATACGAAAAGCCGAGAAGATTGCCTTGTCCTACGACCCTGAAAACGGATATTACAACACGTTTAGTGGGGGGAAGGACAGTCAGTGCCTGTACCATATCGTGCAGTTGGCCAGAGTGAAGCACAAGACTCACATGAATCTGACATCGGTTGACCCACCTGAAGTGATACGCTTTGTGCGGAGAGAATACCCAGATGTGGATGTCATCAAGCCCAAGGATAGTATCTATAACATTGCAGTAAAAAAGCATTTATTACCAACCATGCGTAAAAGGTGGTGTTGCCAAGAATTTAAAGAAATGGCCGGAGCTGGCAAGGTGACACTTATCGGCATACGCCATTCGGAAAGTTCACGTAGAGCCAAGCGCAACGAAGTAGAGGTGAGCAGCCGTAAGTTCTCTGGTACATTGGACGAACTTGACGCTTTCAGGGAGAAACGCAACAAAGAGAAGCGAGGGAGGAAAACGACTGAAGTGAATATCACCAATGCCCAAGAAGAGCGAACATTAGGTTGCATTAGAGGCAAAGAGACGTTGATTATCTCACCGATTATTGACTGGGCCGAAGATGATGTGTGGACGTTTCTGAACACGCTTGGCATCAAGCATTGCGAGTTATACGACCAAGGCTTTCACCGCATTGGTTGCATCGGTTGCCCGATGTCTTCCAAGAAGCAGAAGATACTTGAAATGAATCGTTGGCCACACGTCAAACGGAACTGGATAAAGGCTATAAAAGCAATCCGTAGTAGGTGGGGGTATATCACGAAGGATATATCTGGCAGAACATCAGAACGGAACAATTCTACCCCCCCCAATTCTACAAGCAATTTAGCGAATACATCTGTTCAACGAGTCAACAAAGGACTATGGACGGGTTTTTATGTGGCTCATTCTGACCGCTTGACGGATGAGCGAGAAAACGAAATAGCGGAGAATATATACGATTGGTGGATTTCGCAGTTGCCTTATGCTAAATGGTACAGCCAACGATTTCAACAGACACAAATAGACTTTAAAGATGACAAAAGATTGGATAGGGAATAAGAAAAGCATTTTTGCAACGCTTGGTGCAAGCAATCATAGCACCTCTGAACGGGAAGCGAACGACTATTACGCGACCGAACCAACAACCATAGACAAATTGCTTGGAGCTATTGAACTGCCGACCAACATTTGGGAATGTGCTTGTGGCGAAGGACATCTTTCGGAACGGCTGAAACAATTCGGACATCATGTAGTTTCGTCCGATATTGTCAACCGAGGATATGGGGAAGTAGTGGATTTCCTGAAAACCGATTCAGCACCGACAGATTGCAAGTGCATCCTTACCAACCCACCCTACAAGTATGCACTGGAGTTTGTGCTACATGCGCTTGACATACTCCCCCAATGTGGTCTGTGTGTCATGTTCCTTAAAACAACATTTTTAGAAGGGCAAAAACGTTACAATGAGCTTTTCAAGTTTTACCCCCCCCTATTGGTTTTGCAGTTTTCCAAGCGAGTGCTATGCGCCAAGAACGGCGAATTTGAGAAATTTATAGCCAACGGCGGTTCGGCAGCAAGCTACGCTTGGTTTGTGTGGCAAAAAGGCTTCAAAGGTGCGCCAACAATTCGTTGGTTATAAATAAAGCGGCAGTTCACGTATGAACCACCGCTGCCGTTCTTCAAATGCCTACCACCCACATTAAAGCAAGAAGAACGTTATTGAACAAACAAGAAAGAAAAAAATTTTTAGCCTTCGGATGTTGTTTCATCCAATCCTGTTGCGCTTCGATCGAGTGTTGTAAGTACAGGCATTTTAACTACCCACACACCATGCTTATCCCATCCATTAAACGTGTGGATATTTTGCAACAAGCGCAAATAGATGCGTTGGCGTGGTGATACCTGACTCTGTTTCAACAGATGCAATTCACGCTGAAATGTACCTCCACTTCCGCTTGTGCTCCCCGGAACGCTGCCTACCAACGATGCGTTTACACCCAACGAGAACGAAATGATAGAGCCAATTTCCTCCAATTCCGTTTTCAACTCAACCGCATTGGTTGGCTGCGGAACATCCAAGATGCGGATGCTATCCATCAACGTTTTCCCATCTCCCGGACTCAAAAACGAATCAAGCATAATAGTCTTCCCATTATTCTCTCTCCGGCGCAAGAAGTCATTGATGCGCTTTTCTATTTCGTAACGTATCTTGTTCTTTTCTTCTTCGGTGTCGGCTCCCATTTGGTTATATATCTCTTTCAGATACTCCAAATTTATCATAATGATTTTCCCCCACATCGTAGCGTTCTGCCTCGCGATTGCCTTGTCTGTTACTAATCGGCTTGCATAGTCGTACACCCTTGAAGTGAAGATGCTCCACCATGCAGGTTGAGGATAATATGGTTTTTGTACTGATGGATAGAAATTGGGACAGCAAAACCAAGTAGGTCTGCGTTTTAGCACCTTGGTATTCTTATTCTGCCTTACTATTCGTTTCAGCCTTGATACCATTTCGTCCGGCATCAAAGCGCGATAAGCTGTTACATCTTTTGCATTTAGTTTGGCCGTGGTATCTAACCGCCAACGCTCACTATAATACACATAGTTTACCCGGTAGTTATCATCCATTTCCTCCAAACGCGCACAAACACTTGGCAAAAAACCAAGTTTTACAATCTTTGGACTCCATTCTTCATTTGGCTTGCCAATACTCAGCCCAATCGTAGGGAAGTAAATATCCATGTGAACATCATCTTCCATACATTGCAGAAAATGCAAGTTCAGATTATTGTCTTCTATAAACTTGGTTATCTCTTCGTTACTCTTCTGCCATGTGATATAGTCTTCTTCCAATGCAGCCACCTCTACATTTACCGCATCTGCATAGTCTTTGGAAGTTGATTCTTCCTGAATGCTCCTTTTCAAGTCACGGATGCGCCCGCGAATGGCCACCCCTGCCCCATCGAACGGAATCAGTTCTTCGTGAAAAGCCCCATTGACATAACGAGTCCAACGATACATCGGCATGGGACCATACCCTACTGTAAGGTCAATCAGATACTTGATTGCCGCTGCCGTATAAGGCAACGACCCACCCAAGGAATAAATGGTATTAGGCAACATATTCAGTGGCCCCCACGGGATGTAGCCCAACCCGTCAGTACCTACCCCACCGATGATTGCTGGAGTAGACTGCTTGCAGTCGAACACATCACCACCCGGAATGTTCGCTCCAAAGATTGCCCGATCCATCTTTTCAGGAGAATTGTTCACCTCCCCTACCGTAGGCATAGAGAAATACACAAAGCCTTTGTCTTTCAAGTCCCGAACTTCCGAGCGAAGCCTATTCATATCCTCATGGAAGTTGCTGTTTCTTTTTCTTTCGTTTGCCATATCTTGCTTTTTTCTACAAATATCATAGGAACCAACGACAAATTAAAGGACAAAACAAGAAGCAGATTTTGAACTGTGTTGCATATCACTATTTGTTACACTAAAAACAGCCCACGAAAGCACATTTTCCAATATTTTTATTGCGTAGGAAACGTAAAGTACATACTTTTGCATCAGTTCGAAATGCTCTTAATAGCATATTAAAGGCATTATAAGAAAGGCGCAGGAAGCATGTCTCTGCGCCTTTTCGCCTTTTAAAAAGAAAAATCCTAACGTTCGTTTTATTGTTTTATAAGTATTGTAAGTATTATAAGTATTAAGGGTTTCTTTTGTATTGATACACAGAATATTACGGGACAAAATGTTACACATAGTGACATTAGATGTTACACATAGTGACATTAGATGTTACACATAGTGATATGTAAAAGGCTGATGTTACACATAGTGATATTAGATGTTACACATAGTGACATGTTTTGTATAGCTAACCTCCATCAAAAATGAAGGCACACACCATTAAGTGTATGCCTTCTTTAAGTAATCAGTCCTTGTCTAAATCTCTGTCGAACAATTCTTTTATTCGTTCTTTAATGAATCGTGCCACATTCTTTCCACCCGTATCACTATTGTATTCACGAAGGAGTTTGTTTACGGCTACATAAACAAAGTCCTGCATGGAGATGCCTTCGTAAAAACGAATGGCTTCCAAGCTACGGCACGTCTCCTTGTCGAAGCGAAAGCTCTTCATCTTATCGCACACCAATGTGGTACTTTTTAGCGGCCTCCCCATTTTGGTTGGCGTGGCAGGTACTTCGGGCACCTCTACCCTACTCTCTTGAACTTCCTTGTGTGGAGTTTCTTTCGGCGTTTCAACGGGAATATTCTCTTCTACACTTTTCATGAAGCTACCCAAAGAACTACTTAGGTCGGCTTTCTTGTTTTTTTGCTGTGGCATGGTTATTCTGTTTTATCCGTTGTTTCATCTTCTTCGTGAATCTTTTCCCACTGGTTCATTGCAATCTCTCTCCAGTTGTCCGGGCGTTTGCATCCGCTTATTTCTTCAGCCAAAGACATATAGTCTTCTGCTCCGTTTGCTTCGGAGTTATACTCAAAGATACTCATATTTTGTAACGGTGTTTCATCAAAGGTTACGTTGCGGCGTATCTTTGTTTTGAATACCTTGTCGGTGTATTGGCTTTCAAAAAATTCGGTTACGCTCTTGCTTATACGGGTATTCTTGTCGTATTTGACCAAAAGGAATCCCAATATATCCAAATCTTCGTTCAAGTCGGCTTTCACCCCCTTGATAGACATCAACAAGTTCTTCATGCCTTGCAACGAGAAGCCTGAGCACTCTGCCGGAATAATCACATCGGTAGATGCGCACATGGCGTTGTCATTGACAATACCCTCCTTGGGAGAACAGTCAATCAACACATAATCGAAAAGTGTACTACCGTCTTCTTTCGGGCGAAGGTAAGGGGATAGTTTTTTGTTCAGTACCATTTCACCAGCACGCTTATCCATGAGATAAGATTCAACGCTTTTCAGTCGTTTGCTTGCTGGAACGTAGTATAGGCCGGGATATTGCTCGTAAACTGGAATGTCTACACCATCACTTACTAACCATTCGTAAAGGGTATTATCGCCCTCCATTTGGTTGAAACCGATCAATCCGGATAAATTACACTGAGCATCTGTGTCTATGAGAAGCACACGTTTGCCTAAAATCCACAGAGCCATGCCAAGA
>CAVJCD010000127.1:0-7096 GCA_963648005.1 Tannerellaceae bacterium | reverse complement strand
AGACACTAAAACAAATCTGCAGCGTCTTAATCGAAAGACAATTTAACAAAACAAAGTTTGCAGCGTTTTTGCATTAACACTACTTAGCAAAACAAATTCTGCAGTCTTTTTGCACGAAGACTAATTAACAAAAAAGAGTCTGCAGTGTCTTTGCTCCCGCGACAATCATACTGCAGACTCGTTTTTGTGTCTTTGCTTCCGCGACAATCATACTGCAGACTCGTTTTTGTGTCTTTGCTTCCGCGACAATCACGCTGCAGACTCGTTTTTGTATCAGCTCCTATTGGGATTTTTCTACAAAAAGACCTCTGGGTGTCGTCCCCGGGGTGGAGGAGCGAGGAAATTATTCCCGGGAAATGAGAATCGGGGTACTTAGGCTCTCGCTCCACTCTGTGAGCAAGGTGCGCAGGGAGGCGAACTCGCGGGGCGAATAGAGCTGTTTGTGTAGCTTGAGGCTACGTTCCACGACTGTTTTCTCACCTTCCTTACGGATGGAAAGGGTCAGTTTGCCGGCTTCGTTCTCAATCTCCTTGCTGTCCACAGCCGAGGCAAGCCGCATGCCTTGGGGCAAGGAGATGACGTATCTATAGTGTTCGTCCGGAGCGTAGGGCAGAAGGATATTCTTCTTTCGCATGGTGTTGAGGCGGGAGTATTGGCCGTGGGCTATTCCCATCGGCGCATCGGGCAGTTGCAGGAAGAGGTAGCCATTGTTGGGCTTCAGCGGCTGCGTAATCGTGTCGTTTTGGGTTCGGAGCTTGGTGTCAGCGCCGTAGTAGGGCAGGAAAGCACTCCCCACGGAGGCATTGACCACCGACTCGGACTTTTCTTCCGTCACAGCCACGGACACCTCATAGTTTATGTGCGTGTCGGGCTCGGAAAGGGTGAGGGGTTGCCCTGCGCGGGATAGGCTAAGGAGGGGCATCTCTTTGTACCATCCCGCCGTAGCCATTCTGCCCGAGGTGGGCGAGAGAACATATTCCCGTCCGTCTACGTGTGCCACCACCACAATTTCGCTTATCGCCCCAAGGGCAAGGCTTGCAACGGGGGCTTCTGCCTTGTATGCTGCCGCGGGCTCTGCTTCTATGCCGGCTGCAGAGAGCAACCCGAGGAGGAGATTGGCCTTCTCGGCTGCCGTGCCGTAGGCGGAGTAGAACATGTCGTTCACAGAGCGAATCCTAAAGCCGGCATCGGGGAGTGACACTCCGCACCCTCCAACCTCTTCAACCACGTGACGGAGAATGGCCTGCAATTTTTCTGTGTCGGTAGTTTTCCCCTCGGTGAGGTTCTCGGCAATGGCGCAGAGCTGTACATCGGAGGATGGGGTGAACTGGGCAAACAGCCGGCTCAGCGCCTCGCGAGGAGAACCATAAGAAGAGGCTGCAAGGAAAGGCACGTCGCCGCACAAGAGGGACGAAGAAGCCTCGTGCGAGGATTCCTTCACGTTGTGCATGGTCCATGTCAGCGTCTTCATCCCACCTTGGACGGTCTCCTTGGGGCGAGTGTTTAAGCCGTGGAGCGTGTAGTTCAAGGTCTTCCCTTCGGGCACAGAGAGGCTGAGTGTGTAATCCTTCACCGGCGAGGACTTCTCTATCTCTTCAAATACGTCCAGCTCCGTCAGGTAACCTTTTTGGGAGGTGATGGTATAGTCGAGGCATATCGTGGCGCCTATCTCAAGTCCGGTATGCACCACAACCATCTCGCGGAGCATGTTGTAAGCCGGCGCGTCGGCAGCTTCGTCCGGCAGCATCTCCACGAAGGCGTTGCTTGGCGTTTTCACTATCGTGCCGTCTTTTTGGCGCGTGAACGACTCGTTTATTGTAAGTTTTTGGTACTGCGGATTATACTTTATGAAACTCTCGCCATAGGCATTGTGGATGACGGCGTGCGAGAAGAGGGCGAGCTCCATGTGGACGCGCTGCTCCTGGCTCCCGTCGGCATTGAGTGTGTAGGCTTTCGAGAGTTTTAGGTATTCGGCTTCCTTTTGTGCAAAAAGGTATGTGGTTGGCGCAAGCAGCGCGCAAAACATTACTAACAGGTTTGCTATCTTGTTCATGATGGTATCTCTACTTTTTGATGATTAAATAGTCTCCGAATGATTTGTGGGCAATCACGGCGGAGCGGAATCCACTCCAGTCCTCTGCCTCGTAGACTCGTTTCTTTAGTGCCAGCTTCTGATGGAGAACAACCTTGCCTTTCTCCTCTTTTACGGAGCCTTCGAAGTCGGCAGCGCTGCTCCCTAAGTTTTCGCTTCTTGGCTGACCATGGAGTACGTATCCCCGAGGCAGATTTATTGTCTCCTCCAGCTCAACCAATCTCGAGCAGGCGTCCTCGAAGCCTTCCCTGCGCTCTTCGATGTCTGTGTTGATGCGCAGATAGCTTTTCATGCGGTTGTAGAGGTTGTTCATCACCAGCGGCTTGAGAGCCATCTCTTTCTCGCCCACAATGGCATACCCCGGTATCTCGTAGCGGAAGGTGATGCTTATGGGTGCAGATTGATAGTCGCGCGGTGTTTTTCCGTAGTCCACACCCAGAAGCCGAGCCTTTGGCGAGACATTCAACAGTTGTTTCTCAAGCATGTTCTTCCACTCTGCGGGGTCGCCATATATAAACATGCTGCGTACGCTGCGGTCAGACTGTCCTTCGGCAGAGATGGTAAACTCACCCGTCAGCGTGCCTTTCTCGTTCAAACTGTTGTTTGCCCGGATGCGCACGTAGTGATTATCGGGCGCAGAGAGGGGTGTGACGCAAAGTTCCGAGCCTTCGGGTATCCCCGGTAAGTAGTTCTGTTGTTGCTCGGCGCTGCTCCATAGCTCGCGGCAAAACGGCACCCATGTTGGGTCGAGCGGCATGTATGTGCCGTTCTTGAGCTTCACTACGGCAACGCAATGGTTGAAATGGTCTGCCGGGATGCTTTCCACCCTGCTGCCTGCCATTGTCATTGCCGGATAGGCCTCAAACCCCGCCATGCGGAGGAAAGAAATAAGTGTGCCGGCAATGTCTTTGCACACGCCGCAACGGTCGGTATAGTTCATCTCTGTCTTGTGGAGGGTATAGCCTTCGCCCTTACCCATGGAGATGCCTGCGTAGCGGATATTGTCTGCCACCCAGTGTGTGAGCACGGAAATTTTCTCCATCTCGGTTTTCTTCCCTTTTATGAGTTCGTCCACTTTCTTTTGCGCCTCGGGAAAAGCCTCGAAGCTGCCGTAGTCCTCGTTTACCTTATTAAACCAAAGTGATTTGTCGCGCCATTCGGGGGTCGATGACAGCATAAGCTTGGGGGCTGCGTCGAACAAGTCGACCATGTTTGGCTCACTCTCGAAAGGCATGACATTATCTGTGGAGAAGGTGTAGGTCTTGCGCTCACCTTCATAGCGCACGGAAGAGGTGCAGCTGCCTTGATAGAACTGAAACTGCAGGTCTTTTTCCTTCGGGACAGACACTTTATACACTTTGCGCACTGTGGGTTCCGATACCCAGAAAGGCACGATGTCGTAGAACTGTCCGCGCATGGGCGGGATAAACCGTGACTCGTCGCCGTCCTCGTTCCCTTCCGTCAAAAGGGCGTAGGTGAACCCCTTCTTCTCTATTTCATAGTCCAAGACATCGCCCGGATTGAGTCTCCCTACCTCAAGCATAATCTGGCGGGCTCCCCAATAGATTGCGTGTGCCGGCGCAGTATAGTCGCAGGCTGTGGTCACGTCTAAGTTAACAACGTCGCCGTTCTCGCGATATACGGTGGCTCTTTTGAAGCGCGCGAAGGCCGTCAGAGGGTCGTAGTCGTATTTCACGACGCGGTTGGCAAGGGCGCCTTGTCGGGACTGAATCTTTATGGTTTTGCATACTGAAAATCCTCCCGAGCCTGTTGGTTGCACGGTTACGAATGTGCTGTCTAAAAGATAGACATAGTCCGCCCCGGCAAAAGCCTTAGGAAGTTTTGGTGAAATCTGTGTTGCAGAATCCTCGGCTCCCACGGCGTAGGCAGACAGGAGCGCAAGAAAAGACACGATGGTAAGTCTCAAAAATCTCATATGTGTGATGTTTTTATTTCTGTTTTATGTCGCTGAAGTAAGTAGCCAAGAGGTTGGCATCTTCATTTTTGTCGGTGAAGACCTCCAGGAAAAGGGGGCTGCTCATTGGGTTGGGGTCTGTAAAGGACGGCATCGCCTCTTCTATCTCTTCCATGTTTCTCACGGCGCGATACATGAATCCACGTTCCGTGGCTTGACTCTCAAGGGGCATCTGATGCGCCTCACTCAGCAGCAGGATACGCAGGTTGCAACCATAGCCGCCACACCTCAGGGCATCCATATTGCATGGCAAATCCGTGCCGCCCATTACTACAAAGTTTAGTTTGTCTGATGCCACCGAGTAGCCTATGGCTGTGGCGAGTGTGCTCTCTGCGCCTCCCGATGCAAGGTTACTGCATACCTCCACGCCTTCGGGAAGGCTGTAGAGCTGTGCCAACTTCGCTACTGCGATACCGCCGAGATGCAAGGCTGAGGGCGAGGGCAAAGTCCGAAGCAGCCGCCCTACGGCAGCCACCTTGGAATATCCACACGAAGGCTGCGGCTGCTCTTTCGTTGTGTTCTCCCAAAGTTTGGGGAAGTCCGTCGGTTTGTTTTCCATCAGATGGGCTATCCTTTCAAGGAATTCAAAGGGGTCCATCTCAATCACCGTTGTCAAGTATCCGTACGGGTCGTATACCTCTCCCCGGGCAGATACGTGCCAATGTTCCTTGGGAGGATTATCCCTCAGAAACTCCTTCAAGCGCTGCGAGACGATACTTCCGCCGTAGGTTATCACCAAATCCGGTCTCAGTGTCTTGACGGTCTTCTCGGGTAGCGACGACAATGCTGCGTCGAAATTCTTTATCGCCATGCCGGGGGTGGTGCGGTTGCCGGTATGTTCCGTGAGCCACGCAAAGTGTTTGTACAATAATTTGGTTATGCTCTTTTCGAACATATAAATCACACTCATCTGCCCTGCGATGACCATTCGCCGGTGGTATTTGTTGAGGCGTTCCATGAGAGTGTTGTACTCACGGTCGTAGGCGTTGAGACCTTGATAGCGGGTGATGACGCGTACCTTTGGCAGGCTCTCTGCTGCGAGATTGTCTGCTTGTCCCATGGCGGGGACAAAGATATGCACCGGGCCTTTGCCATGATGGCTCATTTCCATCAATGCATCGTTGAGCAAGAGGTTGCAATATCTCTCTTCCTCATCGGTATGCACCATGGGCAGGTTCACAAACTTTTTTACCAACCCGCCAAATAGGTTTTGCAGTTGTGGCGCCGCCTCTGTCATCCACTCTTCGCCTTCGCTTAGTGAGGATATCACCACGAGGGGCAGATGCTGGCGGTATGCCTCTGCCACGGCAGGGTGTATATCCGGCAACTCCTGTGGCGAGGTGCAACACACGGCGGCAGGCTTGCCTCCATGCAGCGCCAGCCCGAGGGCAAAAAATCCGGCGCTTCGAGCATCGGATATCCTATGGCAGGTGAAGAACGAATTGTTTCTCAGTGCGTCTGTTATCGGATTATTCCCATTACCCGGGCAAATTACTATTTTCTTTACATCATGCTCTTTCAGAAGAGTTATGATTTGAAGAACATTCCTAAGGTCGGTATTCATCTTTGTCTTGTGTTTCTGCTTTGTTTACCCACAAAAGTACATATTTCCGTAACATATTGCTACCTTTACAGCCGTGTACAAGGAAACCGTACCACTCATGGACAACACAACGAAATCGCAAATCCTATCCCTCATACATCGGGAGGTAATCCCTGCCATAGGTTGCACCGAGCCTGCTGCCGTGGCGCTGGCTGTGGCAAAGGCCTCGGAAACTCTGGGCTACCGACCCGAGAGTATAGATGTTTTTCTCAGTGCAAACATCCTAAAGAACGCCATGGGAGTGGGCATCCCTGGCACGGGAATGGTGGGGCTTCATATCGCCATCGCCCTTGGATCCCTGGTTGGCAAATCCGAATATGGGCTGGAGGTGCTCAGAGATGTTTCCCCCGAAGTTCTTGACGAGGGGAAGGTCATGGTTGAGAGTGGGTACATAAACATAGCCTTGAAAGAAAATGTGGACAAGCTCTACATCGAGGCTGTATGCCGGGCGGGGGAGGAGACCTCGCGGGTGATAATTATGCATGAGCACACCTTCATTGCATACGTGGAGAAAAACTCTCGGGTTGTGACGGACCGCAGAGGAGAGATTCTGGGCGAGGATTCGTGCTGGGAAGACGAGATACAGCTGTCATTCGCCACGGTCTACGACTTTGCCATGAATGCACCCCTTGAGGAGATAAGTTTTATACTCGAGACGGCAGAAGTGAACAAGAAAGCTGCGCAGACATCCATGAAAGGTAACTACGGACACGCCATCGGCAAGACTGTGACCGGAGAACTCGGGCGGAAGTATTTGGGCAACTCTACATACACCCGTATGCTGGCTCTGACGGCTGCCGCCTGCGATGCACGTATGGACGGGGCAATGATACCCGTGATGAGCAACTCGGGAAGTGGCAACCAAGGCATTGCAGCTACGCTCCCGGTGCTTTCGTTTGCCGAAGACATTGATTGCACCCGCGACCAACTGATACGCGCCTTGATGCTTAGTCATCTGATGGTTATCTACGTCAAGCAGAGTCTGGGACGATTGTCCGCCCTCTGCGGCTGCGTGGTTGCCGCCATGGGAGCAACTTGTGGTATCACATTCCTTATGGGCGGTAGCAAGATGCAGATTTCCTACGCAATAAAGAATATGATTGGCAATATCACAGGCATGATTTGCGACGGTGCCAAACCCAGTTGCGCATTGAAAGTATCGAGCGGAGTGTCCACCGCCATGATTTCTGCTCTGATGGCCATGGAAAACAAGGTGGTAACCTCTGCAGAAGGTATAATTGACGAGGATGTGGATAAATCCATCCTCAATCTGACTGAGATAGGCTCCCGGGGAATGGAGGAAACCGACCGCTTGGTGCTGGATATTATGACCGGCAAGTCCCGTTGAAAAAAATTAGTGTTACTTTTGCGCTCTGATACGTGAAATCAAAATAAACAAACCTATATAATATGTATAGAACAAGAA
>CAVJCD010000126.1:1110-7101 GCA_963648005.1 Tannerellaceae bacterium | reverse complement strand
GTGCTAAACCATTCCTGCATCTTGGCACCGAGACCCGGTGTCTCTGAATGCTGCAATACGGAATAGTTCAACAGTTTTCCTTCTTTGTCGAATCCTACGATTACCCGTATTTCTCCGCTGAAACCCTTCTGGGTGTTACCTTCAACGGCTGCTCCCACAAATTCTCCGTCTTTCTTTGCCGGATAGATTTTCAGCGAGTCACCCTCGGATACGGCAGCCATATAAGCTTCTTCCGACGGCTTGTTGTTGAATTCCGGAGTAACAGCCTTGATTGCAGCCTCCAGCGTAGCAGCCTTGGATGCGGCAATCGGACCGGTGGTATACATATTCACTCCCGCCAATATGGCTCCTGCCGCCACACAAATGATGGTAAGCGACAAAAACATATTTGGTAATGTTGATTTTAGTTTTGCCATGCTTATTTCCCTCCAAAATGTTTAGGTTTGACATAACTGTTGATTAGCGGGGTGAAGGCATTCATGATAAGGATGGCAAACGACATACCTTCGGGATAAGCACCGAACAAACGGATTACCGTAGTCAATATACCGATGCCAACGCCATATACTATCATTCCGCATTTGCTCATTGGAGATGTTACATAGTCGGTAGCCATAAAGATGGCGCCAAGCATCAATCCTCCCGACAACAGGTGAATAAACGGACTTGCATACTGGGCGGGGTTGACCAAATGCATGATGCCGGTAAACACAAAGACCGTAGCCAGAATGGAAACCGGGATATGCCAGGTGATAATCTTTCTCCACAACATGAAACACAAGCCAAGGAGCAATGCCAATGCACTTACCTCACCAAGGCTGCCACCCATCTTGCCACACAGCATCTCAACCAATGTAGGCAGTTTGTCGAAAGCGCCTTCGTTTATCAAAGTAAGCACTGTGGCTCCCGTTGTTGCGTCGGTGTAGGCCGTCATCTGTCCAACCTCCGGCCATGTTGTCATCTGTGCCGGGAAAGAAATCAACAAGAACACACGACCTACAAGGGCGGGGTTGAAGATGTTGTTGCCCAATCCGCCAAACGACATCTTACCAATGCCGATGGCTGCCAATGCTCCGATAATGATAATCCATACAGGCAGGTTTGTCGGCAGGTTGAACGCCAACAAAACACCGGTAAGGATAGCTGAACCGTCGCATATGGTCGGTTCCTTTTTCATCAGAAATTTCTGAATCAGATATTCAAAGAGAACGCAGGCGGCAACCGATGTGGCGGTAACAATCAGCGCTCCCAGTCCGAAGAAGTAGAGGGATACCAAGAAAGCCGGAACAAGGGCAATCAGTACACCATACATATTCTTGCTTATGCTGTCGCCACCGTGGATATGGGGCGACGGAGATACTATTAAACTATTTTCCATATTGCTCTGTTTTTATGACTTTCGTGCCCGAATGATTCCCATTACTTTCCCTTTGCCCTGACGGACGTAATCCAAAAGCGGACGGTTGGCCGGACAGGTATAACTACAAGAACCGCATTCGATGCAGTCGGTGATATGATTCTTCTCTGCCAAATCCCATGATTTAAACTCGGTGGCAGTCATCAGTAGAGTAGGGTTGAGCCCCATGGGACAAACGCTCACACATTTGGCACAGCGGATACAATTGTATACGGGCTTGCGCACGGACTCTTCCTTAGTCATCAGCAATACGCCACTGCTGCCTTTGGTGACGGGTACCTCGGGAGTAACCAAAGCCTTACCCATCATAGGACCACCGCCGATAATCTTGCCGGTGTTCTCGGGGATGCCGCCCGCAGCTTCAATCAATGCGCTTATGGGTGTACCGATACGAACCAAGAAGTTCGACGGGGTGGCAACAGCTTTACCCGTTATGGTAACGACGCGTTCGAACAAGGGCTTGTTTTTCATCACTGCCTCGTATACCGCGTAAGCCGTACCTACGTTCTGCACAACAGCACCGGCAGAGATAGGCAGGGCTCCGCTCTTTACCTGACGGCGGATTACTGCATCGATAAGTTGCTTCTCGCCTCCTTGAGGGTATTTCATCTTCAGAGGCATGATTTCAATGCCTTTATATCCTTGAGACAGCTTCTGCATTTGTGCGATGGCGTCGGGCTTGTTGTTCTCGATACCTATCACGGCTCTCGTTACACCAACGGCCTTCATCAGCAATGTGACGCCAACCAGAATCTGCTCGGTCTTTTCCATCATCAGTGAATGGTCGGATGTGAGATACGGCTCGCATTCAACAGCGTTGATTATAACAATTTCTGCTTTGCTTCCGGGAGGTGGCATCAGCTTCACTTGTGTAGGGAAGGTGGCACCGCCCAAACCAACAATACCGGCTGCGGCAATCTTGTCCACAATCTCTTTGGGTGAGAACGAGCATTCTTTTACAAGCTCTTCGCTACGGTCGATAGATTCTTCCCATTCATCGCCTTCCACGTCAATATAGATTGCGGGACGACGGTATCCGCTTGCATCCACCACGCTGTCTATCTTGTTTACTTTGCCGGATACCGACGAATGGATATTTGCCGACACAAAACCTCCGGCCTTGGCGAGAAGCGTTCCGACTTTCACCGAGTTGCCTTTTCCAACCACTGTCTGAGCCGGAGCACCGATATGCTGGCTTAGCGGTATGATAACCTGCTTAGGCGCGGCCAGTTTGGTTATTTTCTTTCCGGCAGACAATTTATTCTCGGGGGGATGTATTCCTCCGATTCGAAATGTCCTTAGCATATTAAATTTGATTTATTGGATTTTTGTTTCTTCTGTTGTCTTCGTCTCGGAAGCAGCCTCTGATGCGGGCGCTGCCTCAGTCTTCTCCTTGCGGGGCGGGAAATTGAGTTCGTGGATTGCTCCTGTCGGGCAAACGGCCACGCACTTGCGACACATGCGGCATTTGTTGTAGTCGATGTATGCCACGTTGTTTTCAACCGTGATGGCTTCGAAGGCACATTCCTTTGCACACTTGCCACAACCGATACAAGCGTTGATACAAGCCTTGCGGGCTACGGCTCCCTTGTCTTTGTTTACGCAGCTGACAAAGATGCGGCGCGATTTGGGCCCCTTCTTGCGCAACTCGATAATGCTTTTCGGACATGCCTTTACGCAGGCACCGCATGATGTGCACTTGTCTTCGTCCACCTCCGGAAGACCTGTCTCGGGATTGATGTGGATGGCATCAAACCCACAAGCATCCACGCAATCGCCATAACCTAGGCAACCGAACGTACAGCCAGTCTCCCCTCCATACAACGAGGAGGCAATAGCGCAGCTCTTTGTGCCGTCGTAATGGTTTGTGTGCGGACGGGCCTGACAATTTCCGTTGCAACGCACAACGGCAACCATGGGCTCCGAGGCGGCAACCTCCATGCCAAGGATTTTGGCAACCTTACCCATTGTCCCGATTCCTCCAACGGGACAAAGCATCCCGTCCAAAGAGTCGGCCTTCACGCATGCAGCAGCGAATCCCCCGCAACCGGGATATCCGCAACCGCCACAATTGGCTCCGGGCAACACCTCTTGCACCTCGGCGATACGAGTGTCTTCGTGTACTTCAAACTTCTTGGAGATGGCATAGAGCAATACTGCTCCAATGGCTCCGATAGCTCCTAATGAAATAACGGTAATTAGAATCATGATATTTTCAATTAAGTTTTTTCAGTGTGAATATGAATTTTCTCTTTAGTTTGTCGCGTAAAAAGTAGAGGACGCAGTAGTAGGGAATGAGTAACAACAAACCTGCTAATCCGACGATTGTTTCGCTCCACTGCAAAGTGGTCCCAGCCACAACGGAAGCTATCACAATAATTGAGGGAATAACGAACGCCAACAACACAGCCTCGAGCCCGAGCGAACTCTTGCTGCAAAGCTCCACTTCTTCGTTTATATGGAATATTCCGGGGGCTGAGACGTACGCTTCAATAATCTTCTCCTTGCTCTCAGCCGAGCTACACATACTCTTGGCATGGCAACCGGCGCAGGCCGACCGTTGAACGATACGGACGAGGACTTTATGGCCTTCTATCTTTTCAATTCTTCCACTGTGACAGACAATCTCATTCATAATTGTAATCCCGGCATAGCAAAACTGCGGCGAAAGTAAGGATTATTCGGATAAGATGTCGCGATTAACGAAGTTTATTGCAGAAATAATAGCTTTTTGCTTACCATTTGTAGTTGAAGCCAAAGCTCAACAGCTCGTTAATCTGCAGATAGGTGTCGAAGTCCTTGTTCTTGGTGATACCATCATCAAATCTTAGGTTCAACGAAATGACGGTTGAGAAGAATCGGCTGATGGCCATTGTCAGTCGGTTTTCGAACTCTGCTTGTATACGCTGATAGTTGGTGTTGTAGTTCAGGCGCGAATACCAGCTGACATTTCTGTTTATGTTGAACGTCATGGTTGCATTGATGGTTGAACCGAAGAGGCTCTGCTGATAAGGGTAAGTCTCGTCGGTGGCTTTCTTCTGGAAATGACGCGGGAGGTCGATATCCTTGTCTATAGTGTAGACGAATGTGTAAGCCAACGGAGCTATATTGGCAGACAATATCAATGATTTGTGTTTGTTGTACACCTTGTTTAGGTCGTATTTCATACCAAGACCGACATTGACGCTAAACGGAGCAAGCAGACCGGATAGTTTCAAATCCTGATTCTCGGCAAAACTGCTAAATATCTGTGTCTTGAACTCCATATCCAAAGTGTAGTACCAATTGCTGAATGCCTTGTAACCAAAGTTGCTATAGATACGGGCAACGTCATCACCCACCTTATAGTCGCGCAAGGTGTCTTTCGGCGCGGTATAGAGGTTGTTCTTTATCTCAAGAGTGTTGGTGAACTTCACTTTGTCTTTGTTGTAGTTGTAGGTAAACAACTCGCGGTTCGTAAGGTTCAATGTGCTTACACCACCTTTATACCAGTTGGGGGAGATATAGTTTTGCGCAAACTGGAGCGAACTTTCGAAGTGCGATGTCCAGTAACGTCTTTCCGGGATAAACTTCACCAAGGCATCCACCTCGTTGAAGTCGGCATTGCTTTCCACCTTAATCATTTCAGGCTGATAGGTCGGCTTCTTGATGGTTTTGGCAACCACCTTGTCTTGTGGCAAATCTCTCAAGGAATAGCGTATGGACTGCGGATAGTTTGTTTCCACATATTTGCTCATGTTGTCTTCAATCTCTTGTCTTAGCACTTGAGCTTGAAACAAAGTATCCTCTATGAAGGGCTGGGGAATGTCCACCTTGTTTATCCACGCGTCTTTGTTGTAGTAGGTAACGGTGTCTGACAACAGCTTCCCTTTGAACACGAACGGCAGGAACAAGGGGTTAACTATGATGGTATCCTTGAAAGTGACGTTGCTGTCGAACACTGTGGAGGCGTCGCGAACCAAGTGAGCCCAATAGAAAGCTTCTTCAGAGATTTCCACCTCGTCTTTGTTGGCAAACCTAAGCAAGTCCTCACTGGGTGAAACCGGCACGGAATACTGCTCGTTTTGTTTCTCAAACTGGTCACGCAGACTGATGATGTTGTCCAACTCCGGGTCATCGATATCCATTTCTTCAGGAACGGTATCTGTTCCTTCTTGCGGTTCTGTCTGCACTGCACCGACACCTATGATACGGTTCTCTTCTTGCGCCCAAACCAAACTTGTAAGTGATGAGAATAATAAAAGCAGAAGGAAATATCTCTTGAAAACCATAACCTTTTTTAATTTGTTACACGATGCGAAAGTAGATAAAAAGCATGATATACACCAATTTTTTTACATGATATAACACCTGATGCAGATTCGGAAAGGAAGGGGTGAGGGGGATGGAAAAGAAAGACCCCTTATGCTCTATTCATCATAAGGGGTCGGTGTGTAATGAAAGAAGATATGTCATGCACCTGCATTCACCACAGGCTGAGTATTGTCGTCGCTACAGAGCACCACAAGCAGGTTGCTCACCATGGCGGCTTTCTTCTCTTCATCGAGCGTCACAATGTTTTCGTCGCTTAGCTT
>CAVJCD010000126.1:0-1023 GCA_963648005.1 Tannerellaceae bacterium | reverse complement strand
TAGCTTCTCGAGTACCATTTTCACCATCGAGACGGCACCTTCCACAATCTTCCCCCTTGCGGCGATGATGGCCGAAGCTTGCTGGCGACGGAGCATCACGGCGGCGATTTCGGGGGCATAGGCGAGGTAATTGATACGTGCTTCCACCACCTCTATTCCTGCCATGGCAAGACGTTCGTCGATGCGTGCCTCCAATTCTTTGTTGATTTCGTCGCTGCCGTCGCGGAGGGTTATCTGGTTGCCGTTGCTGTCGTCCTCGGCATCGTAGGCATACTGCCCTGCCACCTGACGGAGGGCGGCGTCGGCTTGTATGTGTACAAAGCCTCCCAACATATCCATAATTTGGGCAGCAGAGGCGGCAACACCCTGCTGAGCCGTTGAGCCTTCTGCCATGGTTTGTGTGTCCACCTCGAAGATTGCCTTGTAAGTGTCTTTCAACTTCCATACAAGCACCATACCTATCATGATGGGATTACCAGCCTTGTCGTTCACCTTTATGGGGTCTGCATCGAGGTTACGCACACGGAGCGAGAGCTTTTTGCTGCTCATAAAGGGGTTGACCCAATAGTAACCCGGACGGGTAAACGTGCCGCGATATTTACCGAAGAAGAGGAGCACACGCGCTTGCCCCGGCTCTACAAGGATGAAGCCGCACATGCCGATGATACTGAGGATAACGAGCAAGCCTCCCAACACCCCGATTGTAATAGCCATGGTAATATCACCGGTGCAGCAGGCAGGTACAATCAGTCCCAATCCCGCAAAGAAGCCCACCAATACGACAACCAACATCAGGATGCCGTTGAGAGCCATCCCTTGAAACGCAAATTCTTTGTTTTCCATAATATCCATTTGTTTTTGTTTGTTATGACGCTACAAATATGGGAGGTTTTGAAGAATTACCGCTGCGAGTGGCAGTAAATTCTTTCATCCCCCTCACAACATAAAACGTATCCTACGGCCAAAGAACTACACTGCTTTCAAAAGAAAAACATGGGAAGGTACGAACCTTTTAGTCCAAAG
>CAVJCD010000125.1:0-7193 GCA_963648005.1 Tannerellaceae bacterium | reverse complement strand
CCTCAAGGTTGATGCCGCCAAAGGTCGGGGCAATGGCCTTCACCGTCTCGATGAACTTGTCGGGGTCTTTCTCGTTTACTTCGATGTCGAACACGTCGATGCCGGCGAAGATTTTAAACAACAATCCCTTGCCTTCCATCACGGGCTTGCCGGCAAGAGCGCCGATATTGCCCAATCCAAGCACTGCCGTGCCGTTGGAAATGACGGCAACGAGGTTGCCTTTGGATGTGTATTTGTATGCGTCGAGCGGCTGCTTTTCTATCTCCAAACAAGGCTCGGCCACGCCCGGCGAATATGCCAGCGAGAGGTCGGTCTGCGTACTGTAAGGCTTTGTGGGGATTACTTCAATTTTTCCGGGCTTGCCTTCGGCGTGATACCGAAGGGCGTCCTCCTTTGTTATTTTTGCCATAGACTTACTTGATATATGTGTTATGAAAATCGGTCGCAAAAGTAACAATTTATCAGTTATGCCATATCCAATGCTTACAATTAGTCTGAAGTTGCACGCCCCGGCAAAGCATCTTTTATCTCTTTTGGGCGAAAAGCCTTACCTTTGCCATTATTGACGGACTAAATGAATAAAAGATGAAGGTGAAGTACTTCTTTTTGTTGATTCTCCTTGCCGGCATATGGCAGGGATGCGAGAAATCCGATGCGGATTCGTTGAGTATAAACTTTACGGAATCGGAGTTTAAGAATGTGAGCAACCAAGGGGCTACGCTGACGCTTGAGATAACGAGCGCCGCGGCGTGGACCGCTTCGTCGGATGCCGACTGGTGCACACCTGCCACCAAGAAAGGCAGCGGCGACGGAGAGCTAAGGATAAAGGTGGACGGCAACTTATATTCCGAGGAACGTACGGCAACCCTCACCATAGCCATCACCGGCGGGAAGAAGACGGCGGTGGAGATACATCAGAGAGCCACCACGGGTGAGTTCTGCTACGATTTGCCCGTCATCTTCCATGTGTTGTATAAGAACAAGAGCGACGAGCTGCAATACGTGAGCCAAAGCCGCCTTGCTGAGATACTCGAGGCAGTGAACAAGTTCTACGCCGGGAGCACAAACAGCCCCGACATGAAGCTGTCGTTCCACCTCGCCACGACGGACAGCGAGGGCAACACCCTGAGCACACCGGGAGTGGAGTACGTGGAGTGGAAGGACGATTACCCCATCGACTTCTCGGAGTTTATGACCGACAACACCCGCGACTACGTGAACTACCTGTGGGACCCCAACGAGTATATCAACGTGATGGTCTACAATTTCAAGAGCGATGCCTCGAGCGGCTCCGTTACGTTGGGCATCTCGCACCTTCCGTACACTACGGCGGGAAGCAACAGCCTTGAGGGGCTCACCGAGATAAAGTATTCGTACCTCGAGCTTGCCAACCTCTCGTTTCCTTACTGCGTGTCGATAAACAGCCTCTACATCAACGAGCAGTCCGACCAGACGCGATACAGCACGGCAGACGTCACCGTCACCGTGGCTCACGAGCTGGGGCATTACCTGGGACTCTATCATGTGTTTGCCGAAGACGAGGAGGGAGGCACTGCCAACGAATGCTTCGACTCGGACTATTGCGACGACACGCCCACATACAACAAAACGGAATACGACGCATACGTGAATATGATTGGCACATACAACCACGAACTGTTCACCTTCAAGAACCTCGTGAAGCGCACCAACTGCAGCGGCGAGACATTCACGTCGAACAACATCATGGACTATGCCATATCTTATTCCGACCGCTTCACGGAAGACCAGCGCACACGACTGCGTCACGTCCTTACCTACAGTCCGCTTATCCCCGGACCAAAGAAAGACGTGGTGAAAACGCGCACCCGTAACGAGGGCCGCATCTCTCTACCAATACGTATGAAGGAATAATAAAAGGGTGGAGGGGCTCTTAGCTCAACCCTTCCACCTGTCCGTTGACAATGTCGATGCGCTTTGCCTGGGGTTCTTTGGGCAGTCCCGGCATGCGCATTATCTCACCCATGATTACCACAATCATCTCCGCACCGTTGTTGATAACGATGTCGCGCACCTTCATCTCGAAGCCCGTCGGGGCACCGTAGGCACGTGCGTCGGACGAGAACGAATACTGCGTCTTGGCAATGCACACGGGGTAGTGCGAGATGCCGAGGCTTTCTATCTGACGGATTTTCTTCTCGGCAAGAGTTGTGTAGCTAACGGAGGCTGCACCATAGATGTTCTCCGACACCTTGCGAATCTTCTCGCGCACGCTGTCGGTATCCTCGTAGACAAACTTCAGAGCCCCCGAAGGCTTCTTCTCGATGGTGTCGGCCACGAGCTGTGCCAACTCCAAGCCGCCTTCGCCGCCGTTGGCAAACACACTGTTCATGGCAAAGCCCACGCCAATCTCCTTGCAGTGCTCGGCAACGAGGGCAATCTCTTCTTCTGTGTCGGTGGCATAGCGGTTGAAGGTAACAACCACTTCTTGACCATAGCGTTTCATGTTGGCAACATGCCTGTCGAGGTTCACCAACCCCTTACGCAAGCCCTCGAGGTTCGACTCTTTGATATGCTCTTCCGCCACGCCGCCGTGAAGCTTAAGGCTCTGTGCCGTGGCAACAACAACGGTGAGCTTGGGCGCAAGATGAGTCTTGCGGCATTTGATGTCGAAAAACTTCTCTGCCCCGAGGTCGGCACCAAAGCCTGCCTCCGTGATGACATAGTCGCCGTAGGTCAGCGCCATCTTTGTTGCAAGCACGGAGTTGCATCCGTGGGCAATGTTGGCAAACGGTCCGCCGTGGACAAACGCCGGAGTGTTCTCCGTTGTCTGCACGAGGTTGGGGAGGAGGGCATCCTTCAAGAGCACCGTGATGGCCCCTGCCACGCCGAGGTCGTTAACGGTAAACGGCTTGTCGTCGTAGGTATACCCAAGAAGGATATTGCCTATACGGCGCTTCAAATCGTCGATATCCGTAGCAAGACAGAGTATGGCCATTATCTCGGAGGCGGGAGTGATGTCGAAGCCTGTCTCCGCAGGCACTCCGTTCATCGGTCCGCCCAACCCGGAAACGATATATCGCAGGCAGCGGTCGTTGATGTCGAGCACGCGCTTCCATTTCACTTCCTTCAATCCCTCGCCTTTGTTGCGGTTCTGATAGATATAGTTGTCGAGCAAGGCAGCTATCATGTTGTGTGCCGAGGTGACGGCATGGAAATCGCCCGTGAAGTGGAGGTTGATGTTCTCCATGGGCAGCACCTGCGAGTATCCTCCTCCGGCAGCCCCGCCTTTCATGCCGAAGCACGGTCCGAGGGACGGCTCACGCAGCGCGAGCACAGCCTTCTTGCCCAAACGGTTTAGACCAAGAGCCAGACCGATGGATACGGTGGTCTTGCCTATTCCTGCCTTCGTGGGCGTGATGGCTGTTACAAGGATGAGATTGTGTTTCTTGATTTTCTCCTCGTCGATGAGGTGGAGGGGGATTTTGGCGATATACTTACCGTAGTTCTGCACTTCGTCGCGCGGCACGCCAAGCTCCTCTGCCACGCTTTTTATCTTCCTGAGAGGTATCTCTCTTGCTATCTCAATATCCGATTTCATTGTTGATTGGTTGTGTTTCTTGAAGCGGCAAAAATAATCCATTCCCCCCTAAAAAGCAAAGCCTCCCCGCCGGGATGCCGTGCGTTTGCCAGTGGTCCCAATAGAGCATCAAACTTCTGTTGAAGTCTATACGCCCAACACTATATTGGCATCAATATTCAGCTTCCGGCTTATCTCGCGAGCGACCTTTAGGGTTGGTTCACATTTACCTGAGAGATATTCACTAACACGAGAAGGACTTACATTGAGCAGTTCCGACAACTTAGTTTGGGTTAACCCCAACTCATACATGCGAAGCTTGATAACATCCACCAAAGAAGGTGTTTCTATGGGGAAATGCTCTTCTTCATAGTCGGCGACCAAATCTGAAATCAAGTCCAATTCGAGGAAGTTTTTATCATCGGTCGGAGTATCATTGTTTACCACCTTAAGCAGTTCTTCAATTCTTGAACAAGCTGCCTTGTATTGTTTTTCTGTTTTTATTTTTGCCATACCAAACAAGTTTAAGCGTTTGAACAATCTTTGTTGTCGTATTCTTTATGCGTGCCAATCCATCGGATAAACACCTTTTTAGCGGCGAACAATATCATAGCAACCAATCTGTAATCATTTCCCTTGATATTAAATACGAATCTATCATTACCCACATAATCTGCGCTATTAAAGGTTTGTTTTACGTCTGCCAAGCAGGACCAATCTGCCTTTTCAGTCTTCTTGTACCAATCACGCAAAGGCACATCAGCATCTGCGTGCTTTTGGATATAGTTCCTTATGGCTGCAAATGATATTATCCTCATAACGTACTAATTTGACGCAAAGATATCATCCGCTTTCTGAAAATCAAAATGTTTTTCTGCCATTCAGAATGCGGGTGATGTTAGAACTCTTTGCCTTCGAAGAGGGAGTCGCCGGACACGGAGTTGACTTTGCCACCGGAGGCGTTGAAGTTGAACGTTATTGAAGCCACGATGTTGGGATACTTGGGGCGCACCCACGTCTCCGACAGCAAAGTGGAGGTGGAACGGTAGTTATGATACTTGGCAGTGTGCAAGAAGTCGTGCGCCACAACCGAGAGTGTCAGTTTACCTTTGGCAAGGGTGTGGCGGTAAGCAGCGTCGAAGTAGCAATAGGCATACTCCTTGCCTTGGGTCAGGTCCACCGGAGCGACGAAATGCGAGTCTATCTGCAGGCGCGAATTCTTGCCGAGTGTGAAGGCATTGACCCATCCCACCTGTCCGCTTACGCCGTCATTGTCGCTGCATCCTTCGTAATGGCTGGTGAAGCTATAGCGGTAGACGCTGCCGTTGAGCGTGCTTGTCCACCAATGCACGGGCTTCACCACCAAACTCATCTCAAGGCCCATCTCCGTCTGGTTGCCGGCATTGATAATGGAGTCGAGGGTTACGCCCGGCTCGTAGGCCTTGCGTATGCGGTCTATCACGTCCTTGCGGTTGCGGTAGAAGCCGGTGACGTTGGCTGAGTGTCCGCCGTCCCACTGCTTGCTCCATCCCAGTTCAACGGAGTGAATGTATTCCGGACTGATGTCGGGGTTACCTATCTTCTTGGTGTAATAGTCCTCGTAGGTGATGTAGGGCTCGAGCTGCCATATACCGGGACGGTTGGTGCGCCGCGAGTAACCCACCTTGAGGTTGCCGGCTCTCTGCATGTCGTAGCTGAGATGTGCCGAGGGGTAGAGCTCCAGGCGCTTGATATGGCGGTCGGCATTGGCCACGGTAATTTCCAACCGGTCGATAACACGGTCCAGACGTGCTCCGGCATCGAGGCTGAATCGTCCCCATGTATCGGTGAGCTCGGCATAGCCGGAATGAGTCTCGCGACGGTAGTAGAAAGGTGCATGCAGGTCGTCTTGCCACTCAAACTGCTCTGCGTCGCGGTTCCAGTACTTTATGTTGTAGCCCCCGTGCTCGCTGTAGTAAGTATACTGATATCCTGTTTCCAGCCGCCCTGATTTGCTGTAGCTCCAGGTATGGGTCAGCCCTGCGTCATGGTCGCCGTGATGCTCCTGTTCGTAGCCGCGCGTACCCTCATAGCGTTCGCCCGAGAGTTCAAACATATTGCTCTCGGTGTACTCAAGCGAGTAGGTGTCGATGCGCGAGCGGAAACGCGCATTGAGACTGCTGCGTTCGTTCATCTTCCAAGTGTAGTCGCCCGAGAGCTGATAGAGTTCTTTTTCCAGTTTGTATCTGTCGTGGCTGTTGAAGGTGTTATCCACAAGAACATTGTTGCCCTGAGCACGGTGTTCGTCGTAGAGCATGTCGCCCCCGCGCATTGTCTTCATGTTGCCAATCTTCACGTCGAGCGAGAGAGTGTGGTGTTTCTTGTCGGCAAACTGCCATCCGCCTTGCGCCGTCATGTCCTTGAGTGTGCGGTGGCGCGTACCGTCGGACGAGGAGGTGGTGGTGAAGTCGTCCACAATGGTTGTCTTGTTTTGTTGGAAGTCGCTCTTCGACTTCAAGGTCTGGTAGGTGCCGCCTATCCACCAGTTGTGCAAGCCGTGCTGATGGTTCACCCGAGCGTCGATGCTGTGGGTGCCAAGCGTGCTTCCGCTAAGGTTCACCAGTCCGCTCCAGCCGTTGTTCTTGATGTTTTTGGTGGTGATATTGATGATGCCCACGTCGCCTTCGCTCTTGTAGCGTGCCGAGGGTGTAGTGATGAGCTCGATGTTTTCTATCGTGCCGGCAGGAATCTGCTGCAAGGCCTGCGTGCCTGTCATGGGGCTCAGCTTGCCGTCCACGTAGACAAGGAAGTTTGAGCTGCCGCGGAATGTAAGCTCACCTTCGGAGTCGACCTGCACCGACGGAGTGTTGGCAAGCACATCCACAGCCGTACCACCCGAGGCGGTGACGCTCTGCTGTGCATTGATACGCTGTCTGTCCAGCTTGTATACAATCTGACTGCGTTCGCCTACCACGGTCACCTCGTCAAGACCGAGGGCCGACTCTGTCATGCTGACGGTGCCCACGTCCAGGGTTTCTCCCTCGTGGAGCGTCATCTTGCCGCTGACGTAGGTTTCCAGGCCAATCATACGCACCATAAGCATCACTTCGCCCGGCTTGATGCCCGTGACCTCGAAAACGCCGTCGCTTACAATAGAGGCAGCCACGATGCTGTCGTTCATATCCGACACAAACACGTCGGCATAGTCCACTGCCGCATTGATTGTCGCGTCCATCACCTTACCTTTTATCGTAGCGCCTTGTTGCGCCATCATGGCAACGGGAGCGAGGAGTGTTGCCACGAGCAATATTATATTCTTTTTCATTGCATTTGGTTCGTACTGTTTTTTTCAACATGAATGCCGTAGGCCACCATGCAAGGAGGCAATTCTAAACGGCAAAGGACGCGGAGCATCTTGACTCCCGTCCTTCGATATCTTCTTCTTAACAAAGAAACGATTCGCTGCAAAAGTACGCTTTTTACCCGAAAGGTCAATGCCGGCAGTGAGAGAGCCGGGGGAAGCAAAGGTGTGCAAATGCTTATGGGTGGTGTGGAAAATTCAGTGGATATTGACAATGTATGGAGGAAATATTTGGTGGATATTGACAATACATGCGAAAAAGATTTGGTGGAGCCATTCTGAAAGGTGTATATT
>CAVJCD010000124.1:0-7215 GCA_963648005.1 Tannerellaceae bacterium | reverse complement strand
GTCCAACACCGCATTAACCTTCTCCGCTCCAGCGGTGGCTGCTCCTGCCGAGTCTGTTGCTGCATTGGCATCTTCTGTTGCCTTTCGTGCTGCGGTCGTTGCTGCATTGGCATCTTCTGTTGCCTTTCGTGCTGCGGTCGTTGCAGCCTCTGCATTGGCTGTAGCGTTGGCAGATAGCTTGGTAGCAGCTATTGATTTTTGCGTTGCATTCTCTGCATCGGTTGTGGCGATTGTTGCCGCCGATGCTGCATTGCTCGCCTCTGTGGTTGCTGATATGGCTTTTGTTGTTGCCTTCGCAGCATTGGCCGTCACTTCCTCTGTCTGGCTTTTTGCATTTAATGTCTCGGCTGTAGCACGTTTCGCCTGCGTTGTTGCCTCATTGCTTTCTTCCGTAGCGGCCTTGGCCGAAGCTGTCGCGGCTTCTGCTGCGGTTGTGGCGTTCGTGGCTCCTTTTATTGCAGCCTCGGCATCTGTGATTATCGTTTCCGATTTCAGTACATGGTAGATAAGATTTCGCCATTCCTGGTATGTTCCTTCATATCCCAAACCTTGTGCTACTTCATAGGCATCCTCGCCCTTCACATTGATGGCGGTCTTCTTATACTCTTTGGTCTCTTTGTCCCATATATACACATAGTTGTCATCGCCTATATATGTGGGGTGTTGGGCTATTTCAGTGGCACTGCTTGTTGCTTCGTCACATTTTGCCCTTGACTCCTCGGCATGAGTGGCAGCTTGCTTGGCCATCTCTGTTGCCAAGCCGGCATCTTCAATTGATGTTCTTACCTTATCCATGGCTGTCTGCATGGCCGATAGCAGTCCGTCCGAATTAAGGATGTGCTGTATTACGTTCTTCCATTCCTGGTATGTGCCAGTGAAACCAAGTTCCTTGGCTATATCATAAGCATCCTCTCCGGCACGGCCTCTTATATTGCCGCCATCTTCCCAGTAATCACCGCTATCATTGCCATCGGTAATGGCAAAGTATATGTGTCCGTCATTTTCACTGCTATCATTCTGAATTATATAGAATGTTCCTGGGCTGACGCGTGATAAAATATATTTAGTATCTGTACTGTAGTTGACTGTTCGGATATACGCACCTGCGCCATCGGGGTATTCATAGAGGTATATATCTCCTTCTGTTGGCTTCAGCCCTAACTTGGTCACCATTTCTTCCCAAGTACAAAAATCACCCTGCTCTTTAGCTTCGGCTACCACACAATCTTTTGCGGTTCCATGACTTTGTAGGCTGACACCTTTCTCTCCGGTATCGCCTTTCTCGCCCTTTTCGCCCTTTTCTCCTTGGTCGCCCTTCTCTCCGGTATCACCTTTCTCGCCTTTGATGCCTTCTACTGTCGGCTCTCCGCCGGTGTTACCTGTGCTTACCCATTGACCGTTTTCAACCTTATATATGGTTGCCGGAAGTGTGTCGCCTACCAAGGCATACCATCCGCTCTGTGGAGTAGGGTAGTTCTCCTTCAATTCATCTTCTGTGGCAAACAGTCCCTTTCCGGCACCTCGCACATTAGGGGCGTTGAGCCATCCCTTTACCGTAAGCTCGCGGTCAATGGTTGCGCTGCCTTCCACCTTCGCATCGCCACCCACATTGATATTTCTTCCCGTTGACACATCTCCCGTGAAGTGTGTTCCATCATTTATTGTCGCCATAATCTTATCCTATCATTTGTTTTGACATTTCATACATTACTGATGCTGCATCGTTATTGCCAAGAGCCGACTGGGTAAGCCCTGCCGTATAATAGACTATTGCCCTATAGCACCGTTCACACAGCTCTATGCCGCCGTATTCATCTTTCTTCGGACGGGCAACATATACAGCCTGGTCTATCTCTGCCGTATCATCATTGCTGGCATAAAACTCCAAAACTCTTGCTGTGCTGCGCTTGACCACCGCTACAACCGGATTGGCGGCATTACCCCTTACACCTGCAAACTTGCTGCTCTGCCTACCATATAGTGGCGAAGTCTCGTCTATTGCTGCATACACCGGCTTCTCCCAGTCGCTCATTCTGAATACCACCAAACGCATAAAGTCTGATGGCAATATTATCCAACCCTTTCCTTCATGACCTTTGCGGCCATCCCAAAAGACAGACGATGCAATGTTGCTGCCACTGTCTATACGGTCAAGAGGAGCCACCAGCTCTACGGCGTAGGCGGCATCCTCTATCTTGGATGAGATAATATTGTTCAGACTTAACGTATCGGTGTCTCCTTCACTGATAAGGCTTTCGTCCTTTGGATTCATATCCATGGCTGTACGCACATCTTCAATGATTTTGTCTATTTGGTACACCATAGTCTATCCCCCACAATAGTTAGCCTATTACAAATTTCACACCTTTAGCCTTGGCTGCACTCTTCAGTTTAGCCTCGGTCAGTATCTTGCTTGGAGCAACACGATAGTCGTTGATAAGTATCTGTCGGGCTGCTTCAAAGTCGGCCACCTTTATCTCTTTCAGACCGTCATTGTCACTTTCTTCCTTTGTCTCAATGGTGTTGGCATCATCAACAGGCGATGCTTCTGCTGTTTCGTCTTCGTTCTCTATTGTGCGCACAAGCGTTATCTTGCCGCTCAAGAAGTAGTTACTGTGCTCTATGATAGCCTGGTACACTTTGTTATCGGTGGTATACAAGGCTGGAGTTACACCATAGCCGGTAAGTGTTCCACCACTGAAGCAGAAATTAAATGTGGCCTTGCCTGCCTTGATCTGCGCCTGCCATTCCATAAGACCGGGCGCACCGTATGTCTTTATACAACTCATATTGTTTCTTGTTTAATGGTTTTAATTCAAAGAAAAAGGCGCAAAAGCGGATGTCTCGTCAGAGCGTTATCACTCCCGTTCTCTCGCTTCTGCGCCCATATTCACCTATTTATATAATTACTGCGCCATAACAGTTCCTTTGTACTCTTTCCAAGTAGCGGTAGTATGGTCGTAATACCACATCTCGCCTGCGCGTGCGCCAGCAGAGATAGCCTCTACATCCTGGAGCAGATAGTATACTGGGCTGTCTACTGATGTGTAGGCGGTAACATCGGGTGCGGTTGTCTTATCCCACATCACGAAGTTGGTTGCACCGGCATTCGAGCCTTCGCCTTCGCCATCTATCCAGATATGGCAGCTGCCCTTCAGTCCAAGACCATCCCATACCAATACGCCACTGCGCTTTGCCTCTTCGCCTTCAACACGCTCATCAAATGAACTCTCGTTGCGGTATACATAGTGTACCAGGCGGTCTTCACCGATGATGGCTGCCGAATTGGAATAACCCAGACGGTCAAGTGTTGGCTCGCGTTTAACATCAAACTCACCGAATACGGTGGTAATCTTGGTTACGCTCCAGCCTACGGGATTAACAGAGTGGGTAATCTGTATCTCTGGGTGCTTGGTGTAGTCAATGCACTGGATTGACTCAAGGAAGTTCTTGCCGCAAAGCAGAATACCGGTCTTTGGCACATCCTCGCCAGTGTAATACATCTTGGCAAGACCAATGAGCTGCTCTACAGTCCACTTGCCGCTGTGCTGCAATTCCTTCTTAAACTGCCATCTTACACCAAGGGTGGTATATGCTTTCTGGAAACCAAGTTTCTCGGTCTTGATGTCCAGCACACCATTCTGACTAATCCACAGCGAACGGTTACCTTTTACCTTGAAGTTCTTGATAGCTTGCTCGGCAATGAGTGCCTGGGTGAAAGGAATGCGCTTCTTCTGTGCGTCAAAGTAGTCTGATACTACCTGGTTCATACCACGCTTCTGAAGATATATCAAAGTAGGCTGCGGAACGATGAGGTCGGGAGCAACTTCCTTCTGTGTCTCGTACAAAGCGTTGGCCAGAATAACCATCTTGGTGCCTGCTGGAATTTCGGGTACCTTCGAGTATTGGTCGGTAGCTGCGGCCTTTGTACCATTGATAGCACGTACAATAGGATTGCCGGTTGCATCGTCTGTGCCTACTACAAAGAGCATCAAGTCCTTGCCTGGAGTCTTTGTTCCGGCCTTGTCATAACCGTCTACATTGCGCACAATGATGGTGTCATATGCCTGGGGCAATGGCTGGTCTTCTGCCGAAAGGGGCAGGATAGCGGTAAGACCGGTGGCGGCTGCCAACTTGGCACTGGTTGTGATGTTGCAACGCTGCTCGTCTATCATGTAGTGCTCTACAATAGGACTGGTTACATTCACTTTCTTGGCCTTGAGCATCAAGTCCATCAGTGGGGTGTCATCCGATTTGAATTTGAAAAGTTCCTCATCGATGTCGGTCTCGATGAACTGACCTGCGCCCATGCCTGCTGCATCAGCGGCTGCGCTAACTGTTACACTCTGTCCGGGAACCTGGGTGTTAAGCCCTGCGGTGCCGGGGGCGGCCTTCACGTCCGAAGTGCCTACATTTACAACTTCTGCCATAATCAATTATTTGCTTTAGTTTTACTCTTGTTTTTTATTACATTGCGCCTGCGGCTATGTCAAAGATTGAACGGTTCTTCTTCGGCTGGGCTTCCAGTCCGTTCTTGCCGGTAAGATTGGCAATACCGTCTCCTTGTCCACGCTTGCGCAGTCTCTCTTCTATCTTGGCATTGCGGCCTCGTATCTCGCCTTCCGAACTTGCCTCTTCCACATCATTGTCGTGGTTAATGGCTTTCAGTGCCATCTCAATGGTTTCAGGCGAAAACTTGCCCATAACGGCATCGCCTACCACACCGATGAGCCACTGCATGGCTTCGTTCACGGCTTCATCATCAAGTCCGCGTTCCTCTTGTATCTTGTCTATCTCTTTGAGCGATTCGGCAAGATTGGTTTCATACTGCGTATCCAGGTCTTTCTCCTTGGATACACGGTCTACATATTCCTGGTTGGCCTTGCTCAACTCTTCCAGTCTCTTGTCATCATTGATGGCATTCATAATGTTGTCCTTGCCGTAGGTCTTGATAAGATACACTACGGGGTCTTCACCATTATGCCAACTGGCCAGGAACTGTGCGCTCTTGGGGTCTCTGCTGAACATATTCGTCAGGTCTTTCTCGTTCTCCTCGTATCCCTTCATGCGGTTCTCGTAATCATCGTAGTCCTCACCTATCTGGGCAAAGAGCTGCTCATCATCGTCATACGACTTGTCGGGATGCTTGGCTTTCAGTCGCTCGTTAAACTTTGAACGTGCGCCTACCTTCTCTTCATTGATGTTGGTATTTTCCATCTCTCGTAATTTATTTCCGCAAATATATATATATTGTGTCGTTATACGTTTTTATCTATTTACACACGTAACTTTTTATCGCATTTTATTGGTAAGACGTACCATATAGTCCACAGAATGGCCGCTTATATAGTCTCCATATTCCAATTCTCCCATAAGTGCCAATACAAATCTTTTGTATGGAGAGCCGGAGTAACCTTGTAGTTTGTTGCTCTTCGATGATGATACTATATGCCAAGCCCGGCCGTCATTCGACCCATAGAGCAACACCTTCACATTGCCCTTGGCAAATACGCCACGCACTGCCAATTCGTTTATTGTCTTGTATCCCTCTACTCCCATACCAAATGGCCTTGTAATGGCATAGCATCCTATCTCTCCCTCAAAAGAGCGCACACTCGCGTTGTACACACTTTTACCGTCTCTGCCTATAAAATACACATCGGGATAGGAGTTGATGGGCAATTCTGTTTTGCCTATGTTTATCGTTCCCCAGCATCCGCTACCAAACGAGTACACATAGCCGTGTAATACCGCAGGCTCTGTAAGTATAAGTCTCTTGTTCGTATAGTCGTAGGCAAAATAACAACTTCTTATAAAACTGTTGAAATCTATATGATCTGCCAATACGTCTACTCCACACGTTACATTTTTACTGATTATATGGTCTACATTGGGCAGCTTCAGTGCCTCCATGCTTCGTTCTGTCAGGGCGTTGCTCAAGCATACCACTTCCGAACCTTGCAGACACATCACTCCATTTGCAGTGGCAAATACCACGCCTCCGTCTATCTGTGTCACGCTGTTTATATTGTTGCACACATCTCTCGTTATCGGCTGCCGGGCTATGTATACACCCTCGGTGCTTGTCTCCATTGCCCATACGCCATTGTCACAGAATGCGTATAGTGGGAATTGGCCAAACTGTCCTGACGATAATGCCTTGGCAGCAGATGACAGCTTGTATATCTCCGAACAACCTATGCTAACGGCACTCTTCGATGAGAATACAAACGGGTTGTCTACTTCCGAAACATACACCGTATGGGGCTTGCTTATCGTATCAACCACGGTTGGCGGTGTGTAACTGTCTTTATCCTCATTAGACACAAATACATTCAAACCGCTCATCGCTCCCGAATACCAGTACGCACCGTTCAGCAGGTCATGCTGCTTTAACTGCAAGGTTAGTTTATGGTATTTTTGAACTGACGGGAGATTCATACTGTAATATATATCCACTTGGTATGCCTGATTGTCGGGATAGAAAAACCAGCACAACCCGTCATTGTTTACCACACAGTCAAAAGCCGACTCGCTGTTTCCTTCATAAGCCACGCACTTGTCTCCTTCTTCTGTATGCATATATACGCGCACGCTCCTTATGATGTCGTCTGAAGCTGAATTGCTCAAGAATGCCACTTGCTCTTGCATGGGTGCCGGGGTGGGTAGTTTTACCACCGCATCGTACACGTGCAGTCTGTTGTTATAAGCATGTAGCTTGCCCGATACCACTGTGCGGTTAGATAGCACATCATCTGTCAATGCTCGCCTCGTCACAAGATTGGTCAGTGTTCCTTCAGCAGGATTCACATCTATCATCTTGTAACTTCGATAACTACCGCTCGTCTCTATTTCTGTCTTCTTCAAGTCCGCAAATTCTATTGTCTTGAGATGATAGAAACTGCCGGTGTTGCATATCTTCTCTTCTATATTCTCTACAGGAGCAGTCTTAAACACCAGGAATTTGGTAAGGCTTGTATTATCCAATATGCTTTTTGCCAGGTCGGTAGCTACATATTTTCCGCGCGTAGTGCTGGTATTGCCAAAATTCGCCTTCAGAAATCCTTTTGACTTCCCGGTAACGGTATCTATACTGTTTGCATAGTCATATACGTCATAGGTAAACAGGTCTTCCAGTCCTTCGTTGTACTCTTGGCCTTGGTTGTATGGGTATAGCTGTTGCGACACAAATATATCCACACCGCTTATTATATC
>CAVJCD010000123.1:0-7245 GCA_963648005.1 Tannerellaceae bacterium | reverse complement strand
TCTAGGTCCATGCATACTGCACGAGCGGCAGAAACCACGTTTCTAGGTCCATGCAGATTGCACGAGCGGCAGAAACCGCGTTTCTAGGTCCATGCATACTGCACGAGCGGCAGAAACCGCGTTTCCAGGTCCATGCAGATTGCACGAGCGGCAGAAACCGCGTTTCTTGGTCCATGCAGACTGCACGGGTGGCAGAAACCGCAACAGTTACCCACATCATGCCCCCTCCTTCCTGTTATAATGCGGGGGCTGTATGTTCTTCCTCACGTTTTTGTTCCATTAACCCAGGAAACACTTGGATGCGAAATGGGGCGGGGAGGTAATCTTTTTGACAGCATTATGCGTGTTTTAGGATATTATTATAACTTTGCGGCGTAAAAAGAAGAAAGAATGAAAGCAAATATGTCATATCACCATCTTCATCATCACCACCCCAAGGGGCAATAAATCGGTGGGCTGAGAGGTGTGTGTGAATTGCATATACGATATTTAAAGAGGGGCTTGCCGATTGTTCGGTAGGTCTTTTTTTGTTTCATGAAACAACAACAAAATAAGAAATGGATATGTTACGAATTGCAGTGCAGTCGAAAGGTCGTTTATACGACGAAACAATGTTCCTCTTGGAGGAAGCCGGTATCAAACTCAATAAGGGGAAGCGCGTGTTGCTTCTCTCGGCAAAGGATTTCCCTGTGGAGGTGCTCTTCCTTCGCGACGACGATATTCCCCAGTCCGTGGCAAACGGGGTGGCAGATGTAGGTATCGTTGGCGAGAACGAGTATGTGGAGAAGGGTGCTGAGGCACGTCTCGTGAAGCGTTTGGGCTTTAGCAGGTGTCGCGTGTCGCTGGCCATCCCCAAGGACGAGGACTATCCGGGCGTGGAGTGGTTCGAGGGGAAAACCATCGCCACCTCTTATCCCAAGATATTGAAGGCATACCTTAAGGAGAAGGGAGTGAATGCGGATTTGCACGAGATAAGCGGCTCGGTGGAGATTGCCCCCGGCATAGGCCTTGCAGATGCCATCTTCGATATCGTAAGCTCGGGTAGCACCCTGGTGAGCAACCAGCTTAAGGAGGTGGAGATAATAATGCAGAGCGAGGCTCTCTTGATTGCCAACAACAGTCTTGAGAAGGAGAAACTGGAGATATTGGACGAACTGCTGTTTCGCTTCGAGGCTGTTCAGGCTGCCGACGGCAAGAAGTACGTGCTCCTGAATGCTCCGAAAGACAAGCTGAAGGAGATAATAGAGGTGCTGCCGGGAATGAAGAGCCCCACAGTGACGCCGCTGGCCAATGGCGACTGGGTGTCGGTGCAGTCGGTGATAGCCGAGAAACATTTTTGGGAAATCATTGGGAAGCTCAAGGCCCTCGGCGCCGAAGGTATATTGGTGCTCCCGATTGAGAAGATGATACTCTAATTTGATTGGTATATGGAAATAATAAAATACCCCGCAAGGGAAGACTGGCTGTCTCTCGTGGCGCGTCCCACCATGGATGTGACGACGCTGTTCGACACCGTCCGTGTTGTGTTGGATGAGGTGCGAGGAGAGGGAGATGCTGCCGTAAAGAGATATGAGGAGAAGTTCGACAAGGTATGTTTGGAGGCTCTCCGGGTGTCGGAGGGCGAGATGGAAGAGGCTTGCCGCCTTGTTCTCGAAGAGCTGAAGCAAGCCATCCTCACGGCGAAAGGTAATATCGAGACGTTTCATGCCTCGCAACGCTTCACGGGACGCAGGGTGGAGACAACGCCCGGCGTCACCTGCTGGCAGAAGGCTGTGCCCATCGAGAAGGTGGGGCTCTACGTCCCCGGTGGTACTGCACCATTGTTTTCCACAGTCTTGATGCTTGCCATCCCGGCACATATTGCCGGCTGCAAGGAGATAGTGCTTTGCTCGCCACCCAACAGGGAAGGGAAGGTGCACCCCGCCATCCTCTTCGCAGCACAAGCATCCGGGGTGAGCAAGATATTCAAGATTGGCGGCATACAGGCGATAGCTGCCATGACCTACGGCACGGAGTCGGTGCCCAAGGTGTATAAGATATTCGGTCCGGGTAACCAATACGTAACCGCCGCCAAGCAGCTGGTGAGCCTGAGGGATGTGGCCATAGACATGCCGGCGGGACCTTCGGAGGTGGAGGTGATTGCCGACGGGGCTTCCAACCCGGAGTTTATTGCCGCAGACTTCCTCTCGCAGGCAGAGCATGGGGCAGACAGCCAAGCCATAATGGTCACCTCCGCGGAAAGCATCGTGGCACCCACCAAGGAGGCCATCCGCTCGCAGCTCGCGGCATTGCCAAGGAAGGACATCACCGAAAAGGCTCTATCGCATAGCCGCATTATAGTGCTGAGAGATGAGCAGGAGGTTGTGGACTTCACCAATATGTATGCCCCGGAGCATCTTATCATACAGGCGAAGAACTATGCCGCCATTGCCGAAAGAATCAACAATGCCGGCAGTGTGTTCCTTGGTCCCTATACCCCGGAGAGTGCAGGCGACTATGCCTCGGGCACCAACCACACTCTTCCCACCAACGGATATGCCAAGGCGTATAGCGGAGTGAACCTCGACAGTTTCATCAAGAAGATGACCTTCCAGGAGATAACCTCCGACGGCATAAAGAGCTTGGGCAGCACCATTCAGACGATGGCGGCAGGCGAACAGCTGGATGCCCACCGCAATGCAGTAACCGTAAGACTGAAATCGCTATGAAGACATTGAAAGACCTTGTGAGACCCAATATATGGGCTTTGAAGCCATACTCATCGGCAAGAGACGAGTTTCATGGCAATGCATCAGTGTTTCTTGATGCCAACGAGAACCCGTATAACTCGCCCTATAACCGTTATCCCGACCCAATGCAGTGGACACTGAAAAAGAAGATAGCAGAGCTCAAGGGCGTGGATAAGAAGTCCATCTTCCTTGGCAACGGCAGCGACGAGCCCATCGACCTCCTTATACGCGCCTTCTGCGAGCCGGGCAAGGATGCCGTCGTGGGTATCACTCCCTCTTACGGCATGTATGAGGTGGCAGCCGGGGTGAACGATGTGGAGTTTAAGAAGGTGAAGCTTACAGAGAATTTTGCCTTGGACGCCGACGCCGTGCTGGGGGCAGTGGATGAGAGGGTGAAGATTGTCTTCCTTTGTTCGCCCAACAACCCTACGGGCAACAGCCTTGAGAGGAGCGAAATCCATAAGATATTGAACTGCTTTGACGGCATTGTGGTAGTCGACGAGGCGTATATCGACTTCTCGGAGGAGAAATCATTCCTCTCGGAGTTGGAGCGTTTTCCCCACATGGTTGTCTTGCAGACGCTCTCCAAGGCATGGGGCGCCGCAGGTATCCGTCTTGGGATGGCGTTTGCCTCCCCGGAGATTGTGGAGATACTCAGCAAGATAAAATATCCCTACAACATCAATATCCTGACGCAAAGAGAGGCATTGGAACTTCTTATGAACAAGGAGAGGATGCAGGACCAGCTCCTTTGCATCCTCACGGAACGTGCCCGTTTGCAAAAACTCCTGAGCTCACTGCCTATGGTCATGGAGATATATCCCACGGATGCCAACTTCATCCTCGTGAAGGTATCGGATGCGGACGGGGTATATAATAAACTGGTGGAAAAAGGCGTTATTGTACGTAACCGCAACAACGTGACACTTTGCGAAGGCTGTCTGCGTATCACCGTGGGCACGCCGAAGGAGAACGACACGTTGATGGATGCACTAAAAAACATCGAGGCATGAAGAGAGCACTTTTTATAGATAGAGACGGCACATTAGTGACGGAACCGCCTGTGGACTATCAGCTGGACAGTTTGGAGAAGCTGGAGTTCTACCCCGGGGTGTTTCGTAACCTCTATTTCATCCGCAAGCATTTGGATTTTGAGTTTGTGATGGTGACCAACCAAGATGGCTTGGGTACGCCATCGTTTCCCGAGGATACCTTTTGGCCGGCTCACAACAAGATGCTGAAGGCCCTGGAGGGCGAAGGCGTTGTTTTCGATGATATCCTTATCGACCGCTCCTTTCCCGAGGACAATTCCCCTTGCCGCAAGCCGCGAACCGGCATGCTGGGGCGTTATTTGAGCGGGGAGTATGACCTTGCCGCAAGCTACGTCATCGGCGACCGTCTTACAGATATGCTTTTGGCGGCAAACCTTGGGGCTAAAGGCATATGGCTGCATCCCGACAACGAAGAGGCAGAGCAACTGCTGAGGGAAGAGCCTTCGCTCTCGCCGGCATTGATAACTGACAGTTGGGACAGGGTGACCGAGTTTCTCTTTGCCGGAGAAAGGTGTGCCGAGGTGCATCGCGCCACCAAGGAGACCGATGTTTATGTGCGGGTGAATCTCGACGGGAAAGGTAAGACCGACATATCTACGGGTTTGGGCTTTTTCGACCATATGCTGGAGCAGATTGGTAAGCATTCGGGTATGGATTTGGTTGTGCGTGTGAAGGGTGACTTGAATGTGGACGAACATCATACCATAGAGGATACAGCCATTGCCCTTGGCGAGACCCTCCTGAAGGCTCTTGGCGACAAGCGGGGCATCGAGCGTTATGGCTACTGCCTGCCTATGGACGATTGTCTGTGTAGCGTGGCTTTGGATTTCGGTGGGCGTCCGTGGTTGGTGTGGGACGCCGAGTTCCATCGCGAGAAGGTGGGCGACATGCCTACGGAGATGTTTCTCCACTTCTTCAAGAGCCTTAGCGATGCTGCCCGCATGAATCTTAACATCAAGGCTGAGGGCACAAACGAACACCACAAGATAGAAGGCATCTTCAAAGCCTTGGCAAGGTCTGTGAAGATGGCTATCCGCCGTGATATATACAAATACGAACTACCCTCAACGAAAGGTTTGTTATGATGAGATACGTGATTATGGCTGCGCTGATGGCTCTGTTGGTCTCGTGCAGTAAAGATACGGAACAAAAGCTGGAAGGCAAATGGCAGCTCCAACAAGTGGACATTGACGGCGAGGTTTCGCAAGCCGACACTGTGTTCTACAACTTTCAGAACCGAATCTTTATGTATCAGATATACCGTCCCGCCGTAGATACAACCATCTATCGCCATGGCTTCAAGACTCTGGAGGATGACAACCGGCTGACACTCGAGCTTACGGACAATCCATACGGGTTGGGTGGGTTTATGTCCTATACCGACTGGGCTTCCCCCACACGCGTGTTCACCATTGAGAAACTAAGTGCCAATCAACTTATCCTCGACAGTGAGGGCAAGAGATACTTGTTTAGGAAGTTTTGATGAGGTCTGCCACCACGGCTCCCACCTGAAGGATAAGGTTTGAGGGCGAGAGTTGCACCTGCAGGCCACGTTGCCCGGCACTGATAAACACCGTGTCGAACTCCTCTGCCGTTTGGTGTATGTAAGTCGGGAATCGTTTCTTCATCCCTATTGGGGAGCAGCCGCCCCTTATATAACCCGTCAGGGGCAGCAGCTCTTTCACATGTATCATCTCGCACTTCTTGTTGCCCGACACCTTTGCCGCCTTCTTGAGGTCCACCTCCTCGGCTCCCGGAATAACGCATACAAAGTATCCGCTCTTGTCGCCGTGGAGGACCAATGTCTTGAACACCTGCTCAACCTTTTCGCCCAACTGCTCTGCCACATGGATGGCGCTAAGGTCGTTCTCGTCCACCTCATAGGGGACAAGACGATAGTTTACCTTCGCCTTGTCCAATAGCCGTGCAACATTTGTTTTATCGACCTTCATATCTCGAAGAAGGATAGGTCCCTGTTACTTTTCTTTGATGTTCGGCTGCTCAAGACCATAGTGCTTGGTCTTGTCTTCGTGCTTCAGCCACAAGCCGAGGATAAGGGCAAAAACTCCCAAGTTGGCAAATATCAGCATCGGGGCAGTATAGTCGTACTCTCCGCTTGCAGATGTTACGCCCGGGTTAGTCCATATCAATACCTTGCCGATGATGATAGGGAATGCCCATAGACCGATGTTCTGAATCCAGAATATCACCGAGTAGGCAGAGCCGAGGTAACGGTTCTCAACCAATTTAGGTACCGAAGGCCACAATGCGGCAGGCACCAAAGAGAACGAAATGCCAAGGATGATGATGGCGGCGTAGGCAACAACGTAGCTGGAGGCTTCGCCGTTCAACGGATAGAGAGCGAAGATAAGGTGGCAGCAACTCATCAACATGGCTCCCAATATCAGCATTGTTGCTCCCTTTCCCTTATTGTCGAGAAACCATCCCAACAAAGGAGTGAGTACCATTGCTCCGATGGGGAACCACGAGAAGAGGTCTGAGGCATCTGCCGTGGACATGTTCAAGCGGTTTTCCAACATGCTGGTGGCAAACTTCTGGAAGGGGAAGATGGCTGAGTAATACAATACGCAGAGCATTGCCACAATCAAGAATGTCTTGCTTGTAAACAATATCTTGATGTCGCTCACCTTGAAGGGCTCTTCCGGCTCTTCGTCGGTGCTCTCGCCAAGCTGCTGGTCTAGCTTCCTATCCATGAGGGAATATACAATGAACGAAATCAATCCAATGCACAGCAGTCCGCATACCACGGCAACCGGACGAACAACGTCGGGTGTCCCAAGGTTTGCCAAGAAGGGAGAGAGGCGGAACACAGCAAACACACCCAAGCGTGCGATGGCCATCTCGAGACCCATTGCCAGTGCGAGCTCCTTGCCGGTGAACCATTTCACTATGGCCTTAGATACGGTGATACCTGCCATTTCTACACCGCAACCAAAGATGGCAAAACCCAAGGACGCCAATTTGGCATTGGCAGGGAAGGATGCCCAGAAGGAGTTGAGCGCATCGTAGAGAGCATTGCCCTCGGCAAAGGCCTGGCTGATGGCGTAGAGTTTGATGCTACCGCCAACGACCATCACCACGCCGGAGAGAATGGCTGTGAAGCGCACGCCCATCTTATCCAATATTATCCCCGCGAAAATGAGGAAGAAAACAAATACGTTGAGAAAATATTCAGAGCTGGCAAACGTGCCGTAGGTGTCGGCTGTCCAGCCGCATTGCGTTTCCAATAAGGTCTGTAGTGGAGACAATACATCTACAAACATGTAGGCAAAAAACATACTGGAGGCAATCAGAATCAATGCTGTCCATCGTGTCAGTGCGGAATCTTTCAGTTTCTTTTGAATTTGTTCGGTCATGATATTTGTTTTAGTGTGTTATTATTGTCTGTTCATGAAAAGAGGAAGGGCATCTGCCAACACAAATGTGCTTCCTCCAATAAATAT
>CAVJCD010000122.1:6672-7251 GCA_963648005.1 Tannerellaceae bacterium | reverse complement strand
GTGTAGAGTAAGTCAGTAAATCGAAGTTTTCCACCTTTCGCCAGTCTATCTTGGTCATGTCACCAAGGTTGCGGTCGCTCCATTGGGGAAAGTTGGCATCATGCATGCGCAATGGCATTCTTGTCTATCTCACTCCAAGCAACAAGGTCGTAATCGAAGTCCTCATGGCTTCGCTTGATGCGTTCCAATGCCATACATTGGCTATCATAGCCACTGCATAAGGTGACTACTCTCAGAGGATGTTCTTTGTTGTATTTCATGAATTAGGAGATTAAGTATTCCAAAACTTGTGCAATAGCAATAAACACGACTGGAATAGCCGATACGATGAGGATTCTTTTTTGTATGTCTTTACAGTCTTCGTCATTCATTCGAATGTAGACGTGTATTGCTCCAGTAATGGTGAATATGCCTGCTACCGCATAAAGTAGCTTAATGATAATCATAACATGGATGTGGCTCATAATTGGGTTACGTTTTATGACATTTTTTGTAAAACTATAACGACAAAAATAAACAATAAATGTGACAAAAGTATTAAAAAACAGAAATAAAAAAATAAAAATATCCGTTTTTGTC
>CAVJCD010000122.1:0-6662 GCA_963648005.1 Tannerellaceae bacterium | reverse complement strand
GAAGATATGTTCATTACAACGGTACAAGAGATAAACGCTTATCTGCCTACAAGTGTTTATAGCAACAATGACGGGTTGCTTGCTCTTATGGAAGACACGGAAGATACATACATTCTTCCGGTATTGGGCAATAAATTATTCAATCGGATGGTAGACTATTACCAAAAGAAATGCGAAGAATCGGATGAAGGAATCATAGGCATAGTGAACCAAAAGGATGTTGACCCCGAAGTGAAATTGTTGAAACTGATTCAAAAGTCGGTCATCTACTTGACTCTTGCCAATCATAGCGGCTTGTTGTCAGTCAGTCTAAACGATGGTGGAGGGTTCAACACTGTCAGTACCGAAGGGTATGATTCAGCCAATAAAGATTCGGTCAATCGTTTCGAACGGGATGCTTTTTTTGAGGGGAAGAGAGGTATAGACCGCATCTTGATTTTTTTGGAAACTGATGCCAAGAGTGATACACCCAAGTTTGCTGACGACTGGAAGGAAAGCCGATACTACTACGAGATAGGTGATTTGCTTTTCGCTACTGCCGATTGCTATAACCGATATTGCGATATATCGGGCAGTAGGGAGAAGTTTGTATCGCTATCTCCTACCATACGCAAGGCACAAAGCGCATACATTGCTCCCGTATTGGGCGAGGAACTGATGGAGGCTCTGATAAAGTATCAGGTAGATAATAGTATTCCCGTCACTACTGAAGAGACGAAAGAAGCCACTCTGAAAGTGTGGGACAAGACTTTGGATAAATTGCGCCTTGCTTTGGCTGTGCGCACCGAAACCATTTCGAAAGGTATGGCTAAAGGGGATGTGGAAGCACAGGCCGACTTGTTTTTCTATCAAGCTAAAGAGTATATCGTGAAAAACCAAGATTATTTCATGCCTTACATAGAAACATCTTCTTTGTATGTGGCTCCCGCCGAAGAAACGGATGCGGAGAACTTGCCCGATTTTGATGGGCAAAACAATGAGGATGCCATATTTGTTTTCATGCCACACCTAAACCGACATTGATATGAATACACGTAGAACGATAATCAACCTTCCGGCGCTGCCAAAGTCATGGGAAGAGATTTCATCCCGCAACTTGGAAGAAATACATCGGTTGATGTCACGGAGAAGAATCCGTGCATCTGCTTTGGGAGAAGAGAAAGCGGAGAGCTTATTCTACTTGGATTGCTTTCTCTTGTTGTGTGGATTGAAGGTGAAGCGGAACTTCGTTGATAAGGGAAACGGGAAATATATCTATTTGTTTCGGCGTAAAGGATGGAAACACGTCTTTGAGAGCATACCGATGGAGGCAAATGTGGTTCGGTGGTGGATGCGTCAACTGTCATTCTTGGAGAAAGAACACACCATGTATAGCCCTCCCTACGATGTAATAAAGTTAAAGGGACGGAAATTCAAGTGTCCGGGTGTGGTAATGGCTGATATTACCTATCACCAATATATGCGTGCGCAGAACTTGCTCATTTCTTATTGGAATATAATGGAGAAGGTGGACGAATGTAGCGACTTAAAAACCATACAGAAATTGGTTGCGGAGTGCAAAAAAACACAGAGGGGGTTCTTGGCGGTTTTGTTTAATCAGGAAACCACTGTTCTTACAGAGAACGGGGGAGAGGTAAAACTGCCAAAACCCAGAAAGGACTTTAAGTATATAGACATACAAGATGAGATAAACGAGCATTATTTCAAGTCGGTGTCCGACCGCATGTTCCCGGTAATGGTGCAGTTCTTCCAGAGTTGTCAAAGTTATTTTGCCACATTGTTCCCCGATTTATTCACGTCAAGCGGAGAGGGGAATAAAGAGAAGAATGTGTTGAAGATAGAGTTGGAAACGGTCAACTCGGTTATGAAGCATCAAGGGTTTCGCGATTACGATACTATCTACAATTCTCAGGCTGTCCGCATCTTGGATGTGCTGAATCAGATGAGTAAGGAGGCAAAAGAAATAAGACGTATTCAGTCGGGGTTGAAATCCAAAAAGTAGTCTTGTTTTTTGTCCTTCAATGGTGTTTGGCTTATAGGTAAATTTGAAGAAAAGAAAGAAAATGGCAGCATCAGTATATCGCAGTAGCGAACATAGAATAACATACAACGGGGTTTCTTTGGTTGAGAATGCCTTAGAAAATACCAATCTTGTGCAGGTGTCTGTCATGAACGGATGTACCATCATGGTTGCGCCAAACAACTATGGCATCTCTTATCTCCCGAATGGGGAATACAAATCGTGGTCGTTGACAGGTTTCAATACAAGACTGAACGATGTGTCGGCGCATTACATCTATGCCCGACTGAGCAGGAACGGAAGTGATGCGATGATTTTGTTTTCGCTGAAAAAGTATTTGCCAGATGGTTCGATCGATGGAGATTCAAGTAGCGAACCAAGCACCGAATATTTCTATATCAAGATAGGGGACATAACCGAAACAAATAGTGACGGGACATTGACCCGTGATATTACTTTGGACTTTGGCTATCTCAATACGCCACAACGGGAAGATGACAACCAAGGATGGAAAGAGATGTTCGAACTGACAGGGGAGAAGTTGATAAATCCATTGAAGGAGTTTGCCGCTCTCATTGTGAACGGCACAATGCAGATAGTCGGCAAACTGATTCTGAACAAGAAGGTGGTGACAGATGTGGCAAAAGAGTCGGACGAGGAGAAGAAAGAACCAAATGATGAAACGATTCCCACTACGGCCTATCTGGATGGGGTATTTACAGAAGACCTTCGCAGTGTATTTCTGAACAAGGACAAGCCAGACACAACAAATTATCTTGTGTCGTTATTGGGAGGTTTGCTCTCCGATGACATTAAGTCGCAGTCGTTTGCAGAGGGTCTGCTTGGTAGCGGATTCGGTGCTTGGATGGATAACAAGGGGCAATCACATATCGAAGTAGACAATCTGTTGGTAAGACTCAAAGCAGAGTTTGAAAGCCTCGGCATACGTGAGATAACGCACATCGGAGGCGAACTGATACTGTCAAATGCGTCCATGACGTGCAGCAAGGTAGAGAATATGGGTGCCTCGCAGCTCTACTACTCCGATGACACGGAAGTAGTCTTTTCCGATGGCACAAAGGCAGAGACTCCGGCTGTGTACCGATGCTACTTTACCCAAGACGACAAAGAGAAATCCATTACCAATGACTTTGCGTTGGGCGACCTTGTTACTTGCCGCACATGGAACATCAAGGCCGGAATATACGAGGATGTAACCAACCGATATTATTGGCGATTGGTGGTCGGCATCGGTGATGACTACATAGACCTGTCATCCGTTGACTACGATGCAAACGAAGGCTCGGCCGGAGTACCTTCGGCTGGAGACAAGATAGTACAACTCGGCAATAAGTTTGACGAAGACCGACAAACGGCTATCGTGCTCTCCACCTATGGGGACGATGCGCCATCAGTCAAGCTATACAGAGGCATCAACAGCTATTCGCTTGCCGACAAGGAGTTTTTCGATGTGTCACGCAAGCAAGTGTCTGCAACCGTTGACAAGCTACGGCTGAAAGGCAAAGACAGCACCTATCTGAATGTAGGCGAAGAGTTGGATAGCCGACCTACGGCCGAAGACTTGCTGAATGTGGGCATCAACATCGGCACAAGGCAAGTGACCGTTACTGCCGATAAATTCCTCGTCCGCACACCGAAGGGGGCAGAAGTGGCCGTATTCACCACGAAGGACGGGAAGCCAGTCCTAAGGGCCGGACTGATAGATGTAGATTCTCTCTTTGCCGGAACGGTAAATGCCAACGATGCCACAATAACCAACTTCACCTTTGCTAATGCGCAGAGCAAGGACGGGTCGTTCTCGGTGGACGGAAACGGAGTGACCAAGATAGGTGGATTCACCATTACAAAGAACTCAATCGGTTCTTCGGTGATTGGTGACAAGATGACCTTGAAGCCGGACGGAATCTTGTTTGAGTCATCCACTAAGAAAGCCGGGGTAGGTGATGTGTTTCCAAGCTCCACCGCATCCCGTTCTACGGCGTGCATGGCAGCTCTGTTCGATGTAACAATGCTGCATGGTAATTACCACAGACCGATACCTACAAGCACATCGGCTGACTACGTAGGTGAAGGTGTAGTATGTATCAACACTACGGGAGGAATCTACAACTCATCCTATGACAGTCGGCAGATTGGCTTGTCTATCACCACGCAGGACGCAACAAAAGATACAGCGATAGACCTGAAAGGCCGAATCCGGACAAACGGACAGTTCGGTGTGACAACCGATGACTGCCAACTTGGAACGGGCTATACGCTCATCTTTAACAATGGGGTATTGGTAGGAATAAAACAATCATAACATCATGAAGATAGACTTTAGACATTTGTACTTGGCGAACGTAGACGGACAACCGATGGTTGACGAGAACGGAGAGGATGTGTCGGTAGACATCAGCAAGGCATTGGGCAACTACATCTACAACGAAACCCGTGACCTCGGAGAACTGGAATTGGCACAACAAATCTACAAGTACGGAGAGCTGGAACTGACTGCCCAAGACATCAACATCTTGGGAGGATATATCAAGACCGCATTCAAGGCGGTAGTACAAAAAGCATTTAACGACCTTACTGGATATGGCAAATAATCTGAACTACGATGCTGCCACCGTCAACGCCTTATTGGACGTGGTGGATAGCAACAAGGGAGCATTCCCGTTGGATAGCGAGCTTTCGGCTACCTCGGAGCACGCAGTAACGAACAAAACCTTATACACCGCCATCAAGAAGCTGGAGGAATCATCGGTACGGAACAAAGGTTATTTCAAGACATTGGGAGACCTTCAGTTGGCGCATCCTACGGCTGATGTGGGTGATATTGCCTACATCGGTACGGCATCGCCTTACGCTATCTATGCTTGGGGCGATAACGGATGGGAGGACACAGGCGAAACACATACTCCAGAGATAGACCTGAACGACTATCCCACGAAGGAAGAGATGATCGCCATCAAGACCGATGCGGAGAGTGCCGCAACACGTGCCGAAGCAATGGCAAGCTACACCGATGCAGCCAATACCGCAGCAACCAAAGCCAACGAAGCGGCTGAAAAGGCAGAAGCGGCAGCGAAGAAGGTGGGTGGATTGAACTATATGCACATCCTATCGGGTGCAAACATATCCGAAACAAGTGCAGCCACATCGCTAACCGTAGATGTGGAGATTGCAATAGATACTCTCCCCAGCGTGGTGATGATGAGCGTGGAGTCGGTGCAAGGTTCTGCTGTCTTTGTTTCAACGTTGACGGGCTTCAAGGTGGACGATTCTATCGTAGAGGGATGTGCGTTCATCGGTGTAGGCCGTTCCGCTTCGTTCGTTACCAAGAGCTACACGGGAGGCAAACTGACTTTGAGTGTGTCATGCACATTCGCTTCGACAAGCACTAGCAAGTCGTTGAGTGTGGGAGATATAGGAATATTGTATTAACGTTAATTACAGAATCATGGAAGTACAGAAATTATCATTTAGCAAGGTGGCAGAGAACGAATACGAAGCCACTTATGTAACGCAGAGTGACCACGATGTGTTGCAAGCCGAACTGCCCGAAGAGGTGGGCATGACGGTGTATGTGCGTGTGCCGGGCGAGGCTGGCCGCATGGCTTTAGGCTGTGCAAGTGCCATTGCTCCACGCACCGAAGTATTTGAGTTGGCAGTCCCAGAAGGACTTGAAATCACGGTTGCCGTAGGTCGCAAGGGGGCAGAGAATGTGTCTGCGGTAATCGGTATAGGAGCGTAAGCCATGAAACTTGTTAAGCTGACAATCCCGAAGCTGACTCTTGGCCAACTGTCACCGCAATCGGCTATGACCGCACCACGCCGCAACTCCGGCGGTGATGCGACAATCTACGAATGCAGTGACGGGCTGTGGTACGAATGCAGCAACGGGAAGCTATACGCAGTGAGAGCAGAGAAGAAAGTGAATAACAATTAAAACTGAAGAATATGGACGAAATAAAAACGTATAAAGGCAAGCATACCGGACGGGAGATTGACGAAGCCATCGGCAATGCTCCTGCGCTGAAGACATCCGTTGACCACCTCAACGAGACGATGGGTGCCTACTCCGAACGTGCCGACATCGTGCTGACTCCGATTGCCACCAACTATGTGGTGGACTCCAACGGCACGAAGGTGAGCAAGTCGGGATGGGCGATGGCATCGTTTACTGCTGAGAAAGGCAATGTGTACCTGTTCAAGCCGGGTGCTACGGACGGCAACGTATGCGTGTTTGCCGAAGAGATAACGAGTGTAGAGACGAGAGCCATTGACTATACCTACACTTACAACGAGGACGGAACGATTGCTACTGCGGTGGCTACCTATGGCGGCAAGACGCACAGCTATGTGTACACCTACGATGCGGACGGCAAGGCTACCATCACCGAGGGGACAACGGTCATCAGCGAGCTGCCCATGACCTACACCACTACGGTGGGAAGCTACTCTCCGTTGGTGCGGCTGAATGCCGATGCCGAGCTGCCCACCGATGGCTATTGCCGATACATGAGCCACTTCAAGGGCAACTCGGCTATTAAGGTGGTGGTAAGCTACAAGGTAGGCTCTGCCGACCTCACCATGAAGGTGACGAGAGACGGTGTGCTTGCAAGTATCTCTACGC
>CAVJCD010000121.1:0-7258 GCA_963648005.1 Tannerellaceae bacterium | reverse complement strand
GTCGTGGCCGTCCTGGCCCATCTTGGCAATCATGATACGCGGCTGACGGCCTTCCTTCTTGGCAAACTTCTCGGTGAGGGCACAAGCCTTCTGGAAGTCTGCATCCTTTTTCGTTTCTGATGAATACACGCCTGAAATAGTTCTGATAATTGCTTTATAACGTCCTACAACAACTTCGCAGGCATCCGAGATTTCTCCCAACGATGCCCTGAGGCCGGCAGCCTTGACCGCCAACTCCAGCAAGTTGCCCTTCTTTGTTTTCACACACTCGGTGATGTCTGCCAACGCCTTCTGCACGGCAGCCTCATCACGGTTCTCGCGCAGGGCCTTGAGGTTTGCTATCTGCTCGTTGCGCACTGCAGTGTTGTCAATCTCGAGGATATCAATCGGGTCTTCCTTCTCCAGGCGATACTTGTTGGTACCCACGATGGTCTGCACACCCGAGTCGATACGAGCCTGAGTACGTGCTGCAGCCTCTTCGATACGCATCTTGGGGAGACCGGTCTCGATGGCCTTGGCCATGCCGCCCATCTTCTCTACCTCCTGAATCAGTTCCCATCCTCTGTGCACAAGCTCGTTGGTGAGCGACTCAACATAGTAGGAACCTGCCCATGGGTCAATCTCCTTGCATATCTTGGTCTCCTCTTGGATATATATCTGCGTGTTGCGGGCAATACGTGCGGAGAAGTCCGTCGGCAAGGCAATGGCCTCGTCAAGGGCATTGGTGTGGAGCGACTGGGTGTGACCCAGGGCAGCAGCCATAGCCTCGATACATGTGCGACCCACGTTGTTGAAGGGGTCCTGCTCCGTCAGCGACCATCCGGAAGTCTGGCAGTGTGTACGCAGAGCCAGCGATTTGGGGTTCTTTGCTCCGAAGCTCTTCACAATCTTTGCCCACAGCATACGTGCGGCACGCATCTTGGCAATCTCCATGAAATGGTTCACGCCGATGGCCCAGAAGAACGACAGACGCGGAGCAAAAGCATCCACATCAATGCCGGCATTCACACCCGCACGGAGATATTCCATACCATCGCACAAGGTATACGCCATCTCGATATCTGCCGTTGCACCGGCTTCCTGCATGTGATAGCCCGAGATGGAGATGGAGTTGAACTTAGGCATCTTCTGCGAGGTATACTCAAAGATGTCGGCAATAATCTTCATCGAGAACTCGGGCGGATAGATATAGGTATTGCGCACCATGAATTCCTTCAGGATATCATTCTGGATGGTTCCCGCCATCTCCTCCAGCTTGGCGCCTTGCTCCAAACCGGCATTGATATAAAACGCCATGATGGGGAGCACCGCTCCGTTCATTGTCATGGAGACAGACATCTTGTTCAAGGGAATACCGTCGAACAACACCTTCATGTTCTCCAGCGAACAGATGGAAACACCTGCCTTACCCACGTCGCCAACCACACGTTCGTTGTCGGCATCATATCCGCGGTGAGTTGGGAGGTCGAAAGCCACTGACAGACCTTTCTGACCCGATGCCAGGTTACGGCGATAGAATGCGTTCGATTCTTCTGCTGTGGAGAATCCGGCATACTGGCGGATTGTCCAGGGACGCATTGCGTACATGCCGCTATACGGACCGCGCAGATAAGGGGGCAGACCGGCAGCATAACCCAAATGCTCCATGCCCTCGAGGTCTTCTTTTGTGTAAACGGGTTTCACCTCGATATGCTCGGGTGTCTTCCAATTTGTTTCAATGCCATTGGCCTTAGCCCACTCTCCGGCATTGACTGCCGCAAAGCCGGCATTCTTGATATCTATATTTCTAAAGTTTGGTCTCATGATTGTTCCTCCTTAAGCGATTCCTAATTTTGCGTTGAAAGATTTCAATGTCTCAAGCACGTTGCTCTTCACGTTGATAAATTGTTCGATGCCCTGAGCCTTCAGGTCTTCCATGCAAGCGGGAGCACCTGCTACCACGAACTCGGCACGCCCTGCCAATGCCTTGAAAGCCATGGGAGCATATTCTGCATATTCGTCATCACTCGAGCAAAGCACAACGACCTGGGCACCTGCCTCCATCGCAGCCTCAATGCCGGCCTCCACCGTATCGAAGCCCAAATTGTCTATCACCTTGTATCCCGCACAAGCGAAGAAGTTGCACGAGAACTGCGAACGGGCAATACGCATCGAGAGGTTGCCTATGGTCAGCATAAACACCTTCGGAGTCTTGCCGCTGCGCTCCGTTGCCAGGCGAAGAGCCTCAAACTCGGATGCGCCACGCGTGAAATCGAGCGGGGTAATAGTGGGGGCAGTGCAAGAAGGACCTCCGCCACAGCAGCACGGGGCCTGCTCCTTAATCTTCCCTTCAGCCACCTCCGTGAAGTTGGGGAACTGGTTAGTGCCCAACAGAACCTCCTTGCGGGTAGCCACTGCTTTCTTGCGCGCTACGCCGGAAGCGTTCACGGCATCCTGGATATTGCCGCCGGCCACCTCTGCTCCGAAACCGCCCTTGTCTTCAACGTCGAGGAACAGTTTCCATGCCACGTCTGCCAACGAGTTGGTAAGCACCTCCACATAATAAGAACCGGCTGAGGGGTCAACCACCTTATCCATGTGGCACTCTTCCTTCAACAACAGCTGCTGGTTGCGTGCTATACGCTCCGAAAAATCGTCGGGCGTTTCGTAAGCCTTGTCGAACGGACGCACCGTGATGGAATCCACACCTGCCAGGGCAGCCGACATGGCTTCCGTCTGCGAACGCAAAAGGTTGACGTGAGCATCGTATATTGTCATGTTCCAATCCGAAGTCTGCGCATGAGCGTTCATCTTGCAAGCACATTTGCATTCGGGGTTATAGGCAGCCACAATCTCTGCCCACAGCCAACGGGCTGCGCGGAACTTGGCAATCTCCATAAAGTAGTTTGAACTGATACCGAAGTTGAACTTGATGTTTTTTGCCACCTCGTCGGCAGTGAAACCGGCATCGGTAAGCTTTGCCATCAGCTCGTTGCCCCATGCAAGAGAATAGCCCAACTCCTGGGTGATATATGCGCCGGCATTGTTGAAGTAGCAACCATCCACTGCCAGCACCCGGAAACCGGGTAATGCCTTCCCTGCCTTGAGCACCGAAGAGGCTACGCTGACCCAGTCGCCCGCGTCTTTACCCTTAACCAACGGTTTCTTGAAGGGGTCGTAGGCTACCGACCCGAAGCATTTCTCCACGTCGGCACCGCTACCTTTCAGATAGTCTGCCAAGATGCCGATGAGTTTCTCGGCCTTGCAAATGCAGGTGGTGAAGTTGAGCTCCACTGCCTCCGGACAGATATCTTTCAACAGCGTTGCGATATTTTCGGCACTTACCTCATCGCCTTTGATTGTGAAACCAAGCGAAGTGATGCCCTTGTTAAGGATATCGAGAGCTTTTTCGTTTGCTTCCTTGAAACATACAACATTGATGTCTTGACGCACCTTCCAGTCGTTGTCCTTCTTTGTTCCGCGAACATAAGGAAACTCTCCGGGAAGAGAGTCTTTTGTTTTCAGACCTTCGATGTCTTCTGCACGATAAAACGGATTTACATTGAATCCTTCGCCTGTTTTCCAAACAAGCTTTTTCTCAAACGGGACTCCTTTTAGGTCCGTCGTAATCTTCGCCATCCACTCCTCAGTGGTCACAGGCGCAAATTCAGAGAAAAGTTTTTCTTTTTGTTTTTCCATGATATTTGGTTGTTTTAATACTGGTATTGATTGTTCAATAGTGTCTTTTTTCTCGACAGTGGACAAAGGTAAAGGAAATAAACAGTAAGAGCAATTAAATTTTATTTGTATTTTCCCTCACCCATATGATGGTTGTAAAAGAAATAATATTTACCTTTGCCACGTCGAAAGGGAGATAAAGAAGCTCACCAAAGGCGCGAAACGGTGCATTCGTCTAGTGGCCTAGGACGCCGCCCTCTCACGGCGGAAACCCGGGTTCGATCCCCGGACGCACTACTTAAAAAGCCTGCTAAGAAGAATTCTTGGCAGGCTTTTTTGTTTCTATTCTGTTTTGTTTCCCTTATACCTTCAGGAATATCTTTTGGCGGTAGAGGAAATACAAGCTACCCCAGCAAACAGCAATATAGCCTATTGCCGAGACAAACGGCTGGGCAGCTTCGGGCATCCAGCTTATCACTCCGCCAAACAAAGCATTGGAGGTGAAAGCATAGTTCACAAACTTCTGCGCCATATAAATCGTGATGGAGTTGACACCGATAACCTTGAAAAAGAATGTCCACTTACGATATTCCAACACATCCACAACGTAGAAGAACAGAGCAAACATCCACACGGAATAAGCACCCACCACACATACAAAGGAACTTGTCCAAAGGTTTTTGTTGATGGGGAAAACCATTGACCAAAGCAGTCCGACAACGAGTAACACCGCGCCTGCGACAATCAGTACGCCCACCTTCTTCTTGTCCGAGAACTTATCCATCTTGATAAACTCACCCGTAAACATACCCAATAGGGCTGTCCCTATTGCCGGAATGAGCGAAAGTATTCCCTCGGGGTCGTGTACTCCCAAATGCAGACGGCCCGGCAACAACATACGGTCGACATACCCAGCCAGGGAGCCTTCCATGGTGAACACACCAGCGCCACCGCCGTCGGGAGCAGGCACAAAAGTCAACAGCAGCCAGTAGCCTACCAAAAGCGCCGCAGTAATCCACGCACGAGTCAGGGTTTTCGTATTCACGAATATCAATGCCCCGAACATCCAAGCCAAGCCAATACGGCCCAGCACGCTGGCATAGCGCTGATGGGCAAAGTCGAAACTCAGAAGCCCGTTGTAGATAATGCCAAAGAGCACCAGCTTCAGTCCGCGGGTGATTATCTTCTTATATATATCGGCATCCTTCTTGCCGCTCTCGCGCTGCTTCTGCAAAGAGAATGGAAACGAAATACCGGCGATGAACAAAAAGAGAGGAAAGATTGTGTCGCGATGCGTCAGACCGTCCCACTCCACATGTTCCATCTGAGTAGCCAACCCCTGACAAAACGTAGAGTCGGGAAACAACACCGCAAGTGAGGCAAGGAGCACCGAGCCGCCCATGATAAAGAACATGTCGAACCCCCTCAAGGCATCCAAAGAGAGCAATCGCTTGTTTTGTTTTTCCATTTTCCTAAGGATTTGAATGTTCTACTTATTAAGAATCTTGCTGAGCGCCTTTAGGTCGTCGGCACCGATAAGGTCCACCTTCTCCTTGATGAAGAACTTCTTGAACAAAGGCTTGTCGGGTGCGCCCCACCAACGGAAGAGCTTCCCTTCGGCATGTGTCTGACGGATATACTCGCGCATCTTCTCGAGTTGGTCCTGAGGTATCTCGCCCTTGCCGTCCCAATCAATATAGCGTGAGTAGTTGTCGCTAATGACGGGCATCAAGGCTGCCGGTATGCCCTTGCCAAGGTCCTTGAGGTTACCGTCGAGAAAGATAAAGCGGTTGGTCTCGGCGGCAATGGCCTTGCGTGGGTTTTCACCCGAGAGATAGACCAGCACTGAACTTTCCGTTAGTTTGCCGTCCTTCTCGTGGCAGAAGAGATTCTCGTAGGGCTCCAACTTCTTTTTCAGAATGGGGTACATGGCCTCGCCGTCGGTCTTGCAGTCAATCATAAGATAGAAGGGACGGTCGCTGCCGGGATAAACCTTGCCGTTGTTTTTCTTAATCCTCTCCACCAGGGGTTGGAGGTATAGCTTATCGAAAGCGATATCCGGATTGGGTCCAACCGAGTCGTGAGAGACATACAAGTCACCATTGATTAGCCACAAGTCAGCCTCCACGCAGTTGAATCCCAAGGAGAGGGCATCAAACAGCGGGTGCTCACGCGAATAGTCATTATGCGAAAATGCATTGTAGTGGATGGTCTGTGCGCCGAGCGAACCCGACACGAGGGCCATCAAGAAGATTATAACCTTTAGTTTCATATTAAATGTATTTTGGATTTATTTATTAGCGGCAGATAAAGAGCCAGGCATCTTTATACTTCTCGCTGGTGCGAAGCGTTGCCAGGCGGCTCTCGGCTTCCTCACGGTTGCTGAAGGTATAGGCACATACGCGGCATCTCCCGTCACGTTCCACAAGGCTGAAGTCGATAGCGTCACCTTTGTTCTCAGTCATAAATTTGCTTGCCTGCTCCTTTGAGGGGAAACTGCCAACAACGATATGATATTTCTTTCCGGCGGGCATGGCCTTCGGGGCTTCTGCCTTCACCGGCTCCACATCTGCTTTCTTTGGGACTTCCACCATTGCGGGCATCGCTGCTCCTCCACTCAACTCTGCCTCCGCGGGCTCTGCCGTGGGAGCGGATTCCATCACCATCAAGGGGACGAAACTTGCCGTGTACGCCGAGCGCTCCACATCCCTTACCGGGGTCGACACCAAGAAGAACAGCGCTACGGCGGCTGCCGAGGCAACAGCTACGCGGAGAAATCTCCTGCTGACGGGTATATATAATGTATCTTTTTTCTCTCCTTCGTGGATATGCCGAAGCGGAGTCATGTGGAATGTTTCCAAGCCGTAGGAATCGATGCTGAGCACCGGCGAGTTTCCGGGATAGAACACCATCTGACCCTCACTGCCAAGGTCGAACCGTCCCAAGGCACCAAGCCTTAGGGTCTTCTCCTCGTGCAACGTCGCCTGCATCTTCGCAACATCTTCGTCAACCATCAGCTGCGCCTTATTATAGTCCACACCATATGTCTGCATATATGACTCGGTAAGCAACCCGTCGTTGTGCGTCAACGTGGCGTTGAAAACAATCTCCCTCCGCCGGGGTACGAACATATGTCCTTCCCTGTCACACACTGCCGGCAGGCTTCTCAGCACGAAGCCGCCCCAAGAGGGGACAATCACGCAATCGTGCATCACCAACAGTCTTTCTATATGTTTTCCTATCTCAAGCATAAGGCAAAGGTAGAGATTAATTCACATATCCGCCAAAGAAAGAATACGACAAATTCCTACTTTTGTAACCCAAACAAACGGCGTACAAGCCGACGGCACTGCCGGCAAAAAACGTAGAAACAATATGGAAATAAGGCTAAACAAACTACTCAGCGACGCAGGTCTTTGCTCCCGCAGAGAGGCAGACAGGTTTATCGAAATGGGGCGCGTAACCATCAACGGGAAGAGGGCAATGGTAGGGCAAAAAGCCGACACCTCGGACGTCATCATGCTCGACGACGTGAAGGTTGACCCTGGGCACGCCACCGAGCATGCCCGCACAGGCTCCGGCCGCACACGCGGATTAATCT
>CAVJCD010000120.1:4338-7263 GCA_963648005.1 Tannerellaceae bacterium | reverse complement strand
GTCTCCGTAGAATCAATGGCAAAATTGATTTTCTGGTTGTTCAGACGCAGTCGGTAGAAATCCGGGAAGTCCGGACGCTTGTGCGTGAATTTAAACTTTCCCAATGCGGTTAGCTTAACCGAATCCATTAGCTCAACATCGGATATGCCAACGTTTTCCAGATATAAGACCTGACCATCGGCTCCGGACACAACGCCGTTCACCGTAAAAGAGGAAGTGTCGCTGCACGCTGTGAAGAGTGATATACATATCCCGACAACAAACAATGGTGATGCCACGATGAAAGACTGTAGCCTTGCAAATATTTGTTTCATCATAATGTTCTTATCAATATTGTAATTTCGCCACAAATATACATTATTTTACAGTTTTCGCATTGTCATTCACGAAATCTCCCCTTCTTTTTCACAAAAAGGAGTTTTTCTATTGTTTTTGTTTTCGCGCACATACTTTTACAGGTAAACTTTCATTACATTTGCACCGATTTTTTCATAGATAAAAAGACAAAATTGAAGATTATGATGCCTAATCCAATTAACAAGACAATCACATTGGCTGATGGAAGAACCATCACCATTGAGACTGGAAAGTTGGCAAAACAAGCGGACGGTGCGGTTACTGTTCGTATGGGTAACACCGTATTGTTGGCCACAGTTTGTGCTGCAAAAGATGCAAATCCTGGCGTTGATTTTATGCCACTGCAAGTAGATTACAAAGAGAAGTATTCAGCCTTTGGCCGTTTCCCCGGTGGGTTTACTAAGAGAGAGGGGAAAGCTTCGGATTACGAAATTCTGACGGCTCGTTTGGTGGACCGTGCGTTGCGTCCGTTGTTCCCGGATAATTATCATGCAGAAGTATATGTCAATGTTATTCTTTTCTCTGCTGATGGAGAAGATATGCCGGATGCATTGGCTGGTTTGGCTGCATCAGCTGCTTTGGCGGTATCTGATATACCTTTCAACGGACCGATATCTGAGGTTCGAGTAGCGCGTATTGACGGTAAGTTTGTTATAAACCCGACGTTCGCCGAATTGGAGAAAGCAGATGTAGACTTGATGGTTGCTGCTACTTTAGACAACATCATGATGGTGGAAGGCGAGATGTCAGAAGTGCAGGAATCAGAGATGTTGGATGCTATTAAGGTTGCTCATGAGGCAATCAAAGTGCAATGCCAGGCTCAGCTTGAGTTGTCGGAGGCTTGCGGCAAACTTGTTAAGCGTGAATACTGCCACGAAGAGAATGACGAAGAGTTGCGCAAGGATGTGCATGATAAATGTTATGCAAAGGCATATGCTATTGCCACATCAGGTACAGACAAGCATCAGCGTGCTGAGGCATTCGAGGCTATCGTAGAAGAATACAAAGCAAACTTCGCCGAAGAAGAGTTGGAGACCAAAGCGGAAATGATTGCCCGCTATTACCACGATGTGGAGAAGGAAGCTATGCGTCGTGCTATCTTGGATGAAGGAAAGCGTTTGGATGGTAGAAAGACAACTGAAATCCGCCCGATTTGGATTGAGACAGATTGTTTGCCCGGTCCTCACGGCTCTGCAATATTTACTCGTGGAGAGACACAGTCGTTGTCAACCGTTACACTTGGTACCAAGGCTGACGAGAAGATTATTGACGATGTGCTGAACCGTTCTAAGGAGCGTTTCTTGTTGCACTATAACTTCCCGCCATTCTCTACCGGTGAGGCTAAGGCATCACGTGGTGTAGGGCGTCGTGAGATTGGTCATGGCAATCTTGCCCACCGTGCATTGAAGCGTATGATTCCGGAGAACTATCCTTATGTAGTGCGTGTAATCTCAGATATTCTCGAGTCTAATGGTTCTTCTTCGATGGCAACGGTTTGTGCCGGTACATTGGCGTTGAGAGATGCCGGTGTTCCGATGAAGAAGCCGGTGTCGGGTATTGCCATGGGTCTTATCTCTGAGAACAAGGGTAAGAACTATGCTGTTTTGTCGGATATCTTGGGCGACGAAGACCACTTGGGAGATATGGACTTTAAGGTGACGGGTACGGTGGATGGTATCACCGCAACTCAGATGGATATCAAGGTCGACGGTCTTTCGTACGAAATCCTTGAGAAGGCATTGGCTCAGGCAAAAGAAGGTCGTATGCATATCTTGGGCAAGATTTTGGAGGCTCAGCCGGAAACACGTGCCGAGTTGAAGCCGCATGCTCCACGTATCGAAACAATGACTATTGCCAAAGAGTTCATTGGTGCAGTTATCGGTCCGGGTGGAAAGATTATTCAGGGTATTCAAGAGAAAACTGGTGCTACCATTTCAATTGACGAAGTTGAAGGTGTCGGCTTGATTGAGATTTCCGGAACAAACAAGGAAATACTTGAGTCGGCTGTTAGAGCAATCAAGGAGATTGTTGCCGTTCCGGAGGTTGGAGAGGTGTATGAAGGAAAGATTGCTTCCATTATGCCTTATGGTGCATTTGTTGAATTTATGCCGGGCAAGGATGGTTTGTTGCACATCTCTGAGATAGATTGGAAACGTTTGGAGACAATGGAACAGTCCGGCTTGAGTGAGGGCGATACCATTAAGGTTAAGCTGATGGACATTGATGCAAAGACCGGTAAGTTTAAACTCTCACACAGGGCATTGCTTCCCAAACCGGAAGGTTATGAAGAGCGTCCGCAAAGACCGAGACCGGAACGTGGTGACCGCGGTCCGCGTCCGGAACGTAAAGGACACGATAAGTGACATTATTGAGATAAGAATAGAAAGCCCTGACGTCAATCCGGATGTCGGGGCTTTTTTAGTCTTGGCGGAATGACGAGAAAAAACCGAGGGTTAATCCTTTACCCCCCCCCCAAAGGGTTAATCCTATCGATTTTCCCCGCCTTTGAAGCCATAAGTTCGTTCGCCGTTTCAATGCCGTTTGGACGATGTTGAAATGCTGATGAAA
>CAVJCD010000120.1:0-4328 GCA_963648005.1 Tannerellaceae bacterium | reverse complement strand
GTCCCTTTTGCCCAAAAGGGACGACACATTTGTTTCGGAGGGATTAATCGTTTTGGACAAAACGATTAATCCTTTTCATCAAAACGATTAATCCATCGGGGAAATCCTCCTTGTCCAAAAAACGAAGACCACCTATGGTTTTGATGAAAACGACCGGTCGTTTGGATTTCGGGACATATATATGTTTTGCTCGGAAACATATATATGTCCCCGGAAACAGGCACCGCAGAAACCCCATGATGGGTAAAACAAAAAAGGGGGCAAACACTCCGAAAAATGTGTGCCCCCTTGGTTGATATAATAGATAGAAGCTTATCGTTTACAAGCGCAACGCGGTTTCAGTTGCCTAAAGAAATCGTTCCCCTTGTCATCAACCAAAATAAACGCAGGGAAGTTCTCCACTTCAATCTTCCAGATGGCTTCCATACCCAACTCGGGATATTCCAAGCATTCGATGCTTTTGATATTGTTCTGAGCAAGGATAGCTGCCGGTCCACCGATAGAGCCGAGGTAGAATCCGCCGTGCTTCTTGCATGCGTCGGTTACCTGTTGGCTGCGGTTTCCTTTTGCCAACATAATCATGCTGCCACCATGGCTTTGGAAGAGGTCAACATACGGGTCCATACGTCCGGCTGTGGTCGGTCCCATAGAGCCGCAAGCCATTCCCTTCGGGGTCTTGGCCGGTCCGGCGTAGTAGATGGGATGGTCCTTGATGTATTGAGGAAGGTCCTCACCCTTGTCCAAACGTTCTTTCAGTTTGGCGTGAGCAATGTCGCGGCCCACGATGATGGTGCCGTTGAGCGACAAACGGGTGGCCACAGGGTATTTGCCAAGTTCTTTCAGAATCTCTGCCATCGGACGGTTGAGGTCAATCTTCACTGCATTGCCCTCACCTGCCTGACGCAGTTCAGCCGGAATCAATTCGCCCGGATTGTCATCAAGTTTCTCAATCCATATACCATCCTTATTGATTTTACATTTGATGTTACGGTCTGCGGAGCAAGATACGCCCAAACCTACCGGGCAAGAAGCACCGTGGCGCGGCAAACGGATGATACGTACGTCGTGAGCATAATACTTACCACCGAACTGAGCTCCCAAACCGATGCGGTGTGCCTCGTCGAGCACTTGCTTCTCCAACTCTATATCACGGAAGGCACGTCCGCCCTCGCTACCCGTAGTAGGCAGCTCGTCGTAGTAGTGGGTGGATGCCAACTTCACGGTGAGCAGGTTCTTCTCGGCAGAAGTACCGCCGATGACGAAAGCAATATGGTAAGGCGGACAAGCAGCCGTTCCCAATGTCTTCATCTTCTCAACCAAGAACGGAACGAGAGAGGCGGGGTTGAGGATGGCTTTTGTCTCTTGATAGAGATAAGTCTTGTTTGCCGAACCACCACCTTTGGTTACGCAGAGGAACTTGTATTCCATGCCCTCGGTAGCCTCAATGTCAATCTGTGCGGGGAGGTTGCATTTGGTGTTCACCTCCTCATACATAGAGAGGGGGGCGTTCTGCGAGTAGCGCAGGTTCTCCTCAGTATAGGTCTTGTAGACACCCAGCGAGAGAGCCTCCTCGTCGCAATAGCCTGTCCATACTTGCTGCCCCTTCTCGCCGTGAACAATGGCCGTACCGGTGTCTTGGCAGAAAGGCAGCATCCCCTTGCTTGCCACTTCGGCGTTGCGAAGGAAGGTGAGCGCTACGTATTTGTCGTTGTCGCTTGCCTCGGAGTCGCTCAATATCTTTGCCACCTGCTGGTTGTGCGAACGACGGAGCATGAACGATACGTCGCGGAAAGCGGCATTCGCCATGGCGGTCAATCCTTCTTTAGCAACCTTTAGCACCGGTGTGCCTTCAAACTCGCCAACAGAGACATAGTCCTTTGTCAGCAGATAATATTCAGTCTTATCCTCTCCCAACTGGAAAGGTGCTTCGTACTTAAACGGAGGTGTTGTTGCCATATCTTTACTGTTTAAATTTGTGTTATTGGTTCCATCATTTGCTCGGCAAACTTAGATAAAAATTACGAATAAGTTAAAAGAAAAACATACATTTGCGGATATATGAAAAAGTCAGTCATTCTTTTCTTTCTGTGCTTGTTGTCTTCCGGCTACGCGATGAGTCAGATTAGCCATGGAGGAAAGCCCCTTCCTGTTTCGGCGTTGAGCACCCGTGCGGAAATGGCCTTCGAGGAGATGCCATCTTTCAACGTTGCGGAGCAGCTGCGGCTCGATTCGCTAAACGAAAGCGACCTGCGCAGCGGATTCCATTTTGCATATAAGTTTATGACGGACTACACACCGGATAATTCGGGCAGTTGGTTTACTCAAGCATACGGTACACGCGTATGGCGGCTCGGAATACGCTCCAAAGGGGCTTATTCCATTAATATATTGTTCTCCGAATACGACCTTCCGGAAGGTGCCCAACTGTTTCTCTACGACCCTGACCAAACACAAGTCCTTGGGGCGTTCAACCATCTTAACAACTCTGAGCTAAAGAAACTCCCCGTATCGCCCGTCGATGGCGACGCGCTGATAATTGAATACCAAGAGCCGGCAAATGCCGCTTTCCATGGCAAGTTGAAGGTGGGCGAAGTGAACCATGACTATCGAGGCTTCAGGGGCTATGAACCCAAAGACAACAATGCAACGAAACACGGGTGCATGAACCCGTTGGTGTGCTATGAGGAGGCTACCGACAAATACAACGATATCGGCCGTAGCGTTGTGCTTATTGTGGTTAATGGCGAAACGGCTTGTTCCGGCACATTGATTAATAACACGCTGAACGACGGCAAACCCTATATGCTGACCGCCTCGCATTGCTTGAACAATCAGTTCACTATCTCCAATCCGGATTATGAGGCGATAGCCGGGAATATAATCATGTTCTTCAAGTATGAGAGCCCGGTTTGCAACCCGGTAATGAGGGGCACAGAAGAACTGTCGATGGCTTCCACCCATCTAAGGGCAATCAACGAGAATACTGATATTGCACTATTGGAGTTGACAGAGACTCCCCCTGCCTATTACCAACCATATTATGCCGGATGGAATGCCAAGGATAAAGGCGAGGCCCCTTATGTGGGACTTCACCATCCGAACGGTTCCGTCAAAAGACTCAACACTGCCGATGACGTTGAACTGGCAACCTACCCTGGAAGCGGAGTGGACTTTATTGATAACGGGCATTGGCACGTAAAGGAGTGGATAAGCGGTAGTACAGCCGGCGGTTCTTCCGGCTCCGGATTGTTCGACAACAACAATCGACTCATTGGAGGACTGTCTGGCGGCGAGTCCAGTTGTCCGTACCCATACAACGATTACTATTTTGCAATAAGCCAAAGTTGGGAAGTGTCCGAAGATGCCGACAAGCAGTTGAAGGTATGGCTTGACCCCTTAGGAGAAAACGATGACCGACTTTGCGACGGCATCGACCCCTATGGCGCAACCCCATGTATCCGTCTGAGCAATATCAAGGAGAGCGGAAAACAAGAGGAGATAGAATCTACTGTTCTGTCGTCTCCGGAGAGCGGGGCTGCGTTCGGAAACAATTCTCTGGGCATGGATGAATTTGCCGAGGCGTATAGTGTGACCGGAGAATCAAGGGTGTATGGCGCATATATTGTAAATCCGGTAATCACCCAAGATGGAATAGTTGATGTGGAGATAACCATATATAATGGTAATGGCAAACCGGAAACCTTACTCCACTCCGAATCATTCAAACCCTCGTTCATTTCGTATAATAAGAAGAACATTGTCAGTGCCACCAAGTCCTTGAGTCGGGACCAAGAAACGTTTGTCACCTTTTCTTCTTCGGTATATGTGTCCGGGGATTTCTTTATCGGCTACAAGATTCGAACGGCATCAGACGGGGCTTCTTTTTCTGCCTACAACCTTCCGAAGGGAGAAACAACCAAAAACACGACGTGGATTAATTATCAAGGCAAGTGGATAGAGGCGACTAACCATCCGGCCTCGCCGATGAGTACTTCTTTGTTTGTTGACCCCGTTGTTCAATATGGTTCGGCAACTGCCAATACTACCATCGACAGCGGCCATTCTATTCGTATATTCACGGAGAAGACCTCCAAGACCATCCACGTATTGTTGCCGGAGACTATCAGTAAAGCTCACTATTCAATCATATCCGTGAATGGAACTGTGTTACAGCATGATGTTGTGGACACAGGAGAGAACCAGATTGCAATGACCGACGTCGCACCTGGTATATATTTTATACGGATTGTTTCCGACAAAGAGAGCCTTACTCAAAAGATTTTGTTTTAGAAGAACCATAGATTTCGGAAATAAGTGCAGTAGTATTC
>CAVJCD010000119.1:0-7279 GCA_963648005.1 Tannerellaceae bacterium | reverse complement strand
GGCCTCGGAGATTGTTAAGCGCTACTATTATCAGAAGGGCGAGCTGATTGAAAGCTTGAAGGACGACAAGGTGCTTGAAAAGGCTATCGATGTATTGAGTAACGAGGAACTTTACAACAAGGCGTTGAGCGCACCGGAGAAGAAAGACTCCGAATCACAGAACAAATAAGATCTGTAAGGTTACTTGAACCTTATGTGGAGCACAACTAACTCTGATACTGTCCCCACCCGATAGGGCGGACCGGCTACCCCGATGCCGGAAGAGACGTAGAATTGCGTCGGACCTCTCTTGTGGTATCCGTAGGGGCATTCATAGATTAGTTTCATCAGTAAGGGGTAGGGCCAAAGCTGACCGTTGTGAGTGTGGCCATGGAGGCCGAGGTCCACACCATTCATCACCAACTCGTTGAAAGAAATGAAGGGTTGGTGGTCGAGCACGATGACGGGCTTGGAGGTGTCTTGACCTTTCAAGAGAGTGTGCAGGCTTTTGCGCCCACGGTTAACGCGGTCGTCTCTGCCAACGAGCAGAAAGGTGCTGTCGGGTTGCACCACAGAATCGATAAGGTGCGTCATCCCTGTCTTCGCAATCCAACGGTATTTGGCGAATCTATTGGCGCGGTATTCGTGGTTGCCGTTCACGGCATAGACGCCTAATGGGGCTTTTAGTTTCTTGAGGTCCTCCTCGATGTGTGCTTTCTCTGCCAAGCGCGATTCGTAGTCCATTATATCTCCTACCACCACCACCATATCGGGATGTTGCGCATTGCTGAGGGCTACGTATCGTTTTACCATCTTCTTCCCAATCACTTCTCCGATGTGAAGGTCGCTCATCATCACCACCTTCATGCTGTCACGTTCGTTGCTACCCTTGGGCAGTGTGATGTAGATGTCTTTAACTATGGGGTGGGCAACAGTGAGGTATGCCTTCACCATAAGACATGATACGCCGATGGCAATGGCGAAAAACATCGTCAGTTTCGCTTCAGCCCAATGGCCGGTGATAGTTTTGGGGAGCCAATGGAAGAACTTTTCCGAGATGCGGACGGCTTCCAACAAGAGGAGACAGATGGTGATATAGATGGAGGCGATATACCAGGTGTTGCAGATGAACTGGATGGGAATCATGACCTCGTCCGGCAGTTCATTGCGGAAGATGAAGCCGAAGAAATAGACCATGAGTTCGGCTAAGAAGAGGAGCGCAAAGGGCATCCTCCAACACTTCTTGGTGGGTAACGCCGCGCGCCCCCGCCAAAAGATATAGGGATTGAGTAGCAACTGTGCTACTATCGATTGGATGAAAACCTTCACCTTGGATGCTTATTTGGGGTATCCCACCGGGGTGTTCATCATCAGCTCTTGGCTGTCGGAAAGCTTGAGGGCTTTCTTCAGCGCGTCTTTGTCCATCGAGGCACGGGGCACGGTAGACAATCCCAAGCCGGCGCAACATACGCAGATGTTTTGGACCACTATGCCGGCATCCAAGGCTGCCATCGTCTTCACATGGTCGCCAAGATTACCAAAGCGTGAGAGGTCGGATACCAATACGAGTGCCACGGGGGCGTTCTTTACGAAATCCTGTCCGCCACCAACGGATGCGCGATAGTCACCCTTAGCCACGGGGCTCAAGGCATGAGCTTTTGCGTCGTAGAGATATGCTCCTTCCTTCATTACAACGTAGATATCGATGTCTTGTTTGTTTAATGCTGACGGCGCAGTGCGTTTCCCGTCTGCACGGTTGATGCCGTTGGCAGCCCAAAGAAGGTCGGATAGGTCTTGGGCTCTGAGGGCCTTGGTTGCAAATTTACGGTCGGAATGACGGTTTGCAAACGCCGCCATGACAGATACTCCGCGAGTCTTGTCCGGAGCGTTCAACTTGATGACTTTCAAATCTTGTGCGTTCATAGCTAAACTGACTGATAAAACGATTAAAAGAGATAGAATCTTTTTCATTGCAAGTGTATGTTTATTGTGTGCCTCGCAAAATTAGGGGAAAATCATAACACTCGTCGCAACGAACGATGGAAAAAGAACCCCTCCAAACCCCTCGGTGATGCTTCTCACGCCCTACTTCTTTCGTGAAATTGTATTACATTTGCGGTCATGGGAAAAAACAAGTTGGCAAAGTTTGACGATATGGCGGGCTATTCGCACGTGTTTCAGTATCCCTTCGCTGTGCTAAAGGAGAAGGGGTTTGAGTTGAAAGGGCATTGGCACGAAGGGTTCTTCTCGAACGGGAATCCTATTGTGCTGGAGCTTGGTTGCGGCAAGGGCGAATATACCGTGGGGTTGGCCGGACTCTTCCCCGAGAAGAATTTCATAGGTGTGGACATCAAGGGCGCAAGGATGTGGACTGGCGCCAAGGCTTCCTTAGAGGCGGGGATGAAGAACGTGGCTTTCCTTAGAACGAGCATTGAGCTTATTGCTCACTTCTTTGCTCCGGGCGAGGTGGCAGAGATATGGCTCACCTTCCCCGACCCGCAGATGAAGAAGGTGAACAAGCGACTTACCTCCACACGCTTTATGAAGCTATATCGCGAGATACTCTCCGAGGAAGGCATCATCCATCTCAAGACTGACAGCAACTTCATGTATACCTACACCCTCAAGATGGCGAAGGCCAACAACTTTCCCATACTCTTCAACAACGACGACTTGTATCACTCCGGCTTTGTGGACGATATCCTCTCCATCAAGACCTACTACGAGCAGCAGTGGATAGAGCGTGGATTGAACATCAAATACATCAAGTTTGTAGACGAGGAGAGGGTTACATTGGTGGAGCCTGATGTGGAGATAGAATACGACCCATACCGAAGTTTCAACCGAAGTAAGCGCAGTGCGCTCTCTTCAGGTAAATAGAACCTATACATTTATATACATCATAAAATACCATGACAATCTATCCTAAACTAATCATCGACGCCCTATCGAAGGTGCGCTATCCGGGGACAGGCAAAAGCCTTGTTGAGATGGAAATGGTGGAAGACAACATACGCATCGAGGGTAACAAGGTGAGCTTCTCGCTTCTTTTCGAGAGACCCAACGACCCCTTCATCAAGTCTGTTGTGAAGGCAGCCGAAACGGCTATTCTTACCTACGTTAGTGGTGACATCGACATTAAGGGGAATATCACGGTGCATACCCTTAAGGCTGCGCGCCCCGAGCCCGACAAGTTGTTGCCCGAGGTGAAGAACATCATTGCCGTATCTTCGGGCAAAGGTGGAGTGGGCAAGAGTACTGTGGCTGCCAATCTGGCCGTGGCGCTGGCAGGTCTTGGCTATAAGGTGGGTCTGTTGGATGCCGATATCTTCGGCCCCTCGCAGCCCAAGATGTTCAACGTGGAAGATGCCCGCCCTTATATGGAGGAGATTGACGGGCGCGAGCTGATACAGCCGGCAGAGAACTATGGTGTCAAGTTGCTCTCGATAGGTTTCTTTGTTAATAAGGACGATGCCGTTCTTTGGCGCGGCGCCATGGCGAGCAATGCCTTGAAGCAGCTCATTGGCGATGCCAACTGGGGGGACCTTGACTATTTCCTTATCGACCTTCCTCCGGGCACAAGCGACATACACCTTACTATGGTGCAGACGCTGGCCGTTACCGGTGCTATTGTTGTGAGCACGCCTCAGGAGGTTGCCCTTGCCGATGCCCGCAAAGGCATAAGCATGTTCACCGGCGAGAAGATAAACGTGCCGGTGTTGGGCCTGGTGGAGAACATGGCATGGTTTACGCCAGCCGAACTTCCGGAAAACAAATACTACATCTTCGGCAAAGAAGGGGCAAAGAGGTTGGCTGAAGAGCTGGATATACACTTGCTTGGGCAGATACCCATCGTGCAGAGCATATGCGAAGGTGGCGACAACGGGACGCCCGTTGCTCTCAATCCCGACACCATCACCGGTGCCTCCTTCCGTCATCTGGCAGAGAACGTGGTGGCCCAGGTGGATTATCGCAACACCAGTATTGCTCCATCCGAGCGTGTGATTGTACAAAAGAAATAGATAGAGAAAGAAAGCATGCCGGATGGTAGCAAAAGGGTTCGCCCTTCCGACATGATAATATGAATGCAGAACCCGTCTAAAAAGAAGTACTTATGAAACGAAATCTGTTAATCATGCTTTGTTGCGTAATTTCTTCCGTGTTATCGGCGCAACAATCGGACTGCCGATTGTGGTATACCAAGCCTGCGAAAGATTGGAACGAGGCTTTGCCGGTGGGAAATGGCCGTTTGGGGGCCATGGTGTTTGGCGATTGCCAACGCGAAACTATCCAACTGAATGAAGAAAGTCTGTGGGCAGGTGCCAAATGTGATGCCAATGCTTCATCGGCCGACAAAATTCCCGAGATGCAGCGGTTGCTGTTGAGTGGTGAGATAGGGAAGGCTGTGGAACTCTCGGAAAAATGTTTGAAGAGTGACCCCATGTGCATCCGTTCTTATCAGCCGTTCGGAAACATCTACATCGACTTGGCGCCAAGTAAGGGCAATGGTGAGAAGGTCTCCGACTATTGCCGCGAACTGAATCTGGAAACAGGTGTAGCCTCCGTTTCCTACAATCAAGGTGGTGTGAAATTCAGTCGCGAGGTGTTTGTGTCGGCAGAGAGCGATGTGGTTGTAATCCGTCTCGCTTCAGACACTCCAGGAGCATTGACTTTTCGCCTGCAATACGACAGGGGGCAGGATGCCAGTGCCTATCCAACATCGGCAAACGAATTGGAGATAAAAGGACAAATCGTTGACTTACCGGAATCGGCAAAAGGGGAGATAGGTCCTCATATGCGTTTTGCCGGCAAGGTTGTGGGCTTCAACAAGGGCGGCAAACTCATGGCGCTCAACAATGGCTTCTATGTAGAGAAGGCAGACGAAGTGGTCTTTTACCTGACAGCGGCAACGGACTACAACTTCTCCAAACTGGACGTGGACAAAAGCATCGACCCTTCGGCTACCTGCAAGCGCATTCTTGCCGGTGTGAACAAGAGCTCGTATGACAATATCAAGCAGGCGCATCTGAAAGAACACGGCAGCATGTTCAACAGGGTTGCTTTCAATATGGGTGAGGCTCCCAACCTTCCAACCGACCAGAGATTGGAGAATGTGAGAAACGGGGCGATAGACCTTCCTTTAATCACCCTCTATTTCCAGTATGGGCGATATATGCTGATGAACAGCTCGCGCACCCCCGGTGTGCTTCCTGCCAACCTGCAAGGCTTGTGGAACAAGGATATGGTTGCCGCATGGAACTCCGACTTCCATACCAATATCAACATCCAGATGAATTATTGGCCTGCTGAGGTTTGCAACCTCTCGGAGACGGTGGTGCCTTTCTCCAACCTCATCAATGCGCTCCGCGAGCCGGGACGTGTGACGGCTAGCAAGACTTTCAATGCAAAGGGATGGACAATGAACCACCTTACCGACCCCTTCGGCCGTACGGCTATTGCCGATGGTGTGGGATGGGGTACGTTCCCCATTGCCAGTGCATGGCTGGTGTTGCATCAGTGGGAGCACTATCTCTTTACCGGCGACAAGGAATATCTGAAGAATGAGGCATATCCCACGATGATGGAAGCTGCAGAGTTTATCATGAGTTATTTGGTGGAAGACAAGAACGGTCACTTGGTGACGGCTCCTTCCACTTCTCCTGAAAACAGATACCGTATGTCTAACGGCAAGACCTATATGTTGACCTATGGTGCAACAATGGATACCGAAATTATCAACGAGTTGCTCAATGCCTGCTTGAAGGCCGGCAAGATTGTCGGCTCAGACCCTGCAGTGGACAAACAGCTCTCCGCTACCTTGCGCAAGTTGCCGCCCATCAAGGTGAGCGAGCGTTACGGCATAATCCAGGAATGGATTGAAGACTATGAGGAAACGGAACCGGGGCATCGTCACATGTCGCAGCTCTTCGGCCTTTATCCGGGTACTACAATAAACCCGAACAAGAAGGATTTGTTTACTGCCGCACGTAAGACAATAGAACGCCGTCGTTTCTATAACGAAGAAACCAAGAACCGTCGGGGCTCATATACGGGATGGAGCCGTGCGTGGATGGTAAACTTCTATGCCCGTCTGCAGGACGGAGATGAAGCCGGCAACAATGTGCAGCTGCTACTTGCAAAGAATACTCAAAGCAATTTGTTTGATACGCACCCGCCTTTCCAGATTGACGGCAACTTCGGCGGTACCTCGGGCATTGCCGAGATGCTTCTGCAAAGCCATAACGGGGAAATCCATCTCCTGCCTGCTCTTCCCTCCACATGGAAGGACGGCGAGATAAGCGGCTTGCGTGCCCGTGGTGGCTACACTGTCGACATGAAATGGAAGGATGGCAAACTTACCTATGCCCGTATCCATTCCGACCAGCCGCAGAAGGTGAAGGTTCACTACGGCAACAAGGTCAAGACCATAAAGGTTAAGGACTATACGGATGTAGCAATGTAAGACAAAAAGAACTGTCTATAGAAGGGGCTGCCCGGGGAGTATCAATCCCCCAGGGCAGCCCCTGTTTTTTATCCGTCGTTTTTAATGCCGTTTGAACGATGTTGAAATGCTGATGAAACGAGGGACGAAAAACAAATGTGATATCACATTGGGAAAAACCGACTTACGAAGAAAAACAAATGTGTCGCCCCTTTTACCCAAATGTGTCGACACATTTGTTTTCCGGGGATTAATGGTTTTGGGCAAAACGATTAATCCATCGGGAAAACCCGCCTTACCGAAAAAACGAATAGTATCGGTACTTTCGGGCAAAAGTATCGGTACTTCGGTTTTCCGGGGGTATAAACCGCTACCGATTGACAGTCTTCCATGGGTAACGGTTTTGCCTATACTTTGAGCACAAATCTTATGGTTTTTGCCTATGCTTTGGGAAAAGACCATACCTTTGTGCAGTGTAAATCAGCGGGGTGCCTGCGAAAATTGAACCCCTTCAAATATCATGAAAAGAAAAAGACTGAGCTTAATAGCTTTATTGCTGTTGCTTCTGACAGCATTTCCGGTGTTCTCATCTGCCTCGGACGGCGCCTTGATGAGGAAGGCACTGCCGGTATGGGCCAAGGGAAGGGAGAAAGAGATGAATCTAACCTTGGGTTTCCGTGGCTCTTTCAAGGCTGAGGAAGGCGATAAGGTTACTCTCCGAATAGCGGCATCCACCCTTTACCGATGCTTTATAAATGGTGAGTTTGTTGGCTCGGGACCGGCACGGGCTGCCCACGGATACTTCAGAGTGGACGAATATGATTTGAGCGAAAGGGTTAAACTCGGCGACAACATCGT
>CAVJCD010000118.1:0-7364 GCA_963648005.1 Tannerellaceae bacterium | reverse complement strand
ATATGAATTACACTTGCCAAAGGCGAAAGATTCTGAACGAAACTTTCCTTAGAACCCTCGAATTGAAAGGTGTCAACGCGGACAATATTGAAAAGCATCCTGACACCTTATACCTTACGTATAAAGAACTCCCATCGTATGCTTCTCCTGTTGCCGATATTGAGCAACTGAAAAGCCTCGTTCCGCATGGTGCCTATGCTTGGCATCAAGTGTTGGTTGTTATTGTCAAAGATATACAAGTCGGAGAAGAATATTCCTACCGCGCCAATTTTGTGAATTGTTCCGATGAATCCATTCAGCAAGCCGAAGACCTCATCGGGAAGGGTAAACTTTATTGCACCCCGTTTTGCCTATATGTAAAATGAAAGTCCTTTCTCGCAAAGAATACAAACGCATATTGGGTGAACGCATTGCTTCGGGCGATGAACGTGCCGTCGACAGCTTGAAGCGTATTCGGCTAATAGATATGTGGTTGGATAAATTTCGTGGTGATAAGCCTCTATACACAAAAGGACAGAAGCAATCAATGTTTGGTGAAAACTATTCCAAGTTGTTCGGAGCATGAAAGGGTATGATACCATCAATTTCAATTTTTACTATTGTCTATTGCATGAAAGCGAAGAAACCGAAGAAAGTATTTCTGTTGCCGGAATGACTTCTTCATGTGCCTATGTGTTTCACAAGGGAAGGTTGAACGAAAGGAAATTCACACTCGCATCTCTGTTTATGCAACTGCCGCGCAGCATGCGTGTATCAGCCGGATGTAAGGGAATACCTTGGATCATGCTTCGCAGATGCCCTTTATACGAAGGTTGCACATTGGATAGTGTGGAGCATGTAACCATAATGGGGATAGCAATGGGATTCATAAAACAAGCAGACAATTCGGATATACCTGTCGCTATACAACACGTGGTTGTTGATGACAAGGAAATATCTAAGTTCGTATTACAAAGAAAATTCAATTCAAGATGACTAAAACAAAATGTTATAACTCTGGTAAGATAGGTGGGCTGCCTTATTTGGTTGCCTACAAGAAATTTCAGCAAGCGGATGAAAACATATTCCTAATGGATATGAATCCCATCAATCCGATGAAGTCGGGCTTGAAATATAGCCGCCCGTGGTGGATGCACATGATTGTAGATGTCTGCCTATTGGTGGGATGTCAATGTGTCTATATGCAGTCCGATTGGACTGATTCCCTTGGTGCAAGAATAGAAATGAAGCTGGCAAGACTATTGGGGAAAACAATATTATTTGAACAAGAAAAAGAAGAATACCATGTTTAACGAATGCAATTTTATTGGTCACATGGGCAACGAAGCCCGAATCACAACAACAGAGAATGGCCGTATGGTAGCGCAGCTTTCATTGGCATGCACCACGCGCGGATATAAAAAAGCAGACGGGACTGAAGTTCCCGAACGGACAGAATGGATTCCTGTTGTAGTGTGGGGCAAACTTGCCGAAATGATTAAACAATACACGCACAAGGGGAGCAAACTGTTCATTCAGGGCGAATGGCGCAACCGAAACTACGAAAAAGATGGCATAACACGCTATATCAGCGAATGCTATGCCAGTAAGGTAGTGCTGCTTGACAAGCGAGAGAATGGCATACCTCTGCAACCAGACCCAGAACAAACTGCGACACAAACCCAAAACAATAATACATATTCATCGAACGCAACCGCGCAAAAAACGATGGAATTTAATGTTAGTCAACCACAAGAAAATGAGCTCCCTTTCTAACGAATCAGAATCACTTTCCGCTCAATACGCTTGGCAGCGAATGATGATGGATGTCAGACACAATGCGTTGCCTGTCGCATCATCCGTTTCTTCACGCGCCATTGCCGAAGAGGTAGCTTTCTGTATGGAGAAAGCTATGCCGAAGCCGCAAAAGAAGCCAATACCTTATCGGTTGCGAATGGAAGACGCAAGTCCGATAAACTATCGGAAATTGTCAAATGTAGAGCGTGGGTTGAGCATTGATTTCCTGAAAAACTATCGTCGCAGTGTTGAGATTATGCTGAACGATGTTATGCAGAAGTACATAAACAATGCCATAGAGAAGATGGTCAGGCAAGGTTTATTCAAGCACAACTTGAAGAAATGTGCAAAACGGATTGAAAGCGTAGGCGAAAAGATTCAAGCCATGAGCCGTAGCTTTGATGAAGCGCAGATACGTTACCTATGCACAGCGTTATGCCCACAAGCGGTAGATGCGTACATCGAATGTGGTGGCACGATTACCGGGCGAATGCAAGCATCCTTTTACAGCAAGTTCGGCAAAGAGATTGAACTGATATGGTTTGGTACAAAAAATCTGTCCGACAAATATAACCTTGCACACACGGCCATTGCCGCAGACGTTCAGATGATAGCATTGATTGGTAGCATCTCATCCGACCTATACACTATGTCTTCCTATCACATAGACCAAATCAGTGGGATAAAATGCGAGAGCTATACAAAAAATGTCTATGCCAATGAGTTGATACAATACAGCAAACAATTACTCTTGTTGTTGCATGGCAATAAATCATTTGGCGAAGACAAAGAAGCCGAACGGCTACGGGAACAAACCCGCAAGTTGACGAAATCTCTTGCCGACAAGCCCATTCAAGAATTACGTGAAGCCTGTATGACTTCTTTGTTGCAAGAATTTATAGAGTTCTCTATCGCATTCATGCGCATACGTATAGACCGTCCAAAAGGAATAGGCTTAGAAGGTCTTCGTTTTTTGTTCTATCGTCTTGGTACAAAGAAGAACGTGAAGTCTTTCATTGCAGAACTGAAACAGATACCATACCCATCCGATAAAAGTGATGAAGACATATTCGACTACATGGAAACGCTCCCTGACACGCCAAGCCAAGGGAGTGCAATAGGCGATTATCGCCGTCTTTGTCTGAGGGGGTCAAGAATCATTCCGGGGTCGGAGACCGAAGAAGAAAAGTCTATGCGTTATTTGCGTCAGGAAGTTTATCGCAGTGAGAAAGAAGAACTGAGCATCAGCACACTGAAAGCATTGTATGCAAGATTGAAAACCAAAAAAGCGGTTGCCGATTACATCGCTGGAGCAGGTTCAACATTGGATAAAACCATACGGAGAATCAAACGTATGAAGGTGGCCGAATTTTTATGATAATAATAATTATGTTAAATACACACTATGTCGCAAAGTAATATTGAACAAGCGGTGTCCGAACAACATCTCAATTTGGAACGTTGGGCTAACGGAATGATCGAGCAACTGCATAAGCGGTTCGCCACGCAAAACACATGGCCATTAGGCTACCCCGGCCCTTATCGGTTGTACAAAGTTCGGCATAATGGCAGCAGCACGGGCGAGGCTTACCGCAATATCTGGACTACTGTTTTCAATGGAGCCAATGGAGATACCGAAAAGGTTTCATTCTTCTTCCGCGAATATTTGTACTTCGTTGATATGGGTGTCGGTGCAGGGCAACCATTGGAAAAGGTAGATAATGCAGCTCCGGCTCGGTGGAACAGACTGTATAAGACATGGCAAGGCGAAGGAGACCGACAGAGCCGCCCGCAGTTGACAATGGAAATTCGACACCAAGTGCGCCGACTCACCACTTTGCTGGCAACTTATTATAACGATTGCATTGAGAATGGGTTGGTATTCTCGTTCCAAGAAGATGAAACACAAACCAAATAGCCGAAATATATGATAGTAGACTTTAGCACAATAATCAAGGAGTGGGCAAGCAAGTATAAGCCGATGCTTCATGTAGACCCTACTCCAACCAAGAAGGGGAATCAACGGGTGTTCCTTTTCGAAAACATTATGACTATCCCTCAGTTCATGGGCAAGTTGCCTATGAACCAATCGCCGTGCGTAGGCTTCGAATATTTGCCAGAAGGGTCATTGAAAGGCGGCAAGTTCAAAGCCGAATACACGGTGCATTTTATGGTATGCCAAGGCACTGTGAAGCTCACCGACAAGGATGCCTCCAATCGTGCCACGCAGGAATGTATGAAGCATTTAATAGCTTTCGTCAACTGGATTCGCTTGCAGCAACAGAATGGGAGAAAGGATGTACAGAATATAGACTTGGAAAGCACAGAATTGAGGATTGCTCCATACGGCCCCTTTCTGAACGGGTGGTATGATGTCTATCTCACCTTGGATAATGTGGAAACATATTCCATGTGTACTAATGAAACAGACTACACTGAATGAGTAAAGACTTCTTGTGAGTAAATTCATATATCTATCTATTATGTTTTTAGCCTGTCGGTTCGGGAGGATAGACAGGCATTTGCGGTGATGAGTTGCACATGGTTTGCAAAAGGATATGATGCTTTTTTTTATTCGGGTTCGATTCCCGACATCGCACAATTTGACAAAAAGACTTTTTAGATTTTGTTTTAGTATTATGGTTGTGTCCGTCTGTGAAGATAGGCACAACATTATCCCGGTACAGAGGTGTGCAGTATGGTTCGATTCCATATACCGGACAATGAATTTTACTTAAACCCATGTTTTGCATTCATGAGTTCTCGTTTGTCTGCGAAGATGAATGTGAACAGAAAAAATGAATTTAGGTTATATTTTAAGTTGATTTTATCGTGCCAGTTCGTGAGAATAGGCACGAAATGCCGCTAATGGTTGGTTAATGCTAGATAGCTTTTTTATGGGTTCGATTCCCAATGCGGCACAATGCAAAAGCGTTTGCAGGTTTTAAAGTAATAGTGTTATAATTAGCGAAATTTTAAAATCATTATTGGGTTCGCATATCTGTGAAGATGTGGCGAACCAACTGCCCAGATAGTATTAACTGGCAGAACGTCACCGATACAAGAATGGTTAAAGATTCGGACTTGCATCGGTGGAGATTGTGGGTTCAAGCCCCACTCTGGGCACAAATGAATAATGCAGTGGCACGTTTCGCTGAACGCTGGATAGCTTCTTTCGGGTGCGACTCCCGACACTGCACAATGCAAAAGTGTTTGCAGGTTTTGTAAGCTAAGTTTTCATTTGAGGTTTTTTGTCTGCCTACTGGTCCTTTGTGGCCAGTAGGTTTTTCTTACCTTTATGCAAAGGCTTCTGGCTTCACTATGAAAACGATGTCTGGCCCTTCGCCAAAGTGTTCGGCCAAAAGATTTCTCAACCCACCTTCTAAAAGATTGTCAGCGCATTCCATGAATGCTTTGCTCGGTATGCCCAATGTAACGGAGCTCTCCGTTATCTCAATAGGCTTTATCGGTCGTAACCAAGTGCCACATAGCCCCTCCCCAATCTTGTCCGATGCAAATGCAAGGAATTGCTTCCATTTGTCGTTTGTTTCGCTTGATGTGAGGTCTACCACATCCTTTTCGTTGGGATGGATGTCGTTCTCTTTGAATAGGTCAAGTTGCTCTGTGGTGCTTTTCGCATCCTCGGTTTCTTTCAGTTCTTCTACGCTCGGTTCGTGGTCGGTTAGCCAAGAGTCTATTACCGACCAATAGTAGGCTTTTCGGTCTTTGATGTCTACCCTTTTGGCATCTTGCTTTTCAAGTTCTTGGCAGAACTTAGTGAAGGCTGTATAACAAGGTAACGGCAATCGCTTCATGATGCGCTTCATATTAGCTGGCGTTTGCGAGAACTTACCTTTCAGCATTTCTTCTATCTGTATAGCTTGGTGCGATTTTTCTTTGTCACCGAAAAAACTCTTCCCAACCTCCGTGTAGATTACTTTAAAAGTCAAGACTCTTGGCTCTCCCCTCTTGCTTATGTCTTCCATTATCTCGCAATAGAAGTCTGTGTTACCCGTCTCGGCAAGTTCTTTCAACTCATTCAGAGCCGGAATGATGACGCGGTTTTTTAACCCAGCAAAACGGGCATACTTTATTCCCTTTATCACTTGCTTCCCGGTCTTCTTGTCTAATTCATAATTATATAGGTCAAAGAAGTTTCGGAAATCTTCCATTGTGATAGTGAAAGTCCCATCTGTCTTTTTTGTGTATTTACTTGCCACAAGCATATACATGCGCACCGTATAGACGTTTGTAGATACAAAAGGTATGCGTTTCAAAATATCGCGATAGCCACGGCTCATATCGCAGAATGATTCCAGCATTATTTGGGTAATGCCTAGCTGTACAATGCTTTTCGATTTTTGAGTTTTCCCTTCGGGATATTGCACGAAGAACACACCTCCCGAAATGCGTACACGCTCACCTTCTTTATTCTTTTCGCGCCTGTTGGTGGATATGATGATGTATTTCATCTCGTCAAGTGCAGCCCGCGCACGTTCATAATACTGAGAGGTGATGCCAAGGTCACGCATGAAGATGTTTACCCAGCACATGCCTTTTTCAATCGTCACTCCTGCGGGAAGGTTCTCCCCCGCAAAAAGGGTGGTTAAGTCTCCTTTGATGATTTCTTCAAATCGGGGTTCCAAAGCACTAACGTAAAGTGAGAATGCCCGCATCTGAATGAGGGACATCTTAAACTCCAAACTGGAGATAGAGTTTGGTTGCCGGATAAAGTCTTTCCTTTCGAACGGAATGAGTTTCTGTTCCGGCGATTCTTTCTTTTTCTTTTGCATGTCTTTTTGGTTCGATGGTTGCAAATATATGGTTTTTGCCCGATTTTGTTGTTTAAGAGTATGGAACATTTTGTGAGTGCCATAGAGGAAACGGTCTATCAAAACCCAAAGACCCACTCCGATGGTGCTTTGTGGCGCAGACGTTTTCTAAAAAATTACAATGCTTTTTATGGAATCCAGTTGAATATTCCACGATGGGATGAAATAACAGATGAATATAGTGGTAAAGTGTAACTTTCATCTTTATACTATATTATTCATTAACGTCCGAACGGAAAATTTTACTATTCGTTCGGACATTTTTTTTCTCCGTTCAGAGAAAAATATTCTCCGTTCGGACATTTCCTGAAGAATCACTAACATTTCAACCTACATCATTCATCGGGTACGCCAAATACAGAAAGGCGTAGCCGACACACTCTCTGCCATTACGCATGAGAAGAATGTCCTCATTAAGATGCAGAAGGGAACCATGAAACAGCTCGCTACCCTATTCTACTCGTTCGGGAATCCGAACAACCGGAAACCCAACCCGTCACAATAATAGGTGCTCCCCTACCCCATCAAATGCCAAACCGTGCGCAGCATATCAAACTTTCTTATCTGGAAGATTAAAGAAATGTTCGTTCATTCGTTTGCGTAAAACATAGATGTGTTGTCTCTCTCACGCACCAACGAGAAAGGAATGTATAAGCCATTTTGGTTGGAATTGATATGTAAAGCAGAGTAAGTCTGACGTGTACAGTTTCAGCAGTATGCCTTACTTTTTTGCGTTGTATTTATTGATATAAATAC
>CAVJCD010000117.1:0-7502 GCA_963648005.1 Tannerellaceae bacterium | reverse complement strand
ACCCTGAGTAGCACGTCCGATGACGTTCAAATCGGTTACCTTAACCCTGATGGTTATGCCCGACTTATTGATAATCATTATATCATTGTCTTCGGTAACGTTCTTGATAGCAACAAGCTTGCCGGTCTTCTCCGTGATGTTTATAGTCTTTACACCCTTACCGCCACGATTGGTTATGCGGTAGTCGTCCACAACCGAACGTTTGCCGTAGCCTTGCTCGGATACCACCAATATCGTTTCGGCTTCCTTATCCTTTACACAAACCATGCCAACAACCTCGTCCGAGGGGTCATCGTCGAGCGTCATACTTCTCACACCGGAGGCTGTACGACCCATGTCGCGAACGGCACTCTCGTGGAAACGTATGGCACGTCCGTTGCGGTTTGCTATCAATACTTCGTTGTCTCCATCTGTCAGGCAGACATCAATCAGCCCATCGCCCGGACGCAATGTGATGGCATTTACACCATTCTGACGCGGACGCGAATAAGCCTCGAGCAAAGTCTTCTTGATTACCCCCTTCTTGGTACAGAACAACAGATAATGCGAATTGACAAACTCGGCATCACTCTGCAGCTTCTTCACGCGGATAAAGGCGTTAACCTTGTCGTCGGGCTCGATATTGAGTATATTCTGAATGGCTCTTCCCTTTGCGTTCTTGGCACCTTCGGGTATCTCGTATACCTTCAGCCAATAGCATCTACCCTTAGCCGTAAATATCAGCAAGGTAGCATGCATAGACGCCGGATATATGTATTCAACGAAATCCTCGTCACGCGTTTCCGAACCCTTAGCTCCTACTCCGCCACGGCCTTGGGCACGGAACTCACTCAGCGGCGTACGTTTGATGTAGCCCATATGAGAGATGGTGATAATCATCTCGTCGTCCGCATAGAAGTCTTCCGGATTAAGTTCTTCCGAAGCATATACAATATCGGTCTTGCGCTCGTCGCCATACTTCTCCTTCACTTCCTCCAGCTCCTCTTTGATGACATTCATGCAAACATCATCGTTCTCAAGAATCTCCTTCAAGTGACCTATCAGTTTTTCTATCTCTTCGTATTCTGCACGCAACTTATCTTGCTCCAGTCCGGTCAACTGACGAAGCCTCATCTCAACGATGCTGCGAGCCTGAATATCCGACAGCGAGAAACGTTCCATCAAACGTGTCCTTGCCTCGTCGGGTGTCTTGGATGAACGGATGAGGGCTATCACCTCGTCGATATTGTCTGATGCTATAATCAAGCCCTCAAGGATATGAGCCCTCTCTTCTGCCTTCTTCAGCTCGAAGCGTGTACGACGGATAACAACCTCATGGCGATGGTTCACAAACGCCTTAATCAAATCCTTTAGGTTAAGCAATTGGGGACGGCCGTTCACCAAAGCGATGTTGTTGACGCTGAACGACGACTGCAAGGCTGTGAGCTTATACAATTTGTTAAGAACAACACTGGAGTTGGCATCACGTTTTACATCCACAACGATACGCATACCGCTACGGTCTGACTCATCGTTGACGTTGGAAATGCCGTCGATACGTTTCTCGTTCACCAAATCGGCTATTGACTTGATGAGCTCAGCCTTATTAACAAGGTAAGGAATCTCGGTGATAACAATCTTTTCGTGATTGTTTTCCACCTCTATCTCCGCTTTACCGCGAATGATGATGCGCCCTCTACCTGTTTCGAAAGCTTCCTTCACTCCGGCATATCCGTAGATTGTTGCACCGGTAGGGAAATCCGGAGCTTTGACATATCGCATCAAGCCTTCCACATCCATGTCTCCACGGGCATCGATATAAGCAATACATCCGTCCAACACCTCAGTTAGGTTGTGCGTCGGCATATTCGTAGCCATACCAACGGCAATACCCGAGGCACCATTCACCAAAAGGTTGGGGATACGTGTTGGCAACACTGTAGGCTCCTTCAATGTATCATCAAAGTTGAGCTGAAAATCCACAGTATCTTTCTCTATATCGCGAAGCATCTCTTCGGCAAGCTTGCTCAGCCTTGCCTCCGTATAACGCATGGCAGCAGGGCTGTCGCCGTCAACCGAACCAAAGTTACCCTGACCGTCTACCAACATATAACGCATAGACCAATTTTGAGCCATACGCACCATTGCGTAGTAGACCGACGAATCTCCATGCGGATGATATTTACCTAAAACTTCACCAACAATTCTTGCAGATTTTTTATAGGGCTTGTCGGACGTGTTTCCCAATTCATTCATACCAAACAAAATGCGGCGATGAACAGGTTTGAAACCATCCCTAACATCCGGAAGGGCACGCGAAACAATGACAGACATTGAATAGTCAATGTATGCCGTTCTCATCTCATCCTCAATGTTAATCCTAATAATTCTGTCTTCTTGTTCAACCATTTAATCCTATATTAATTACGATGTCTTACCTCTTAAAAAGCGCACTAAGGTAGTGCTTTTCCACGTACCACGAAAGTTTTCACCCTTAATTTTATCATCCGGGGCCCTCAGAGCGCCCCGTAAGCCATGATGGAATAATGGCATGAATTTTGTCCGAAGTATGGAGAGTTTTATTACTAATTTTGCAGAGTTAGGTTATATAACATATAATATGGAGAATAATTATTCGAAGAGACTTATCGACGTTGTAGGGTATAGCCGCGAAGAGGCATCAAGGCTTCAGAACAGTTATATCGGACCGGAGCATTTGATGCTTGGCATCATCCGCGACGGCGGAGGCAAAGCCATTGAGCTTTTGCAGGATTTGCATGCCGATATACCCGATATAAAGAAGAAGATAGAGCAGGAAATCAGAAACACCCTCGAGATAGAAGATTCTGAGTTACAAGACATAACCGTGAGCAAGACAACAGAGCGCGTCCTGCGTATGAGCATGTTGGAGGCACGTTTGTTTAAGACTGACGTGATTGGTACGGAGCATCTTCTGCTGGCCATCCTCAAAGAAGAATTCAACGTGGCAGCAAAGGTACTGTCAGAAGCCGGCATCGACTATCGCAGCATATACAACCGTTTGGTTGACAAAACCGGAAAGAGCACAGCCCTGGATGCCGACACCATCAGCGACGGCTATACGGATGACGACGAGGAAGATGAAGAAGACGACGAGGACATTTCTTCGCAGAAAAACGTTCCCCGCTCCTCAAAGACCAAAGCGGCACAGCCCAAGTCGCCCAACGACACACCTGTGCTCGACAACTTCGGTACTGACATAACCCGCGCCGCAGCCGAGAACAAGCTTGACCCCATTGTTGGGCGTGAGAAAGAGATTGAACGTTTGGTACAGATACTTAGCCGCAGAAAGAAAAACAATCCGGTGCTGATAGGCGAGCCGGGTGTTGGCAAGTCCGCCATCGTGGAAGGGCTTGCCTTGCGTATCATACAGCGTAAGGTGTCACGTATATTGTTTGGCAAACGTGTGATTAGCTTGGATATGGCTTCCGTTGTTGCCGGAACGAAATATCGCGGACAGTTTGAGGAACGCATCAAGGCAATCCTCAACGAACTCTCTAAGAACCCCAACATCATCCTTTTCATCGATGAAATCCACACCATTGTAGGTGCAGGAGCGGCTACCGGCTCCATGGATGCTGCCAATATGCTGAAGCCAGCCTTGGCACGTGGCGAAGTGCAGTGCATCGGGGCAACAACACTTGACGAGTATCGCAAGAGCATTGAGAAGGACGGAGCCCTTGAACGTCGTTTCCAGAAGGTTATTGTTGACCCTACGACGGCTGAAGAGACACTGCAGATACTTAAGAACGTCAAGCTTTGTTACGAAGAGCATCACAACGTTAGCTATACCGACAATGCCCTTGAGGCATGCGTGAGGTTGACGGGACGTTATATCAACGACCGCAACTTTCCTGACAAAGCTATCGATGCCTTGGACGAAGCCGGCTCTCGCGTACATGTGTCCAACATCACCGTCCCGAAGACCATCGAAGAGTTGGAGGCAAAGATAGAAGAGACAAAATCGGAAAAACTGGCAGCAGTGAAGTCGCAGAACTTTGAGTTGGCAGCAAGTTTCCGCGACAAGGAACGTCAGTATCTTCTGCAGCTGGAAGCCGAGAAGGCCGAATGGGAGCAATACTTGCAGGAGCACCGCGAAGTGGTGGACGAAGACAAAGTTGCCGAAGTGGTAGCCATGATGTCAGGCGTCCCCGTTCAACGTATAGCAAAGGCAGAAAACCAAAAGTTGCTCGAGATGGCAGATAAGTTGAAGACAAAGGTGGTGGGCCAGGACGACGCCGTACAAAAGGTGGTGAAGGCCATCCAGCGTAACCGCGTAGGGCTGAAAGACCCCAACAAACCCATCGGAACATTTATGTTTCTTGGTCCGACAGGCGTAGGGAAAACCCACCTTGCCAAGAAGTTGGCTGAATATCTCTTCGACTCGGCAGATGCATTGATTCGTGTTGACATGAGCGAATATCTCGAGAAGTTTGCCGTCTCACGCCTTATCGGTGCACCTCCGGGATATGTGGGCTACGACGAAGGCGGTCAGCTGACCGAGAAGGTCCGTCGCAAACCCTACTCCGTGGTGTTGCTCGACGAGATAGAGAAGGCGCATCCCGATGTGTTCAACCTCCTATTGCAGGTATTGGACGAAGGAAGGCTTACCGACAGTTTGGGCCGTAGGGTGGATTTCAAGAACACCGTGCTGATTATGACCTCCAACGTGGGGACACGTCAACTGAAGGACTTTGGGCGTGGCATCGGGTTCAGCAAGCAGACGGAGGTGGACAAGGACTTCTCGCGCGGCGTTATCCAAAAGGCACTGAACAAGTCGTTTGCTCCGGAATTCCTGAACCGTATCGACGACATTATCATGTTCGACCAACTGGATAAAGAAGCCATCCTCAGGATAGTGGACATAGAGCTTGAGGGTGTATACGACCGTGTACGGGGAATGGGTTACGAATTGGTAATCACCCCCGAGGCAAAGGACTTCATTGCCTCGAAGGGATACGACGTGCAGTTTGGCGCACGTCCTCTGAAGCGGGCTATCCAGAAATACCTGGAAGACGAAATGGCAGAGCTGATTATCCACGAGTCTTTGAAAGAAGGCGATGAGATTGTTGCCGACCTTAACAAAGAGGAGCAGAAAATCACACTCTCGAGAAAAGAAAAAGAACAAAACAACGAATAAAAACATTGAGTAAAATGGCAAAACAAGGAAACATAGGTGTTACGAGCGAGAACATCTTCCCCGTCATCAAAAAGTTTTTGTATAGTGACCACGAGATTTTTCTCCGTGAGATAGTTTCGAACGCTGTAGACGCCACTCAGAAACTAAAGACATTGTCGTCGGTCGGCGAGTTCAAAGGCGAAATGGGCGATTTGTCGGTACATATCAGTTTTGACGACAAGACAATCAAGATTTCGGACCGCGGCGTAGGTATGACCGCTGAAGAAATTGACAAATACATCAACCAGATTGCCTTCTCCGGCGCAGAAGAGTTTGTTGAGAAATATAAGAACGACGCAGCAGCCATCATCGGTCATTTCGGTCTTGGCTTCTATTCTTCGTTCATGGTTTCGAAGAAGGTGGAGATTGTAACCAAATCATATAGGGACGATGCCGTGGCAATGAAATGGAGCTGCGACGGCTCGCCTGAGTATACCCTCGAGGAGACCGAGAAGGCCGACCGCGGTACGGATATCATCCTCTATATCGACGACGAGAACAAGGACTTCCTCGACAAGAACAAAATCAGCGGATTGTTGACAAAATACTGCCGCTTCCTCCCCATCCCCATCGTCTTCGGCAAGAAGCAGGAATGGAAAGACGGCAAGTATGTCGACACCGACAAAGACAATGTCATCAACGACGTCACTCCGGCATGGGTTCGCAAGCCTGCTGACTTGACCGACGAGGATTATAAGAAGTTCTATCGCGACCTCTACCCCATGTCAGAAGAGCCTTTGTTTTGGATTCACCTGAACGTGGACTATCCGTTCCACCTCACCGGTATCCTCTACTTCCCACGTATCAAAAGCAATATCGACTTGCAGAGAAACAAGATACAGCTCTATTGCAACCAGGTGTTCGTTACCGACTCAGTGGAAGGCATCGTACCCGAGTTTCTTACCCTGCTTCACGGCGTGATTGACTCGCCCGACATCCCGCTCAACGTCTCGCGTTCTTATCTGCAGAGCGACCAGAGGGTGAAGAAGATATCCAACCACATCACCAAGAAGGTGGCAGACAGATTGGAGGAAATCTTCAAGAACGACCGTAAACAGTTCGAAGAGAAATGGGACAGCCTCAAGCTGTTCATCCAATACGGCATGCTTAGCGACGAGAAGTTCTACGACCGCGCAGCCAAGTTTGCCCTCTTGAAGGATGTGGAGGGCAAGTACTACACCTTTGATGAGTACAAGACCTTGACCGAGACAAATCAGACCGACAAAGACGGTAACCTTGTATACCTCTACGCAACGAACCTGGACGACCAGTATAGCTACATTCAAGCCGCCAAGGACAAGGCTTACAACGTATTGTTCATGAACGGCCAGCTCGACATTCATGCCATCGGTCAAATGGAGCAGAAGTTCGATAAGACGCGCTTGGTACGTGTCGACAGTAACACCATCGACAACCTTATCCCGAAGGACAACAAGGGAGAAGTTACCCTCGACGAAGACCAGAAGAATGCCCTCCAGGAGATGTTCCGCAGTCAGCTGCCGAAGATAGAGAAGGCGGAGTTCGTTGTTACCTTCGAGGCCTTGAGCGAGACTGCCAATCCTGTCATGCTGACACAAGGCGAATATATGCGCCGTATGCGTGAGATGTCTGCCATGCAGCCGGGAATGTCGTTCTACGGTGAGATGCCCGACAGCTACGACCTGGTATTGAACACCGACCATGCGCTTGTAAAGAAAGTACTCCAAGGCGAGGAAGAAAGTTACGGAGAAAAGCTTAAACCTATCTTGGCAGACCTTAAGGGTTGGAAAGCCCGCCAAGCAGACCTCCGCGAGACTCAGAGCAAGAAGAAGGAAGAGGAAATCAGCGCCGAGGAAAAAGAGGACATGACAAAAACGAATCATAAGATTGACGAATTGGTGTCACAACGCGATGCCATTCTGTCAGAATATGCCGCCGGCAACCAATTGGTGGGACAACTTATCGACCTGGCTCTTCTCGCAAGCGGTATGCTGAAGGGCGAGGCGCTGAGCCGCTTCATCCAACGTAGCGTCCAGATGATTGGATAAATCTTTTCGAGATATTGCATACTAAAAGAGAAATCCTTGCAGCCTTTTGATGTGCTGCAAGGATTTTTTTGCCTCGCGGATGATTTTACGGATATTTTCTTTCGGTAGGTTGCCGATTGTTTGCGCGAAAAGTGTCATATTTGCAATGGAAAGTAAATGAAGTGGTTCTCTTCGCTAAGGAAATTTCCGCCTTAGCTTTACTTCCTCTCTTTATTTTTCTCGAAAAACGTTTGGTCTCTAATGTAAACTTACAACTATGAAACGAGTCTTTCCAATTG
>CAVJCD010000116.1:0-7523 GCA_963648005.1 Tannerellaceae bacterium | reverse complement strand
TGGATAGGGGGATGTGCCGACACAGACATGTCCCCCTAACTATTATTTGTTAATTGCATGGAAAAGGATGGCTAATACTGAAAAATTTCTTTAATAGAATATACGCAATAAAATAAAGTATTACTTTTGTGCCGGTGAAGAAGGGGCGAGAAGATGATTATTGATGAAGGAATTGACCTCCTGCCGGTTTTATCTTGAAAGAGAAAAGTTTATATAAAAGAATCATTTAAATTAGTATCAAGAATGGCTAAATTGGATTTAAGCAAGTACGGAATCACAGGTGTAACGGAAATCTTACACAATCCGTCTTATGATGTTATGTTCGCAGAAGAGACAAAACCCGGTCTGGAAGGCTTTGAGAAAGGTCAAGTAACGGAATTGGGCGCTGTCAATGTTATGACCGGTGTTTATACAGGTCGCTCTCCTAAGGATAAGTTTTTGGTAATGGACGAAACCAGCAAGAACACTGTTTGGTGGACTTCAGACGAATACAAGAACGACAACAAACCTGTAACAGAAGCTACTTGGAAAGTCTTGAAAGAGTTGGCTGCAAAAGAATTGTCGAACAAGAAGCTCTATGTTGTGGATGGCTACTGCGGTGCCAACAAGGCTACTTGCTTGAAAGTCCGTTTTATCATGGAAGTTGCATGGCAGGCTCACTTTGTTACCAACATGTTTATCCGTCCTTCAAAAGAAGAATTGGAAGACTTCGAGCCTGATTTCGTTGTATACAACGCTTCTAAGGCAAAAGTTGAGAATTACAAAGAACTTGGCTTGAACTCTGAAACAGCTGTTGTGTTCAACTTGACTTCCAAAGAGCAGGTTATCATCAATACATGGTATGGTGGTGAAATGAAGAAAGGTATGTTCTCAATGATGAACTACTTTAACCCGTTGCGTGGTATCGCTTCAATGCACTGCTCTGCCAATACCAACATGGAAGGTACCGACTCTGCTATCTTCTTCGGTCTCTCCGGTACAGGTAAGACTACTTTGTCTACCGACCCGAAACGTAAACTTATCGGTGACGATGAGCACGGATGGGACGACGAGGGCGTATTCAACTACGAAGGTGGTTGCTATGCCAAGGTTATCAACCTCGACAAAGAGAGCGAGCCTGATATCTATAACGCCATCAAGCGCGATGCTTTGCTTGAGAACGTAACTGTTAACGCTGACGGCAAGATTGATTTCGCCGATAAGAGCGTAACGGAGAACACTCGTGTTTCTTATCCTATCTATCATATCCAGAATATCGTTAAGCCGGTTTCGAAAGGGCCTCACGCTCATCAGGTAATCTTCCTCTCGGCCGATGCATTCGGTGTGTTGCCTCCAGTATCTATCTTGAACTCTGAGCAGGCTCAGTACTACTTCTTGTCCGGCTTTACTGCTAAGTTGGCAGGAACAGAGCGCGGTATCACAGAGCCGACTCCTACATTCTCCGCTTGCTTCGGTGCTGCTTTCTTGAGCTTGCATCCTACAAAATATGCAGAAGAATTGGTTAAGAAGATGAACAAAGTTGGTGCTAAGGCTTACTTGGTTAACACCGGTTGGAACGGAACAGGAAAGCGTATTTCTATCCGCGATACACGTGGTATCATTGATGCTATCCTCAATGGCTCTATCGACAAGGCTCCGACGAAGGTTATTCCTTATTTCGACTTTGTTGTTCCGACAGAGTTGCCGGGCGTAGACCCGAAGATTCTCGACCCGCGCGACACTTACGATTGCGCTTGCAAGTGGGAAGAGAAAGCTAAAGATTTGGCTGCACGTTTCATTAAGAACTTCTCTAAGTTCACAGGTAACGATGCAGGCAAGGCATTGGTTGCTGCTGGTCCGAAATTGTAATTATAGCTCGGGCGTAAGTCTGAACGAAGTATAAAAAGCGTGGGGCGTATTGCTCCACGCTTTTTTGCATTTTATTATAAAATGTTAGTTTGTTTAAAAAACCTTTACTACCTTTACCCCAAATTATTCGTTATTGTGTGGTTAAAAGGTAGAATGATAAAACACTTATTGCTGACCATTGGAACAGTATTATTCTTTGTGTCGTGTGGCAGAAGCGTCTCATACCGAGTAGAAGGCCGGTTGTCTAATTTGGGAGACGAGAAGTTGTATGCTGTCTTTGAGAACGACAATTACAAAATTGTTGATACGATTGTTTGTGAAAAAGCCGGACAATTTTCCTTAAAACGTTCTGAGGGAGAATTCAACACTGTCACCATCTTCTTTGACGACAAGAAGAGTTGGGTTATGGCTTATTTGGAGAAGGGTGAGAAGATAACCATTAGTGGTGATGCCCTTTATCCGGACTTGTTGCAGGTGAAAGGCGGACGAATCAATGATAAATTGAGTGTGTATAAGAAGAGTGTTGGAACTTTGTTGAAGGAGCAGACGGATTTGATCAAGCTTTTGACGGAGAAAGACAACGATTTGAGAACTACGGAAGAGACTGATACACCCTCCCGTCTTGCCAATGTGAATCATATGTTGTCGGAACGGGCGATGGAATACATACAGACACATCCTGAGGAGGAGGCTTCTGTTGTATTGCTGCAATATTACTTTATGAATCCAGACGACACCCGTAAGATGGACGAGTTGTTGGCGGTGCTCAGCCCGAAGTTGAATGACTTCTACTTGGTGCAGAGTCTTCGTGAGTATAGTGCCAAGGCAAGGCGTACGCAGTTGGGTGCGGAGGCTCCCGAATTTCAGGTGAAGAACGTTTATGGTAAGGCCATGAGTTTGGATTCTTTCCCCAAGCGTTATTTGTTGCTTGCCTTCACGGCTCCTTGGTGTGACATGTGTCAGACGGAGGATTTGTTTTTGGACAAAGTTGCAACAAAGTATCCGAGGGACAAGGTAGACATGCTGCTGGTGAGTTTGGACGATGACCCGAAGGAGGTCCGCAAGCAGTTGATAAAGGATACTATTGATTGGAATTTGGTGACCGACTCTGCCGGACAGGCAACGATGTTGGTGGACCTATATAATGTGAACGCACTTCCCCGTTGTTTCTTGATAGACGAAGAAGGAAAGATTGTGATGAAGACGGACAATGGTGTGGAGATAGAGCAGGCGCTCGAAAAGTTGATAAAGTAGTAACAACTAATATCAATTCACCCGAAATCATCGACTATGTTGGTCAAATCGTATGCCGCCGCAGTGCAGGGCATCTCTGCCACTATTGTCACCATTGAGGTCAGTTGCACGAAAGGAATCCAGTTCTTTTTGGTGGGGCTTCCTGATGTGGCTGTGCGCGAGAGCCACGAGCGTATCATTTCTGCTCTTCAAGTAAGCGGATATAAGTTCCCCCGCAATCGTATTGTGATAAATATGGCACCTGCCGACATCCGGAAGGAAGGTTCTGCCTACGATTTGCCGTTGGCCATCGGTATAATGGCAGCGGCAGAAGAGTTGGATGCTTCCAGGCTCGACCAATACCTTATGATGGGCGAGTTGTCGCTTGATGGGAGTCTACAGCCGGTAAAGGGGGCATTGCCTATTGCCATCAAGGCGCGGGAAGATGGTTTCAAAGGCTTTATTCTTCCGAAGCAAAACGCACGTGAGGCGGCTGTGGTCAACAATCTGGACGTGTATGGGGTTTCCAACATCAAAGAGGTGATTGAATTTATGAATGGGAAGTGCCAATTGGAGCCGACCATCGTGAACACACGGGAGGAATTCTATGCCCGGCAAGAACAATTCGACATCGATTTTTCCGATGTGCGTGGCCAGGAGAGTGTGAAGCGGGCATTGGAGGTGGCGGCAGCCGGAGGACATAATCTGCTGATGATTGGAGCTCCCGGTAGCGGCAAATCGATGCTTGCAAAGCGCCTGCCTACGATTCTTCCGCCATTCACCTTGCATGAGTCGTTGGAGACGACGAAGATTCACTCCGTGGCGGGCAAGATTGGGAAGGAGACATCCTTGATGGTACAGCGACCGTTCCGTTCGCCGCACCACACCATTTCCAACGTGGCAATGGTAGGAGGTGGTACATTCCCACAACCGGGTGAAGTCAGTTTGGCGCACAATGGTGTGTTGTTTCTCGACGAACTCCCGGAGTTCAACCGTAGTGTACTTGAGGTGATGCGCCAGCCTTTGGAGGACCGTAAGATAACAGTTTCGCGTGCACGCTTCTCGGTAGAATATCCTGCAAGCTTTATGCTTGTTGCCTCAATGAATCCGTGTCCATGTGGCTACTATAACCATCCCGATAGGCCCTGTCTTTGTCCTCCGGGAGCTGTGCAGAAGTATATGAACCGTATCTCGGGACCGTTGCTCGATAGAATTGACATCCAGGTGGAGATTGTGCCCGTGCCGTTCGAGAAAATCTCCGAGCAACGCCCTTCCGAACCTAGCGTGAAAATTCGCGAACGGGTGATAAAGGCGCGTGCCATCCAGGAGAAACGTTTCGCAGACTATGAGGGCATCTATTGTAATGCCCAGATGACGACGCAACTGTTGCATAAATATGCTGTGCCCAATGCCGATTGTTTGGCTCTGCTCAAAAGTGCCATGCAGCGTCTCTGCCTTTCCGCCCGGGCCTATGACCGTATCTTGAAGGTCTCCCGTACCATTGCAGACCTTGATGGTTCGGAGAACATCGAGACCCACCACCTTGCCGAGGCAATCAACTATCGTAATCTCGACCGCGAGAGTTGGGGAATGTAACAGACAACCTGTGGAAGTCATGGTTCACTGAAGGTACATTTCCTTCTAAGCAAATATTTCAATACCTTTGCTCGTCTAAAAAAACACAAGGTATGGAAAAACGGTTTAAGAGAACGTTGATTACTACGGCGTTGCCGTATGCTAACGGGCCGGTGCATATCGGACACTTGGCAGGTGTGTATGTGCCGGCGGATATTTATGCCCGCTACCTTCGTCTGAAGGGCGAAGATGTTTTGATGATTGGTGGTTCTGATGAGCATGGTGTGCCCATTACACTTCGCGCCAAGAAGGAGGGTGTTACGCCCCAGGATGTGGTGGACCGCTATCATAGTATCATCAAGAAATCTTTCGAAGATTTCGGCATTTCCTTTGATATCTATTCCCGTACCACGTCGTCTGTCCACAGACAGGTGGCTTCAGACTTCTTCCGTACCCTCTATGAGAAAGGCGAGTTTATTGAGAAGACCAGTGAGCAGTATTACGATGAGGAAGCGGGGCAGTTTCTTGCCGACCGTTATATAACCGGAACGTGTCCGCATTGTGGCAATGAAAAGGCTTATGGCGACCAATGCGAAGCCTGCGGCACATCTCTGAGTCCTACAGAGCTGATTAATCCCAAGTCTGCCATCAGTGGTAGTAAGCCGGTGATGAGAGAAACCAAGCACTGGTATTTGCCATTGGATAAGTGGGAACCGTTCCTTCGTAAATGGATTCTTGAGGGACATAAAGAATGGAAACCTAACGTATACGGGCAGTGTAAGAGTTGGCTGGATATGGGGCTGCAGCCGCGTGCCGTAAGTCGTGACTTGGATTGGGGTATCCCCGTGCCGGTGGAAGGAGCCGAGGGCAAGGTGCTGTATGTGTGGTTTGACGCTCCCATCGGATATATCTCGAATACAAAGGAGTTGTTGCCCGACAGCTGGGAGACTTGGTGGAAAGACCCGGAGACCAAAATGGTGCATTTCATAGGTAAAGACAATATCGTGTTCCACTGCATTGTGTTTCCTTCGATGCTGAAGGCCGAAGGTTCGTTTAATCTGCCGGAAAATGTTCCAGCCAATGAATTCCTCAACCTCGAGGGCGACAAGATATCCACATCCCGCAACTGGGCAGTATGGTTGAACGAATATCTTGAAGATATGCCCGGAAAGCAGGATGTGTTGCGTTATGTTTTGACAGCCAATGCTCCGGAGACCAAAGACAACGACTTTACTTGGAAAGACTTCCAAGCACGCAATAACAACGAATTGGTGGCTATCCTTGGTAACTTTGTGAACCGTGCAATGGTGCTGACCGAGAAATATTTCGAAGGGAAAGTGCCTGCAGCCGGTGAGTTGACCGACTACGACCGTCAGACATTGACCGACTTTAAGGACGTGAAGGCCGACGTTGAACGTCTGCTCGACACATACCATTTCCGCGATGCCCAGAAGGAGGCGATGAACCTTGCACGTATCGGTAACAAATACTTGGCAGATACGGAGCCTTGGAAATTGGCAAAAACGGATATGAACCGTGTGGCAACTATCATGAACATTGCCTTGCAGATTACCGCCAACTTGGCAATTGCTTTCGAACCGCTCCTTCCTTTCAGCATGAAGAAGCTGAACAAAATGCTGAACGTAGAGCCACTGGGGTGGAATCGCCTTGGTGCTGCCGACCTGCTCCCTGCCGGTCATCAGCTGGGTAAATCGGAACTCTTGTTTGAGAAGATTGACGACAGCGTGATTGAGGCACAGGTGCAGAAGCTGCTCGACACAAAGAAAGCAAACGAAGAAGCCAACTATAAAGCTAAACCTATACGCGAGACTGTTGAGTTCGACGACTTCACGAAGTTGGATATCCGTGTGGGTACGGTATTGGAATGCAAGAAGGTGCCGAAGGCCGACAAGCTGTTGCAGTTCCTCATCGACGACGGCTTGGAGAAACGTACCATCATTTCGGGCATAGCCCATCATTATTCTCCGGAAGACCTCGTGGGTAAGCAGGTTTGCTTTATTGCCAACTTGGCTCCGCGTAAGTTGCGTGGAATCGTTTCGGAAGGGATGATACTCTCTGCCGAGAACTTCGATGGCAGTCTGGCGGTCATTACCCCGGAGAAAGAAGTAAAGCCTGGTAGTGAAGTGAAATAAACGCACTTTCCTTACAAAAGATGCTTGAGAAACAAATACAGATGGTCAACTTGCGTGGGCAGTACCATCGCTTGAAGGATGAGATTGACACGGCGATGCAAACGGTGATGGAGCATAGTGCTTTCATCAACGGTCCGGAAGTGAAGGCCTTTGCAGAGGGCTTTGCCAAATATCTCGACATCCCTTACGTAATCCCTTGCGGCAATGGTACGGATGCGCTCCAGATTGCCTTGATGGCATTGGACCTGCGGCCCGGCGATGAGGTTATTGTTCCGGCATTCACCTATGTGGCAGCTGCCGAGGTTGCCGCCTTGCTTGGGCTGACCCCCGTTTTGGTGGATGTAGACCCCCGCACTTATAATATCAATCCCCTGAAGATAGAGGAATCAATCTCGTGCAACACAAAGGCCATTATTGCTGTTCATTTGTTCGGGCAGTCGTGCGACATGGCTCCGATACTGAAGATTGCCGAGAAATATCATATATATGTAGTGGAAGACAATGCCCAGTCGGTAGGGGCGGAGTATACCTTCCCCGACGGACGGGTGAAAAAGACCGGTACGATGGGCATTATCGGGACCACGTCGTTCTTCCCCTCCAAACCTTTGGCTTGCTGTGGTGATGGGGGAGCCCTGATGACGGCGGATGAAAAGCTTGCGGAGCGCATCCGTATGATTGCCAACCATGGTCAGGAGCGCAAGTACTATCATAAGC
>CAVJCD010000115.1:0-7565 GCA_963648005.1 Tannerellaceae bacterium | reverse complement strand
ATTATAACCATGGCCCCAGCCCACGTCTATCGGCTGAAGAGCACGGGCGAGGTGGTGGCAAACTGCCATAAACTGCCCGAGGATATGTTCACGAGGGAGATGTTGGAGGTCGACAATGTGGTGAAGGAATGGAAGGAGCTGCTGCTGTCAATCTGGGAGCAGTGCCCGGATTTGAAGGTGCTCTTCACCGTTAGCCCGATACGCCACCTCAGGGACGGCGCCCACGCGAACCAGCTCAGCAAAGCCTCGCTCCTGCTTTTTGCGGAGGCTCTTGGAAGCAGCTTCCCCGAGCGTGCGACCTACTTCCCCGCATACGAGATAATGATGGACGAATTGAGGGACTACCGTTTCTATGCCGACGACATGCTTCATCCCTCCTCGAGCACCGGCCGTTTAACCCCGAGGGCGAGGAATACAAACGCTTTCTGTCGCAAACTTTGTTAAAGATGAAACGTATTAGCGAGAAATTTCCGTCTTTTGACTGCACAAAAGAGATGGAAACGATAGAGAGTAAACTTAAGTGAGATGGAATACACGATAAAAGAAATAGCCGGGGCGATTGGCGTGAGGACAAAGAACCTGAAGGATGGCACCGTCAGCACTTTGCTTACCGACAGCCGACGGCTTTCGGCGCCGGAGGAGAGTCTCTTCTTCGCCCTCAAGACAAAGACCAACGACGGCCACAAGTATATCGGTGAGCTCTATAAGCTGCGCGTGCGCAACTTCGTGGTAAGCGAGATGCATCCTGAGTTCGAAAAGATGACAGACGCCAACTTCCTCGTGGTGAAAGACACTCTCCACGCGCTTCAAAAGCTTGCGGCGTATCACCGCAAGAAGTTCGACATCCCCGTCATAGGCATCACGGGGAGCAACGGCAAGACCGTGGTGAAGGAGTTTCTCTACCAGCTTTTGCATAAGGACTTCAACATCGTGCGCTCGCCAAGGAGCTACAACTCGCAGCTGGGCGTACCCCTTTCGGTGTGGCAGATGAGCGAGAAGCACACCTTGGGCTTATTCGAGGCAGGTATCTCGCAGCCCGACGAGATGGAGAAGCTGAGGCCCATAATCCAGCCCACCATAGGTATCATCACCAACATCGGCGAGGCGCATCAGGAAAACTTCGTATCCACCACACGCAAGTGCCTCGAGAAGCTCACCCTCTTCAACGAGAGCGAGGCCATCATATATAACGGCGACGACGCCATCATCTCCGACTGCATCGAGGCGGCATGCCTCTCGCACAAGGCCATTGCCTGGAGCCGCAAAGACACGGAGGCGCCGCTCTACATCGAGACCATACATAAGAAAGCCACGGAGACCACCATCAGATGCACGCTGCTTGGCATGTCGAGAGAATATACCATCCCGTTCACCGACGAGGCATCCATCGAGAATGTTATCCACTGCCTTGCCGTCATGCTCTACCTCAAGCCCACCAGCGTGGCCGACGCAGAGAAGTTTGCCCGGCTCGAGCCTGTGGACATGCGCCTCGACGTGAAGCAGGGCGTAGCGGGATGTCTGCTCATCAACGATGCATATAATTCGGATATCAATTCTTTGGACATAGCCCTCGACTTTCAGCAGAGCAGGCATGCGGACAAGAAGATGAAGCGCACGCTGATTCTGTCCGACATACTTCAGTCGGGCACCCTGCCCAAGAGACTCTATCAAAAGGTTGCCGACCTCGTGCAGCGCAAGAAGGTGGACCGTCTCATCGGCATCGGGCACGACGTGAAGGACTACGGCTCGCTCTTCAATGTGGAGAAGGAGTTCTACGAGACTACCGACGAGTTTCTCCGCTCGCCTGCCATCCGAAGCTTCAACAACGAACTCATACTGCTCAAGGGCTCGCGCAGCTTCCACTTCGAACGCATCTCGGAGATGCTGGAGAAGAAGGTGCACGAGACTATCCTGGAGGTCAACCTCGACGCCCTTGTGCATAACTTCAACCTCTACCGCTCGAAGCTGCGCCCGGAGACCAAGATGGTGTGTATGGTAAAGGCCTTTGGCTATGGCGCCGGCTCTTTCGAGCTTGCCAAGACACTGCAGGAGCACCGCTGCGACTATCTTGCCGTGGCTGTTGCCGACGAGGGGGCGGACCTCCGCAAGGAGGGCATCTCGATACCCATCATGGTGATGAACCCCGAGTTTGGCAGTTTCAACTCACTCTTCGAGAATCTCCTGGAGCCGGAGGTATACAGCTTCCGCCTCTTGGACGCACTTATAAGGGAGACGGAACGAAGGGGCATCACCTCCTTCCCAATACATATCAAGGTGGATACTGGCATGCACCGCCTGGGCTTCCGTCCCGGAGACATAGAGGAGGTATGCCGGAGGCTCAAGGACCAGTGCGGAGTGGTGGTACGCTCCGTGTTCTCGCACCTTGCGGGCAGCGACTCTACGGAGTTCGACGACTTCACCAAGATGCAGCTCGAGACCTTCGCGTCGGCTGCCGCCAAACTGGAGGAGGGCCTTGAGCATCCCGTCATCAAGCATATCCTCAACACGGCGGGCATCGAACGTTTTGCGGACTATCAGATGGACATGGTGCGCCTGGGCATCGGGCTCTATGGCATCAGCGCCTCGGGCATGGAGGGGCCGCGCAACGTCAGCACCCTAAGAACAACCATCCTTGAGATACAGCAAGTGCCCAAGGGCGACTCCGTAGGATACAGCCGCCGCACGTTTGTGGACCGCGACTCACGCATCGCCATCATCCCCATAGGGTATGCCGACGGGCTTGACCGCCGGCTGAGCAACCGCGTAGGGGAAGTGTCTATCGGCGGTAAGCGCTGCCCCATCATCGGGAATATCTGCATGGACGCCTGCATGGTGGACGTCACCGACACCGACGCCAAGGAAGGTGATGCCGTGATTGTGTTCGGCGAGGCCCTGCCGGTGTGCGAGATGGCCGAGAAGCTGGGCACCATCCCGTATGAGATACTCACCTCCGTCTCGCCAAGGGTCAAGAGGGTATATTTCCGCGAATAGCATCCTAAACTATAGTTTAAAAGAGGAAGGCTGCGCCACAAAGGGTTCACTCCTGCGGTGCGGCCTTTTTGTTTCCTTCCGCCATGGGCTGCCACAGCCCTTCGACATATCGGCGTACCCCTACGCCGATGGGTGGATTTTTTGGAAGGCATCGTTGTACCCCTACGCCGATGCGTAGAATTTTTCTTGGGACTGTTGTACCCCTACGCCGATGTATGGAAATTTTGGAGGGCATCGTTGTACCCCTACGCCGATGCGTGGAATTTTTGGAGGGTACTGTCGTAGGGGTACGACGATGGCAACAGTCCCCATGCGGAGGCCTTGCAGAAAAGCTATGGCTTGGTGCTTGTAGGGGTGGAGCAATTGCGCCAGGGCTACGGCTTGGGGCTTGCGGGTATGGAGCAACCCCGCCGGGGCGAGGGGTTCGTGACATTGTGCGGGGCCCCCTATAAACACACCTGGCCCCGGCGGAAGGACTCCACCGGGGCCGGGCTGCTCCCTTCTAGGTCTTCTCAGATCTAAAAAGACAGACTCTTTTAAGATTTTAGGACAAGCTGCTTTTTCGCCCGTCGCGGGTTACTTGGCAGGGGAAGCCTTCCGGCTCCCCTGGCCGCACAACTTGCACATTTTTTGACTATGAATTTTATTTAATGATTGTCTTCTTTGGTGTCTCGCCTTCAACGCTTACAATCACCACTCCCGCCGGAGCAACGAGCTGTATGTTGTCTGAGGCTGCCACTGTTTGCTCTACTATCCTGCCGAGCATGCTCGTTACGGTCACCGTCTTGCCTGCTGCGCCTCTTACCGTCACGCAGCCCTTGCCGGCAATAATCTTCACGCCTGAAGCATCGATGCCCTCGTTTGCCGTCGGCACAACGTCGCTCTTATACATATTGAACATTGCGGCAGTAGTCTTCTGGTCAACCAGGATAGGCACGCCGTTCATGATACCTACGTAGCCGTCCTTGTTCCTCAGATAGAAGTCGGCGTCGGGATTGTTCTCAATCCTGTCAACCAACTCGAAGGCAAACATGCCACGGTTGAGCTGACCGCGAGCGATGGTGAGAGTATCGTTGGTGCCGGAGATAACCAGCGAGTCACCCACGTGTATACCCCTGACAAAGCCGAGGCGCGTCTTGCCGCAATAGCTTCCATCCGTAGAGTCTGCCAACGACACGAGGTATTTGGCAGCTACGCACTCTCTTTCTGCCTCTGTGCCGTATCCGTGAATCTCCTCACCCGCGTTATAGTGGTGAGCATCCACAGCCAAGAGGTAGGTAGGCATCACCTTCTCGTCCCATACATAAGCCGTATCAAGGAAGAGCGATGCGTTGTGGGTATATTCCTTATTGTTGTATATACCGAGGAAGGTCTTGCCCTCTTTGACGTTGTCGCTCTTCATCGTGAAGAGGTTCTTCGAATCCTCATAGAGGAAGCGGCTCGGCTCGTCGCTCTTGAATATCTCAACATAAGCTGTATCCTTGAAGGCTATGCCGTCTTCAATTGTCTCGCCAATGTGGCGGAACAGAAGGTGAGAGTTGCTTATGATGGAGAACATCGAGGTGCGCGACGCAGAGGACTCGTCTTCGTAGATATTCATGGATGTCAGGTCAACCAAAACCTTCTTTCCGTTTTTGCTGTCAACCATCGAATACCAGTCGACGCCGTCGATGGTTGTGGTCTTCATCACGTCGAAGCTGACCGGAGTACCCGTTTTAGACAGCTTATACCTGCCGTTCTCCTTCACCACCATCAAGGTGTCGCCGTTGACAACGGCTGTGTAGTTGTAGTGAGTCTTCAAGAGTTTTACGCTCTTGCCGTCGATGGCCTCAGCGCCATATTCCTCGGTCGTCATATGCAGCTTAAACCGCGCGCTTCCGCCGTTGGGGTCTACATAAATGTAGCCATTCTCGTCGACGTTCACCATCATATCGTTTTCATGTCCGTCGTAGAAACAGAACTCGTAGCTCATGAGGTCGCGATATTCGCCGTTGTATACGAAGCGTCCCAACAGCGGGTTCTGCTTGTATGCATCGGGCACAGCATTAAGCTTCACCGTGTCGCCCATACCGGTAGACACCAGTATATCGTCGCTCTTGAGGTTCGAAATGGCATAGAACTCCTTGTCCTTAATCTCCACACCAAAGCTGTTGCGCAGAATCTCGTTGGTAGCGCGGTTGCGGATGGTGGACAGTCCGGTGGACAGATTGGTATAGATGGCCCACTGTGTTCGTGCATCCTCGTTGAGGTCCACCTCATCCTCCGACTTCATTCCATCGGCAGTGAAGTACTTGCCGTTGTACTGAGGGTTGAGTTTGTTGTGGGTAAACAGAATCGAGTATATGTCGCTCTCCACAATATAGACGATGGGTACGCCGGCAGCTATGATACTGTCTTTGGTAGCGATGGTGCTGTTCAATGCGGCAATGATGCTGTCGCGGGCGGCAATGATGCTGTCGCGCATTGCTATCGCCAGGCGTTCCTGCTCTTTAAGGAGACTGTCGCGGGCTGCGATGATGCTATCCTTCTTGGCAAGGTCGCCGTTATACTTGGCAATGCTGTCGCGTGCAGCTGCAGCAAGTTCCTCGAACTTGGCCTCTGCTATGCGGGCGTTGGCAGCGATGGTGCTGTCTTTGGCAGCTATCTTGCCGTTGTAATCATTGATGAGGTTGTCCTTAAGAGCCGTGAGGCTGTCTTGCTTGGCCTTGGCAATGCTGTCGTTGGCTTTGATGGCACTGTCGCGGGCGGCAATGATTCTCTTAAGGGCTTCGATGTCGTCGTTACACTTGGCTATGCTGTCGCTGGCTGCATTAGTGAGACTGTCTTGCTTAGCCTTGGCAATGCTGTCATGGGCAGCGATGGTGCTGTCTTTCGCAGCTATCTCTCTATCGCGCAAAGAGGAGATGCTGTCGCGCTCGGCAGTAAGCTTGTTCTTTTCTGCCGTGGCGAGGCTGTCTTGCTCCTTAAGTTCCTTGTCGCGAACCTTGATGATACTGTCGCGGGCATTAACAATGCTATCCAGCAAAGCGATGTTGCCGTTGGCCTTGGTTATGCTGTCGCGGGCGGCGGCAATGATGCTGTCTTGCTTAGCCTTGGCAATGCTGTCGTGGGCAGCGATGGTGCTGTCCTTCTTTGCCATGTCGCTGTTGTATACCTTGGTGATACTGTCCTTCACTGCCGTGAGGCTGTCTTGCTTAGCCTTGGCAATTTCGGCATTGGCAGCGATGGCGCTGTCGCGAGAGGCAATGACACCGTTAAGGGCCTTAATATCGCCGTTGTACTTGGCAATACTGTCATTGGCTGCCTTCTTGATGCTGTCTTGCTTAGCCTTGGCAATGCTGTCGTTGGCTTTGATGGCGCTGTCGCGTGCGGCAATAATACTGTCGCGCTTGGCAACGTCGCCGCCATACTTGGCTATGCTGTCGCTGGCTGCCTTCTTGATGCTGTCTTGCTTGGCCTTGGCTATGCTGTCTTGCTTGGCAACAAGCTTCTTGTAGGCTGCTATTACGCTGTCGCGCTTGGCAACGTCGCCGCCATACTTGGCTATGCTGTCGCTGGCTGCCTTCTTGATGCTGTCTTGCTTGGCCTTGGCTATGCTGTCTTGCTTGGCAACAAGCTTCTTGTAGGCTGCTATTACGCTGTCGCGCTTGGCAACGTCGCCGCCATACTTGGCTATGCTGTCGCTGGCTGCCTTCTTGATGCTGTCTTGCTTGGCCTTGGCTATGCTGTCTTGCTTGGCAACAAGCTTCTTGTAGGCTGCTATTACGCTGTCGCGCTTGGCAACGTCGCCGCCATACTTGGCTATGCTGTCGCTGGCTGCCTTCTTGATGCTGTCTTGCTTGGCCTTGGCTATGCTGTCTTGCTTGGCAACAAGCTTCTTGTAGGCTGCTATTACGCTGTCGCGCTTGGCAACGTCGCCGCCATACTTGGCTATGCTGTCGCTGGCTGCCTTCGAGATGCTGTCCTGCTTAGCCTTGGCAATACTGTCGTTGACTTTGATAAGGCTGTCTTTTGCCGATATCTTGTTGTTGTATGCCTTGGTGATGCTATCCTTCACTGCCGTGAGGCTGTCGCGCTCTGCCTTGGCAATACTGTCTTGCTCGTCAACAAGTTTTTTGTAGGCGGCTATGATAGTGTCGCGCTTGGCAACGTCGCCGCTATACTTGGCAATGCTGTCGCTGGCCGCCTTCGAGATGCTGTCCTGCTTTGCCTTGGCTATGCTGTCGTTGACTTTGATGAGGCTGTCTTTCTTTGCTATCTCGCTGTTGCGTGCCTTGGCGATGCTATCCTTCAAGGCCGTGAGGCTGTCTTGCTTGGCATTGGATATGCTGTCCTGCTCTTTAAGGAGCTTGGTGCTGGCAGCAATGAGGCTGTCGCGCTTTGCAGCGTCGCTCTTATACTTCGAAATGCTGTCGAGGGCAGCTTTCGAGATGCTGTCCTGCTTTGCCTTGGCTATGCTGTCGTTGATTTTGATGATGCTGTCTTTCTTTGCTATCTCGCGATTGCGCAAACTTGAGAGGCTGTCGCGCTCGGCAGTAAGCTTGTTCTTTTCTGCCGTGGCGAGGCTGTCTTGC
>CAVJCD010000114.1:0-7600 GCA_963648005.1 Tannerellaceae bacterium | reverse complement strand
GTGCTCGACACGGTGAAACATGCCCTACGCTATGCCGTGAGCGCAGAGAACCCCACGTTCGACTTCCCCAAAATCATTGCCCGCAAAAACAAGGTGGTGAAAAAGCTTACTGCCGGCATACGCATGCGGCTCACCAATCAGGGCGTGACAATGGTGACGGGCGCGGCAGAGATAAAGGGGCGCAAGGAAGACGGCACCATCTCCATCCTCTGTGGCGAGGAGATGTATGAGGCCGGGAACCTCCTCCTCTGCACCGGCTCGGAGACAATCATCCCGCCTATCCCGGGCGTGGCTGAAAGTGAGTGTTGGACAAACCGCGAGGCGCTCTCGGCAAAGACCCTCCCCTCCTCCATCATCATCATCGGCGGCGGCGTGGTGGGAATGGAGTTCGCCTCCTTCTTCCTCAGCATGGGCTCTAAGGTACACGTTGTGGAGATGCAAGACAAAATACTTGGGGCGATGGATAGAGAGCTCTCCGAAATGCTCCTCGCCGAGTATACCAAACGTGGCATGAAGTTCTATCTTGGCCATCGCGTGACAGCCATCCATGGCGGCGAGGTGACAGTGGAGAAAGACGGCGAAAGCTTTACTCTTGAGGGCGAGAAGGTGCTCCTCAGCGTAGGACGCAGGGCCGTGACCGGGGGATTCGGCCTCGAAACTCTTGCCTTGGAGCCTTTCCGTAGCGGCGTGAAGGTGAACGAACACATGCAGACCTCCCTGCCCAACGTATATGCCGTCGGCGACATCACTGCCTTCTCCATGCTTGCCCACACTGCCGTGAGCGAGGCGGAAACAGCCGTCAAGCATATCCTTGGCGATACCTCTGCCTGCATGAGCTACCGGGCCATCCCGGGTGTTGTCTACACCAACCCCGAAATAGCCGGCGTGGGCAAGACGGAAGAAGAGCTCACCCGCGAAGGCACTCCCTTCACCGTGAAGAAACTCCCCATGGCATTCTCCGGACGCTTCGTGGCTGAGAACGAACAAGGCAGCGGCGTATGCAAGATGCTTGTCGCACAAGACGAGACCATCCTCGGAGCACATATGCTGGGTAACCCCGCCTCCGAACTTATAGTCATCGCCGGCATAGCCATAGAGAAAGGCATGAAGGCCTCCGAACTGAAATCCATAACCTTCCCCCACCCCTCTGTGGGCGAGATAATAAAGGAAACACTCTAAACCCTCCCTCGCAGCAAGGAAGACCAAGATGGACGCGATAGAAGGATACACCGGCATTCGTATATGGCTCAACCAGCCGATGGATGATGCCGTGTTCTTATTGTTGGTGACGGTCTTCACCATCTTCGCCATTGTGTTTCGTTCCAACCTGCTGCACTTCTTCAGGATGCTGAAGGATGTGCGCTACGTTCGCGAAAGACATAACATCTTCGACCCACAGCCCGGCAAGCACTCCTTCTTCTATCGCAACTACCTCCTCTTCCAGGTCTTCCTTCTCTGCGGTATCGCCGTCTTTGCCTACACCCGCGCAGAAGGTATGATTGTCTACCGCAACCTCTTGGATGTCCTCTTTGTGGTCGCGTGCTACCTCGTGCTCTTCTTCGTCTACTATCAGATAAAGCAGGCGATATACGTGCTCCTCGCCCTCATCTTCGCCTCCATACGGGAGTACCGTCTGTGGAAAACAAACTACAACGCAGTAATGGGTCTTTGGGGCATCTCCCTCTACGTTCCCGTCTATTGGATGGTATTGGTCAACAAACATCTTCTCGTCCCTGCCATTTTGTTCGCCGTTCTCTTCCTTATGTGCCGTTTAGCTATAGTCTATAAGGGTTTGCGCATATTTTGGAAAGGTAAATTCGGTTTTATCTACATTTGTTTATACCTTTGCGCCCTGGAAATTTTACCCCTCATGTACTTATATAAAGGCATGATTCTTTTGTATAATTTTATTGAGACAAACACTTTATGGCATTGAACATCAAAAAGATGTTGGTATCACAACCAAAGCCGGCATCTGAAAAGTCTCCCTACTTCGACATTGCGGAGAAGTATGGGGTAACTATCGATTTTCATCCTTTCATCAAAGTCGAAGCCCTTTCATCCAAAGAGTTCAGGCAACAGAGAATTTCTATCTTAGACCATTCGGCTGTGATATTCACAGCCCGTACGGCCATCGACCATTTCTTTCATCTGTGCAAAGAACTGCGTCTTGTTATTCCCGATACAATGAAATATTTCTGCATGACAGAAGCTATTGCTGTCTACCTTCAGAAATACATTGTATATCGTAAGCGTAAAGTGTTTTTCGGGACAGGAAAGCCCGAAGACCTCGTTACAATCATCGCCAAGCATGCCAAGGAGAAGTATCTTATACCTCTCTCCGATGTTCATAAAGAAGATTTGATGAGCTTGCTTGATGCCAAGAAAATCAACTATACAAAGGCAATCATGTATCGTACCGTGAGCAACGAATTTACCGAAGACGAGAAACTCGACTACGATATGCTGGTGTTTTTCAGCCCCGCGGGCATCGCATCCCTTATGAAGAATTTCCCGGACTTCAAGCAGGGCGACATCCGCATAGGCTGCTTTGGGCCCACCACGGCTAAGGCTGTACGCGATGCGGGCTTCAGACTGGACGTGGAAGCACCCACCCCCGAAGCACCTTCTATGACTGCCGCTCTGGACCTATATCTTAAGCAAGAGAAAGAAGCCGGCAGAACCAAGAAGAATGGGAAGTAGGAGATATACACTGGGGAAAGATGAACGCTTGTCGCGGAAACGCAGCATCGACCTTCTGTTCGAGAAAGGACAGTCGTTCATTGCGTTTCCGTTGCGGGTAGTATATCTGCCCCCGGAAGACAGTACTCCCTCACCCGTTTCCATACTTGTCAACGTATCCAAGAAGAGGTTTAAGCATGCCGTGGAGCGCAACCTGCTCAAACGCCGGGTGCGCGAAGCATATAGATTGCACAAATACGACCTCATCGATCCCTTGGAAGAAGAGAACCGAAGCATGATGGTTGCCTTCCTATACGTGGACAAAGAAGTCCATCCCTTCCCTTCTATCGAGAAGGCTATGACCAAGGCTCTTAGACTCCTCCGTAAAAAGGAATTATGAAACGGCTGTTCACATCATTGCTCCTGCTGCCGATATATTTCTATAAATATTGTATCTCACCCCTCACCCCGGCAGCTTGCAGGTTTACTCCCACCTGCTCGGAGTACGCCGTGCAAGCACTGAAGAAGTATGGTCCGATAAAGGGGCTCTACCTGGCCATCCGACGTATCCTCCGTTGCCATCCATGGGGCGGCAGTGGCTATGACCCCGTCCCCTGATACCATGACCTGCTACGATATACATACCCACCACCCCGTAGCCGACACCGCAGACTGCGTGGCAATACTCAATATAATAATAGGAAGAGACGAGAAGATGCCCGTCCACAATCAATGGCATTCCGTAAGTATCCATCCGTGGTATATAAATAATGATAAGGACCTGAACAAGCAACTCACCCGCCTTGAGCAAGCAGCCGGGCATCCCGGGGTGGTTGCCATCGGCGAGGCAGGGCTCGACCATATGGCAGATACCCCACCCGCCCTCCAAGAGGCAGCCTTCACCCGACAGGCTGCCTTGGCAGAGCAACTGGGCAAACCTCTCATCATCCACTGCGTAAAGGCGTGGGACAAGTTGATACAAAACAAAAGGACTATTCGCCCCCATGTCCCGTGGGTTATCCATGGCTTCCGTGGAAACAGACTCCTTGCCGAGCAATTGCTCCGTCAGGACTTCTTCCTCTCTTTCGGCGAGCACTTCAATCCCCAATCTGTGCAAGCCGCATGGCCCGACAAGCTGTTTGCCGAAACCGACGAATCCCACATAGGTATCCGCGCCGTCTACACACAAATGGCAACTGCCCTTAACATATCTCCGGAGACCTTTGCCACCACGCTGGAAAGCAATGTACATGGTGTGTTTTTATGAATAATGTCGTACCTTTGCCCGCATATCAGTATAAATCAGTATAAACTTATTGAATAAAACGATGAATTTTGTTGAAGAACTAAGATGGAGGGGCATGATTCATGATATGATGCCGGGAACAGAAGAACAGTTGCAAAAAGAATTGACTTCTGCATATGTGGGCATCGACCCTACCGCCGACTCATTGCATATCGGGCATCTTGTGGGTGTCATGATGCTGAAACATCTGCAGCGTGCAGGGCACCGTCCCATTGCGCTGATTGGCGGCGCCACAGGTATGATTGGAGACCCTTCAATGAAATCGGCAGAACGCAATCTTCTAGATGAAGAAACGCTTCGCCACAATCAGGAATGTATCAAAAAGCAATTGTCGAAGTTCCTTGATTTCGACTCGGATGCTCCCAATGCTGCCAAACTGGTCAACAACTACGACTGGATGAAAGGCTATTCGTTCCTGAACTTTATCCGCGACATCGGCAAGCATATTACCGTCAACTATATGATGGCTAAAGACTCCGTGAAGAAGCGCCTCAGCTCGGAATCGAGCGTAGGTATGTCTTTCACCGAGTTCTCCTATCAGCTGCTGCAAGGCTACGACTACTTGTTCCTCTATCAAAACGAGGGATGCCGTTTGCAGATGGGAGGTTCTGACCAATGGGGTAACATCACTACCGGTACCGAGCTTATACGCCGCAAAACCGGTGGCGAAGCATTTGCCCTTACCTGCCCGCTGATTACCAAAGCCGACGGAGGCAAGTTTGGCAAGACCGAATCGGGCAACGTTTGGCTCGACCGCCGTTACACCTCGCCCTACAAGTTCTATCAGTTCTGGCTTAACGTCAGCGATGCCGATGCTGCAAGATACATCAAGATTTTCACAGCCCTTGATAAAGAAGAAATAGCTGCGATAGAAGAAGAACAAGCCGCCGCTGCTCACCTGCGCCCACTGCAGAAGCGCCTCGCCAAGGAGATAACCACAATGGTTCATTCCAAGGAAGACTACGAAGCTGCCGTAGAAGCATCGGGTATCTTGTTTGGTAACGCCACCTCCGAAGCTCTAAAGAAGCTCGACGAAGAAATGCTGTTGGCAGTGTTCGAAGGTGTGCCGCAGTTCGAAGTAAGCCGCGATGCCCTCAGCGCCGGTATGAAAGCAATAGATTTGTTCACCGAGAAGGCTGCAGTCTTTGCTTCCAAAGGCGAGATGCGCAAATTGGTGCAGAGTGGTGGCATAAGCATCAACAAAGAGAAACTGACCGATGCCGAGACCATCATCAACAGTTCATCGCTGCTTAATGACAGATATCTGTTGGTTCAGAGAGGTAAAAAGAACTATTACCTGCTGATTGCAAAATAAGAAAAACAAGAGAGCGCTTGCGGGGTAAGATTTTATCCTTACCTTTGCGACGCTTGGAACTCAAAGCATTTTGGATTGTCTCATGGTGTAATGGTAGCACTACAGTTTTTGGTTCTGTCTGTCGAGGTTCGAATCCCCGTGAGACAACAATAGGAAGGAAAAGTCGTTTAATATCTGTATGATAATAGATGACTTTTTCTTTTATCCTTTGTACGTAAACAAAAAGTATTCGCAAAATGGAACATCCACTAAGTATTTACAACACGCTCACAAGAAAGAAGGAACCGTTTATTCCGTTGCATGAACCCTTTGTAGGTATGTACGTATGTGGACCGACAGTCTACGGAGATGCACACCTGGGGCATGCCCGCCCGGCAATTACGTTCGACCTGTTGTTTCGTTATCTCACACACTTGGGATATAAGGTGCGCTATGTGCGCAACATCACCGACGTTGGCCACCTGGAGCATGATGCCGACGAAGGGGAAGACAAGATTGCCAAGAAAGCAAGGATAGAGCAGTTGGAGCCAATGGAGGTAGTGCAGTTCTACTTGAACCGTTATCATAAGGCGATGGATGCTCTCGGCGTACTTCCTCCAAGCATTGAGCCGCATGCCTCCGGACATATCATCGAGCAGATTGAACTGGTGAAGGAGATACTCAACAACGGATATGCATACGAAAGCAAAGGCTCTGTCTATTTCGACGTTGAGAAATACAACAAAGACCATAACTACGGCATCCTTTCCGGGCGCAACATCGAAGACATGCTGAACACTACACGTGCTTTGGACGGACAGGATGAGAAACACAATCCCATAGACTTCGCCCTTTGGAAATGTGCACAGCCCGAACATATCATGCGTTGGCCTTCACCGTGGAGCGACGGCTTCCCCGGATGGCACTGCGAATGTACTGCGATGGGTAAGAAATACCTCGGAGCACATTTCGATATCCACGGGGGTGGCATGGACCTCATCTTCCCTCACCACGAATGCGAAATAGCTCAGGCAGTAGCTTCTCAGGGGAGCGAGATGGTTCACTACTGGATGCACAACAATATGATTACCATCAATGGTCAGAAGATGGGTAAGTCGTTGGGCAACTTCATCACCCTCGACGAATTCTTCACCGGCAACCATAAGATGCTAAGCCAGGCGTATTCGGCAATGACTATACGTTTCTTTATCCTGCAGGCACACTACCGCAGCACGGTAGACTTTAGCAACGAAGCCTTGCAGGCGGCAGAGAAGGGCTTTAGCCGTTTGATGGATGCCTACAAACATCTCCAGAGCCTTACTGCTTCTGATGCTTCAACGATGGATGTAAGCGGACTCCGCAAGAAATGCTACGAGGCACTGAACGACGACTTGAACTCTCCTATTGTTATCTCCCATCTGTTTGATGCCGCCCGCGCCATCAACTCTGTGAAAGACGGCAACGCAACGATATCTCACGAAGATTTGAAAGAATTGAAGGACGTATTCCGGACCTTCTTGTTTGATATATTGGGCATGAAGGACGAGGCGTTTTCCGAAGGCAACAGCTACGAAGCATTCAGCAAGGCTGTAGACCTGCTGCTCAGTATCCGCCAAGAGGCGAAGGCAAACAAAGACTGGGCTACTTCAGACAAGATTCGCAACGAACTTACCTCCATCGGATTCGAAATCAAGGATACCAAGGATGGGGCTGAGTGGAAACTCAACAAGTAAGAGGATGACGATAGTCGAATTTCTTCAGGGCGACAAGTTCGCCCTACTTGCCGGAGTGGAGCTGATGGAGACAAGAAGCGGCTACGCCAAGGCACGTATGGAGATAAAGCCCATGCATCTTAACGGCGGCGGAGTATGCCAAGGCGGGGCAATCTTCACCCTTGCCGACTTGGCGTTCGCAGCAGCAACCAACAGCCATGCCCGGCTCACACTGTCCATCACCTCCAACATCAACTTCTTTAAGTCGGAAAGCAAGGGATTCCTATATGCCGAGGCACGTGAGGTGTTCAGCCACAAAAGGCTGGCAAGTTGCGAGGTGAACATCACCAACGAGGCCGGCGAACTGATTGCCACGTTCAGCGGCACCGGATACCGCAAAGACACCGAGCTCCCGTTCGCTCCGTTGGAATAAATAGGCGGAGGATTTAGAGAGATATATATGTTTTGCTCAAATCATATATATGTTTTTACTAAAAGATATATATGTCCCCGAAAGAGGGTTTTTCCAAATGTGATATCAGTTTTGCTCAAAAGGGATATCCCTTTCACTTTTCTCTGCAGCGAATTTTCCTCGGGGGATTAATC
>CAVJCD010000113.1:2968-7708 GCA_963648005.1 Tannerellaceae bacterium | reverse complement strand
ACTATACAGAACGCTCAGAAAACGTCAAACAAAATAGGGATTGACATATTCCTAAAGTTAATGGAAATCTTTGAATGTGCAATAGAAATATCTCCAAAAGCAGCCGATGAATAATTATATCGCAATTCAATCAGTTAATGCCAAAGCGCCTGTGTTTGCGGCAGATTCTCCAACAGGTTATGCTGCTTTAGGGTTTGGCAATGGACGTGTCTGGCAAATGAACGATTACTTTGAGCGTGAATGCTGTACATTGGTCTATACGCCTTCTTTGCGTGGGCCTATGGTTGATTGGCTAAACGCAAACTTTGTTGACCTCTTCCCAGACGAAATAGACGATTTCTTTGCTAAGTTCAAAGACAGGTATCCGTTAACTCCGGTTGAGGATACCTTGAAAGAAATAAAGACGCTGGGAGAGAATGGTTTTGAGCTGTGGTCATCATACTTCAAGACTAGCGTAAAAATAACGCAAAAGCTAGAGGCTGATATGCTGGAAGTCATAAAGCACCCAGTCAACTACCCTGACTTTTGGAATCCGTTTAATGGCACGCCGACAATAGAGAATGTGCTAATGCAGAATATTGAGGAATACTGTCAGCAATATAGCATCAACACAAGATACAAAAAGTACGCAAATATGCGCAATGAGGAAATCTTGTGGCATTTCTGTTTGGCTCATGGCGTTGACCGTAATTATGTCAGCCAAAAGAAAATCGAGATGGAGACAACCTGGGATGGCGCTATTATGGGCTTGTGTGTCCTTACAATAGTTGCGTTTTTGCCGTTCCTGTTAATCTCTGGCGGCATAATCTTATTGGCGTTAATTTGTAGCATAATGTAAATATGAAAGGAATACTAGGTTTGGCGGTTATAGCCGCAGTAGGTTACTTGTATGTGTCTATCCCTATGTGGCTTTGGGATTGGCTTGCTGAATATAAGGAGCGTGACCTCCAAAGCAAGCTGGCTTACGGAGTTTTTGGCGGCACTACACCGGACACTGTCGTTATAACCTTTTTTACAATGTCTGTAACCGTAATTTTTGCGGCAATAGGTGTCATGCTGTTAACTGCAATAATAGCAAAAGGAATAAATGAGTGGAAGGAAAGTTCTAAAGGTACAGCTGACAGATAAGGAGTTCCAAAAACTAGCAGCACAGACAGGAGTTTCCCAGTACGACATTCAAAAATTGTATTCGATGGGAGTGCTGAGGGAACGAGGTTTGCAAGAGCTTCTAATACGTTATGATTATGACAAGATTAGAAGCTTGGGCAAGTATAGGCCCTCTCAAATTATATCACGTCTGGTAATGTATTACCACGTATCAAGAGAGGTTGTTTCCGGTTCGGTATACAACAGAACCAAAACGCAATACTACTGCGAAGATTGCGGAAAGCTTATCAAAAAGAGCGAGTATAAAAGAAACGATGGACTTTGCGACGATTGTGTTTCCAGGTCCATCGAATTACCATAACTAATTAGAAATCTTATGGACAAGGAACAAATTGAGACGTACAGCTACTTTAAGAAGTTGTACTCAGGAGCTATTGTGCTGTATCGTATCGAGGACAATTACGTTACGCTTGGTGACGATGCAGTGGCAGTGGCTAAATCGCTTGTAGGAACCGCCGATGGAACGCTGGATATATACAAGTTTCCGTGCGACGATTTGGACACCATTTCAAGGCTGGGAGATACATTCCAGCTTAAAATGGTTGACTATCGGAACGATGACGGAAAGCTTGATTTTCCTGACATCCAGAGGCTAAAACTGGAGGAGTATGAAGATTACTGAAAATTTTTCACCCTAACATAAAAAGGCTGAGTCTATAATTGCATAAGCGATTTAGGTTCAGCCTTTTATGTTGCACTTACCCTCAAATTGTCAACTAAGCATAAACGTCTGAGGATTAAGGAATTAAGCAACATTTTTATTTGGTTTTTACAGAAAAGATAACTAACTTTGTATCGCCATCGCCGCATTACGGCCTTGGCGATTTTATTTTGAAATATAACAACTTCAACAAGAAATGAACAACATCAATACCAATCCTACAACTGAGAAGAAGCCTAAATGCTCTCGCACCTACACTAAGCTCAAGTTCATCCGCTCCGAAATTTCTGGGGCTCCTGTAAGCTTTGTGTCCCAGAACCCGAAGACTGGAAGAATCTGTGGCGTTCGTCAGGATTCCGAGTACCCCAAGAAAATCTGCATCGTCGACAAGTTATTGGCTTCCCAGATCATTATGAACGCTTTGTACGACTGTACACTTATCCCAATGGACGAACGAAACGGCTACGTGGTAATCGCTGCTGAGCCGGTACAGTTCAAGGCTACTGTTACCAGTACCTATATCAAGGGCAACATCTATCTGGTGGAAGTCAAGTTCGGCAACAAGATAATACGCTTCGATCCGTTCAATGGCAAGAAGGAGTCGGTCAAGAGTATGGCTGCGTGCAAATCGGTTCTGGAGAAGCGTATTGATGTTAAGGACTTGATACAGGTGGTCGAAGACTTTGAGCGTGCTGCCAACAACATTCTGAGACTGCTGGATAGGGACAAGTATCATCTTCGCAAACTATGAGAAGGCCAAAGGAAGGCATAGCGACAGATGCCGCCCACTCGATGAAAAATTCGCTGACTGAATATCAGGGTATCGACCTTGCGACAGGCGAGCGAATTTTTTATCGGGACTTGGGGAACCAAACCGTGAACATTGGAGAATTTTTGGCGGTCATAGAGGCGGTAAAATACATCATCGAGAATGATTTCCAACCTCGTGTGATATACACGGACTCAATGACCGCAATCTCGTGGTTTAACAACAAATCAACTGCATCAAACAAGCAAAACAAAGAATTGAAGAAAGCGGAACTGTTCCTAAAGATTATGGCCTATGATGTTGACACGGTTGAAGTGCGACACTGGGACAATAGACGGTGGGGCGAAACTCCAGCTGACTTCGGAAACAAATAAGGGCAATGAAAACAGCGGAAATAGCAACAGATCTCAAGGCAAAAGTTCTTGTGCTTGAGGAGATAGAAAAAGAATATGCTGGCCGTTCCATAGACAACATTATACAGCAGATGAAAGCGCGGATAAAGTATTATGAACAGGGCCAGTAAAATAAAGAGAGAAAAACGCAGAGCAACAATTTGGCTTTACATAATCTGCTCCAAAGTGGGTAAATTGCGCTGTATCTATCAATGATTGCCCAGTTCTGCCAATAGGACAAGAGGTAAAACTGGAACAATTCAAGGCAATAATCAACTATTCATCCAAAAAAACAAACCAATTATGACAAGCGAAGAATTATTCAAGGTGCTTCCCGTATTGGAGGCAATGAAGGAAGGCAAGGCCATCCAGTACCGTATATTCGAGAACGGGCCGTGGGAGGACGTTACGGAAGCACACAGCATCGACATCAACTCCTATGAATACCGGGTGAAGCCGGGGCCGCAGTACCGACCTTTCAAGGACGGAGAGGAGTGTTGGAACGAGATGCAGAAGCACCAGCCCCTCGGATGGGTAATGAAGAAAAGCGATAACACCATCGTGTATCATCTGACTTCGTTGTCAGACTGTGCGGTCTATATCAGCCATCTTCACGGAGTTTGGGGTTACAACGAGATGTTTCCGGCATTCACCTTTGCCGACGGCACACCGTTCGGAATAAAGATGGAGGGCTAAGCAATGACGCGAGTATTGGGAAAGCCAGACATTTGTCCGTGGCTGGTACATTGGAAAACTTGTACTTCGTACGAAGAATTTATGATACAGACGTATGGCGAAGAAGTTTTCGATGACGCGCTCATGAGAAACTTACGCAAGATGGTAAAAGAAAGAAATAAACCACAAAGCAAACAAAGTATGACAAGAAAAGAAGCACAAATCATATTGCCGGCTTTACAGGCATACGCTGAGGGCAAGCAGATACAGACTTACAGCGAACTTCTAGAAAGCTGGCAGGACATAGATTATCCCAGCTTTAACCCGGGCTGTAGATACCGCGTCAAGCCTGACGACGAAAAGCCAAAAAACAGAGTGACGCAACAGGACGTGGCTGAGAATATGAAGGACGTTCTCGTAGAAACGCGTATCGAATTTGGAAAGCCGTGTACCTATGTTACGGTCCGTATGAAGAACGGCTTTACCCTTCGCGAGAGTACCACTTGCGTAGACCCGGTCAATTATGACGAGAATACAGGCAAGAGCATCTGTCTCGAGAAGATTGAAGACAAGATATGGTTCCTCTTGGGCTATCAGTTGCAGGAGGAGATTAGCAAAAGAAAGCGATAAACTATGACAGGCGAATATGCAACAATCGTACTTCATCTGCTTCCAGGCGGTATATATGCGGAATGCGAAGACACTGACGCTGGAGTGATGATTGGCAAAGGCGATGGCAACAGTATTATGCAATTTATTAACAATGTAGAGGATATGTGCGACCCTGAGGCAACTTTTGAATTGACTGAGAAGGGACGGGCAATGGCTCTAAGAGAAAAGCAATGAGCAGTTATTTGACAATTTATTTGCAGCCCCAACAAGAGGGCGCTGAACCGGTGAAAGAACCGATGCCTCTATTGGCGTATAGCAGAAGCAGCGACGTATACCAGACTATGCGCGACGAGCTCGCTATTGCCTATGTCAACGACGAATATCCGTATTCCGATATTTCCTGCGCCGATATGCACAACGTAATCAAGTCCCAGCGTGACGAGATCAACAGGATAAAGCAGTAT
>CAVJCD010000113.1:0-2958 GCA_963648005.1 Tannerellaceae bacterium | reverse complement strand
ATGCGGAAGTCATCAACGAAAAGATAGAGATGATTGAAGACAGGGAGTCATACGCAAGGGAAATGCAGGGGACTCTTCTGGAACTGCTTCATATCGAGTCATTGGTAGAAGCGGTCGAAAGCAACAAGAACTGGGCGGCATTCTCCAAAGTTGTCGCCAATATTGACTAATTTGAGCCATTTTCTTGAATAAATACGAAAAAGAATGGCGTTTCCGTAAACCTCCAAAAATACGGGGCGCTATTCTTTACCAAAATCGCGGGATAGAGAAAGGGTATCTCGACAGGCCCATTACCTGTAGTTCCCAGTTCGACTCTGGGTTCCGCAACCACAGCGAGCGGGGTGGCGAAGAGGTTACGCAAAGTCTGAGCTGATACAAAATGGCTTATACGCAGGTTCGACTCCTGCCCCTGCCCCTAATAATGAATTGTTTCATTGCGTGAGTGAAAATAAAGTGAATGGTCCGTAGCTCAGAAAGTAGAGCGCTGCGCTTGTAACGCAGAGACCGATGGTGCGAATCCATCCGGACTATCAACAGCCCGAAGTACAAGGGATCGAAGATGAGCCGACTTACCAAAGTTTGCGACTACGGTTGCGAGAAGTGCAGGCTTCCAGAACGTATGCTGGCGAGTGTTTTCCGAGCTGGGTAATCATCGGGAATTGCGCAAGTAGCTCAGATGGCTAGAGCTAAAAAGGACGTGGGTTCAAGTCCCACCTTGCGCTCAAAGAGTAAATCGGATGATGTTCTTTGTTCATTTTAATGAGATGGCTGGAGTGCAATCGGGCCTCCAGCCGTATTTCAAAAATCTGTTACGGAACGCGCTGATTGAAGTGGACGAATACACGAGTCATAATAATAGTTTGTAGATGAAAATCGTAGAAAACTCACTTATCCCATTCCCAGGTTTTTTAGCCATTAACCTTTTCGGGATTGTCTTTGTTAGGAAAGGGCATACTTTGTCTGAAGTTGCCTTGAACCATGAGCGCATCCACACCGCTCAGATGAAGGAACTGGGATATGTGGGTTTCTACATTCTCTATCTGCTGGAATGGGTCATAAATCTGTTCGTAACGCCAAATGCGTATTATGCCATAACATTTGAACAGGAAGCGTATGAGCACGAAAAAGACCTCCAGTATTTAGCCACAAGAAAGCATTTCGCTATGTGGCATTCGAACGATTAGTCTTTTCATAAGCATAAATATAGGTTTATATTGTTAGTTAGTTTTTAGTTTAGGTTAGATGATAAGATTCTTATTCTTTCCCAAGGACGTTCGTAGTGATACGCGCGTCCTTGGTTTTTTATTACGGCTAAAGCGGCACGGTTAGTCGTTTGTTACATAGTGCTGTTCCAACATTTTAATACTAGTACCGCCTTCAAGGGCAATACGCATAATATTGGCATTGGGGGCATTGCAGGCATGGGTGAAGGCTGACGCTCTGAAAGTGTAAAGCGTAAGTTGGAAGTCGATGTCCGTTATCTTTTTCTGAACCTTTTTGAGCCATGCGTTTACCATCTGCAAAGCGTGCGCCTTACGGTTGTTCCACGTATTCCAGCTTTTTGCGTCTTTTGCGTCCCAGTCATAGTTGTTCATAGAGAACGGAAACACGTACCCTTTGGCGCTTTTCCCCTCGTACTTTTTGACTATGCTCAAAGCTACGTCCGACAGAGGAGCTTTGACTATTGGTGCTTTCTCGTAATTCTTCTTTTTCTCCGGGATGTATTTCCAGAATGTCTTACCACCCTCGTTTACGAAGTCACGTGCTTTTACTTGCAGTACGTCAGCGGGGCGTGACTTAGTCTCGTACAGAAACATACAGAAATCGTGATAAAGCTCGACATAAAACTCTGTATTGGGGCCTCGCTGGAGTACCGTTGAAAGGTCGAGGCTACAGAACTGCCTGTACTGTTTGGGCGAAAGCGGAGGACGCTTCTCCTTGGCTTCTTTCAGTGGTGCGTGCTTGGAGTAACGGAAACGGAACTGATTGTCGTTCTTCTCTTCGTCATAAGCCATCGTATGGACCTGCTTGAAGAGTTTCATTAGGTTGCGGTAGTTACAGCGTCCGTCCTCGTCTTTCAAGCCGAGCAGCCATTCCCCGAAGTCTATGAAATGCTTGTTGGAGATGTCTTTCAAGGGCACCTTGATAATGTGCTTCTCACGTTCCAGCTTGTGCAGAAGGTTAATGTAGACTTGGTAGTTTCTGGAAGGCAGGCGGTTGTTCGTACCGTTTCTCATACTGTCAATAAGGGAGCGCAGGTAGTCGCCCAATGTTTCGACAGCGTTTGTCTTGGGTACGCTGGCATCCCCTGAAGTTCCGGAAGCGCCAATGTACGTGTTGTAAAAGTCGTCGGTAGTTACGATGTGCTCATCATTCAAAATTTTCCTACAACGCTCTTTTACTTTGTCGATAATGGCGTTGTTCGTTTTGGCCATCTGAGACCAGCCGGTAAAGATTTCGGCTTTCTTGTCCCAACGGCTGAAGTCCGGTTCGACGAGTCCCTGTACTGTGATTCTTTTTCGGCCATCGTTACCGCCGCAGTACCTTACGACGATACTTAAATTGCCCCTGGCCTTGTCGTGTTTTAGGGCAATTTTCAGATGTTCATTTGCCATTGCAATAAAATTTGTGCAACGATACAAATAAGATAACAAGCTGAGTGGCAAATTTGTGGCAAAATTTTTGCCACTTTTTTGCCGATTTGCTTCGAAGTTTGGCTTTCCGTTAAGGTGAAAATTATTTTCGAGTTTCACTAACCGATTGAAAACCAATCAATTATACCATTTCTGTCAACGCTGAAATACGTTAGTTTGAAATGCAATAGTGGAGCTGGAGGGTCTTGAAATTTGAGGCGTTTAATTGTTTGACTCCCAGTTCGTTGCATTCTTGCCTGACGATTTTTGGTGGCAAAAATGTGGCAAAATTGATACTTATTTGACCGTAACTTGTTCTTTGTTC
>CAVJCD010000112.1:0-7830 GCA_963648005.1 Tannerellaceae bacterium | reverse complement strand
CCTCACCTTCTTTGTTATAAAAACCCCTTCAGTTTCTTATTATATTTACGGTTTATAATATCTGAGACACTCAGAAATTTAGATTTCCCGTATTCGTTAATGACAATTACATCCTTTATTACGCCTCCGTTTCTCGCAAAGTAGTCCAACGCACCACACAAAATCCCTTTATCAGCCTTTAGCACTTTGATTACACAACAATCCGCTTGTTCAAACGCATGGGAAATATCGAGTTGGATTGTATTTGATTTCATAGACTTTGAGCACTTAAAATCTGTGAGTTTCCATACCTCGTTATCTTTATGCCGGATAATAGCATCAGCGGAAATCTTATCTTTATACTCCGGCAAGAAGCACACAGAGATTCCTCCGTTGTTAAGGTCTATTGCCATCTGCTTCGTATTCTTCCACGTTTCGCCTTTCATTGAGCGATGTCCGGGATAGCATGTTGTGAAAGCCTTCCCGTTGTCGTTGATAACTTTCGCATCTGTTCCACGTGCCACGCTTTCAAGTAGGGTATTCCTCTGTGCCTTCGTCTTGCATTTCTTTAGGTGTTTAAGAATTTCATCTGAATATGGTTCAAAATCACCCATAAAAGATGTTGCCCCTTGCGCATTTTCCAGCCACCACAACCCTTGCTCGAATGTCATCATAGGCGTACCAAGCGTACTCCCAGCCTTTTTGACAACGCCCTGCACAATTAACGGGTTCGGCTGAAGATTGTCCACACGGTAAGCCCTGATGCCTTTCTTCATGTCAAAAGCTATTTTCTTCTTGCCTATAATCCAAGGCAAAATACTCTTGTCTTCTATTCCTGTCTGCGGGTCATAGAAACGGCGTGTACCATCAGCGAATGTTTCCATCGTAATGATGTGACCATCTTTTTTATTCGCCCAATTCCACGAGATATGATAGCGTCCTTCCACGGATGTTTGTTTAAGGAAATCTTGCCATACATCATCCACGGATGAATACGTGGTGCGCACATATCCCCGTTTATCAATATACCGGTTTGTTATCTCTTGCTTGCAGATAATCGGTGTTGGCATCTTACCGCCAGAACCAACCCATGCGGCTTGCGTCTTGTGAGCTAGGGTTTCTCCCATACTGAATTTTACGTTACCGAAGGCCTCTATTGGAAGCCCACGCCTGCGAAGTTCGTATGCAACAACTGTACTCTGGCAATTCACCCGATATTGTTTATCTTCTTTGTAATGAGGGTTAGGGTGCATCATATCTGCTTGGTCGTGTGTCATCGGACTTCCGGCTTTTACCCCGATAGCTTCCGCCACTGCTTTCAGTCCGTTCTCTTTGCTGCCGTTCTCCGTTGATGTCATTGTCTTCTCCACTGCCTTCTTATTGTCCTTCACCCAATAGGGTAGCGTTCCCGCATTCTCGATGCGTTCCTGATTCTTCTCTACCCAATTATTAAAATACTCGTTCGGCTCTTCTATCTTTCCTTCCGGCTGTGGAGGTTCTTCCCCGTTCAGCAAGGCTTTCTGCATATTGACAAATTCATCCTCCTGTGCGAGTATAGGTACAACGAAGCAACGGCATTGCGGATGCCAGCCCTTGAATACAAAATCCTTTGGATATACACCCTTCTAACTTTCGTTGTCGTCATTGGCAGCCGACAAGTCATTGCAAATATCCGTTGCCGGGTGGTTATTGGATAACTTAACCCGGTGGAAATCAAAAAAGCGCAGAAAGCCAACCCATAATTCCGAGATAAGACAAATAACCCAACACGACAAGAGAGAATAAACCAATGTCTGAAACAGATAAAAAATACGGACAAAGGTTTCCCATAGCGGAAACTTCGATTACATTTGCAACATCAAATAGAAGGGGATGGAACAAAAGCCGAAATTTCAAGTAGTCTATATGCAAGAAGCCATAGATTTTCTTCAATCTCTAAACGAAAAAGTTAGAGACAAAATAGCCTACAATATCGGAAAGAGTATGCTTGTTTTGGACAAAGAACTTTTCAAAAAATTAAGCGATACAGATATATAGGAGTTTAGAACCATCTATAGGGGAATGGCATATAGATTACTTGCATTTTGGGATACCGATACTGACACTTTGGTAGTGGCCACCCATGGATTCACAAAGAAAAGTCAAAAAACACCGCCGAAGGAAATTGCAAAAGCGCAAGAACTGAAAAAAGAATATTTTAACACCAAAAACAAATAGCTATGGACAATCTAAAGTTATATACCCACGAAGAAATGTTGGATATCGTAGTGGGAACTAAAGGCACTCCAAGACGAGATAAATACGAGACAGACATAAACAACTTCCTCATTGGAGAAGCTATTAAGAAAGCCAGAGAATCAAAAAACCTCACACAAGAACAACTTGGTAAACTTATGGGAGTTCAAAAAGCCCAAATCTCCAAGATAGAAAGCGGAAAAAGTATCACCTTCTCTACAATAGTAAGAGCGTTTAAGGCTATGGGTGTAAAGTCTGCCAATCTCGAATTAGGTTCTTTGGGCAAGGTCGCCTTGTGGTAATCTATGAATTAGTCACCATATTTGGCTGCATCTATTTCGTCGGCGTGCGCCAAAACCACTCAATCCACAATTAAGTAGCATATCTTCCGAATGGATGGAGTATAAACCATCTGTTCCCTTTTCAATAGTAGCAGCTGCTATGGGACTGACCATAGAGTTGCGACCCTTGTAATCAACATTTAATTCTTATTTACGATTCAGATGCATAACCGCCGAAGATTAGTCATACATTTGCGGCGTCGTAAGAAAATGGAATTACTCATATAAAACGATATGAAATACAACAGACGTGATTTTATCAAAACAGGAGGTATGGCAATGCTTGGTACGCTGACGGTTCCGTCTTTTTTGGAGAGCTGCGCCGGTGGTGCTGCCGATAAAGCTGCCGGTATCTCATTTGCGCTAAACCATTTTGGGGTGAGCGAAGGTGACATGAAGAAAGTGCTGACAGCAGCGCTGGAGAAGGGTGGCGACTATGCCGACCTTTTCTTTGAACACTCTTATCACAATATGATTGGGCTGAAAGACGGAGCTGTTAACAGTTCCTCTTCAAGCATTGATTTCGGTATGGGTGTACGTGTTCTCTCGGGCGACCAGACAGGGTATGCCTACGTTGAGAACATCACACTTGAGGAAATGCTTAAGGCGGCACGCACCGCTGCACGTATTGCCAACGGGGCAGCAGGCCAGGGTCCGGCGCGCATTACCGAAGAGCCTGTTGTACGCAACTACTACGGGGTGAAAACGCCGTGGGAGGAGATTGCCGTAAAGGAGAAGGCTCCTTACCTGAAGAAGCTCAACGACCGAGTGTTTGCACTCGACAAACGTGTACATAAGGTAACAGCCCGGTTGGGTGACACCACTTCACATATCTTGTTCTGCAACTCTGAAGGGCAGATGTATTACGACTATCGCCCCATGGCAACGCTGGGCGCCGTATGTATAATGGAAGACGGCGGGAAGATAGAGAACTCGTATGCTTCACGTGCATTCCGCATGGGAGCCGAGTTTCTTAGCGACGATATCATTGAGACGGTGGCCAAAGAGGCTGTGGAGAAGACCTCCATCCTCTTCCAGGCAGTGAAGCCCAAGGGCGGCGAAATGCCTGTGGTGATGGGTGCCGGCGGTTCGGGTATATTGCTTCACGAAGCCATCGGGCATGCGTTTGAGGCAGACTTCAACCGCAAGAACATCTCCATCTTCTCCGACCAGTTGAACAAGAAAGTATGCGATGCCAACATCAACGTAGTGGACGACGGCACCATTGAGTTCAACCGTGGCTCGGTAAATATCGATGACGAGGGAACGGAGGGTCAGAAGACCTATATCGTGAAAGAGGGAGTGCTCACAAGCTATCTCCACGACCGTGTAAGCGCAAAGCACTATGGCGTCAAGCCGACAGGCAACGGACGTCGCGAATCGTTCCGTTACATGCCTATCCCACGTATGCGTGCAACCTACATGGAGGCAGGCAACGTGACAGAGGAAGACATCATCTCCACAGTGAAGAAAGGTATCTATGCCGCCAACTTCACCAACGGACAGGTGCAGATTGGAGCCGGCGACTTCACCTTCTTTGTCAAAGACGGCTACCTGATTGAAAACGGCAAGCTGACGCAGCCCATCAAGGATATCAACATCATCGGCAACGGACCGAAGGCTCTTGCCGCAATCACGATGGTGGGCAACAACTATGAGATGAATGACGGCACATGGACGTGCGGCAAAGACGGGCAATCGTGTCCGGTGACTTGCGGTATGCCGTCTGCGTTGGTTAGTAAACTTACTGTAGGAGGAGAAAATTGATATGATAACAAACGAGAATAAGAAACTGGTCCAGTGGGCCATGGAGTTTGCACTCAAGAACGGGTGCCAGGCTTCGCGAGTAAGTTTGTATAATGGTTCAAGCAGTTCGTTCGAGATTCGCGACATGAAGATTGACAGCTTGCAGCAGGCTTCGGAGAACAGCTTGGTCATCCAGCTGTTTGTTGACGGACGCTACGGTTCGTTTTCCACCAACCGCCTCAACAAGGAAGAGCTGAAGATGTTTATCCGCAACGGCATCGACTCCACCCGTTACTTGGAGGAAGACAAGGCACGTGCACTTCCCGATGCATCGCTCTACTTCAAGGGCGAGGGCAAGGACCTGAAGCAGTTTGATGCCAAAGTCAACACCCTTCAGCCCGACGAGAAGATTGCCTTGGCGATGAACACATGCAACGAGATTATGGGCAAGGACGAGCATATCATCTCCATCAATTCCTTCTATGGCGACGACACCAACTTCAAGTATATGGTTGCCAGCAACGGCTTTGAGGGCGAGACGGCCGCTTCCTCCTTCTCTTTGGGTGCAAGTGTGAGTGTCCGAGGCGAGGGTGATGCCCGTCCACAAGGCTATTGGTACGACGCAGCATTGTTTTTCGATGACATGAAGAAGGAAGGTTTGGGAACAGAGGCGCTAAGGCGTGTGCTTCGCAAGCTTGGACAGAAGAAGGTTGCCTCAGGCAAGTACAGCATGATTATCGACAACATAAACTCCGCAAGGATGCTTTCTCCGGTGATGGATGCCCTCTACGGCTCATCCATCCAGCAGAAAGACTCGTTCTTGCTCAACAAACTTGACCAAAAAGTCATGGGCGACAAGCTCACGCTTATCGACGAGCCGCATCTCGAGAAGGCTTTCGGGGCTCGCTATTTCGACAACGAAGGTGTGGCAACTAAGAAGATGCCTATATTCGAAGGTGGTGTGTTGCGCACCTATTTCATCGACACCTACTCAGCCAATAAGATGGACCTCAAGCCCACTATCGACTCACCTTCCGTTCTTACGATGCCGGTGGGCGACAAAGATACCGACGCTTTGGTTGCTTCGTTGGATAGAGGTATCCTTGTCACGGGCTTCAATGGTGGTAACTGCAACAGCACCACCGGCGACTTCTCCTACGGCATCGAAGGGTTTCTCATCGAAAAAGGCAAGCTCACGCAGCCTGTGTCGGAGATGAACATCACCGGCAACATGATTACGCTGTGGAACAACCTTGCGGAAGTGGGCAACGACCCGCGCAACACCTCCAGGTGGCGCATCCCGGCATTGTTGTTCGAGGGAGTGGATTTCAGCGGACTGTAAAAGAACCAGAGAGAGTAAATATGAGGGAGTCTGAGCCGGAGAAAGGAAGGCTCAGGCTCCTTCTTTGTAAACAGACAACAGACACGAAAGCATGAACACATTAGGACCTCAGGCATGGCTGCCTACCACCAAGAAAGAACTCGAAGCCCGAGGGTGGGATTATACCGACGTAATCCTCTTCAGCGGGGATGCATACGTTGACCATCCCTCGTTTGGTGCCAGCGTCATTGGGCGTACGCTCGAGGCCATGGGGCTGAGGGTGGCTATTGTTCCGCAGCCTGACTGGCGGGGCGACTTTCGTGACTTCAAGAAGCTGGGTACACCACGGCTCTTCTTCGGGGTTACTGCCGGAGCCATGGACTCGATGATAAACCACTACACAGCCAACAAACGTCTGCGTAGCGATGATGCCTATACCCCCGACCGCCGTGCAGGCATGCGTCCGGACTATCCGAGTATTGTATACACCAAGATTCTGAAGGAGCTCTTCCCCAATGTGCCTGTTGTGCTTGGCGGGATAGAAGCATCCCTGCGTCGGCTTACGCACTACGACTATTGGCAAGACAGACTTCGTGCGGGTATCCTTGCCGACAGCCCTGCCGACCTCCTTATCTATGGCATGGGCGAGCAGCCCATACGCGAGATTGTGCGCCGCCTGCAAGAGGGCGAGCCATTCAGCAACTTAAAAGACATAAGGCAAACAGCATACCTTGCCGACGGGGTTGAGGCGCAGCCCGACGACATCATCCTCTTTTCGCACGAGGAATGTCTCAAGGACAAACTTAAGCAGGCAAAAAATTTCCGCCATATCGAAGAGGAATCGAACAAATACAATGCGTCGCGTATACTCCAAAAGGTAGGCGGGAAGTGCATAGTGGTGAATCCCCCCTTCCCTCCCATGACGGAGGCTGAGGTGGATGCCTCGTTCGACCTCCCCTACACCCGTCTGCCCCATCCCAAATATCGCGGTAAGGTTATCCCGGCTTTCGAGATGATAAAGTTCTCTGTCAACCTCCACCGCGGATGCTTCGGCGGCTGTGCCTTCTGCACCATCTCGGCGCACCAAGGCAAGTTCATCGCCTCACGCAGCAAGGCTTCCATCATGAAAGAGGTGAAAGCCGTCACCCGCATGCCTGACTTCAAGGGCAGCATCAGCGACCTTGGCGGTCCCTCCGCCAATATGTATAAGATGAGGGGAAAGGACCTTGAGCTATGTGCCAAGTGCAAGAAACCCTCGTGCATCCACCCCGTGGTGTGCAAGAACCTGAATGCCGACCACGCGCCACTGCTTGATATCTATAAGGAGGTGGACCGCCTGCCCGGCATCAAACACTCGTTTGTGGGCAGTGGCGTGCGCTACGACCTGCTTATGCACCGCTACGACGACGAGCATCTTAACCACGCGGCAGAGAGCTACACCGAAGAGCTTATTGCCCGCCACGTCTCCGGACGCCTCAAGGTAGCCCCCGAGCATACCGAAGACAATGTGCTGAAGCAGATGCGCAAGCCCTCATTCTCCATCTTCGGTGCTTTCAAAAAGATATTCGACCGCATAAACCGTAAACACGGACTGAATCAGCAGCTCATCCCCTACTTCATCTCCAGCCACCCCGGATGCCGGGAAGAAGATATGGCGAAGTTGGCTATCGAAACCAAGAATCTCCATTTCCATCTCGAGCAGGTGCAGGACTTCACCCCCACCCCCATGACCCTCGCCTCGGAGATTTACTACACCGGCTATCATCCCTATACCCTCGAGAAGGTCTACACGGCACGCACCAAGGAACAGAAACTGGCGCAACGGCAGTTCTTCTTCTGGTACAAGCCCGAGTTTCGCCGGCAAATCACCAACAGTCTTCTGAAGATAGGCAGAAAAGACCTCCTTGGCAAACTCTTCGGACGCTAGAAAGTCCGTTTTCCAGTCTCCGGGGGCTCCCCTGACGCTGGAAAAGTGCTTTTCCAATTCCGCTGAACCTCGGCGAAGGTAGAAAAGCCCTCAGCTAGCATTTCCCCGCCCGAGAAATGGCAGTTCAAAAAATGTTTCAACGTCCATGCAGTCTGCATGAAGAGTTCAAAAAATGTTTCAACGCCCATGCAGCCTGCATGAAGAGTTCAAAAAATGTTTCAACGCCCATGCAGCCTGCATGAAGAGTTCAAAAAATGTTTCATCGCTCATGCAGCCTGCAT
>CAVJCD010000111.1:1506-7865 GCA_963648005.1 Tannerellaceae bacterium | reverse complement strand
TTTTAGAACCATCCCGTGTTCCATCCGTGTAATCCGGATATTCGCCATTATAATCATCCAACTTATGCCTTCCCAGTAAAGAATGCCACAAATCTGTATAGAACTTCGTCCGCTGGTCATGACTCCCCCCCTTCACGTCAATCCGTCCCAACCATTCATTCCATTCCTGTTGTGACTCCTGCCGTACCCGATTAAAATCCCAGTGGTTGCAATCTTGTTCCAGATTTTCCCAGGCATTGTCCGTACTGACATAAGATATAGCCACCTTCATCTGAACCTGTTCGCCCGGATGTACTTGATAGTTTACTTTTACACCCGAAGTGGGAGCATCATGGTAACTCATTCCCTGATTTCTCGGAATGCTTTCCTGAGCTCCTTGTAGCTCACTGATGTTCTTGAATTGTTCCAATCCGACCCAACCATCCAACGACTTGAATGGGGTATCGAATGTGACAGCAAAATAAATTCTGACCACATCGGGGCCACCCCACAAGCGTCCGGTTGTATCGAAATAACCTTCCACCCCTTCATTCCCTTTTCTATAGACGTGAGCATTCACCATTGTTGAAGTGCCAACATAACCTCCCAGATTCAACAAAATATTAACTGGATTCTCTTCCGTATATGTAAACCGATAGAAACTGACACGATCTGTAGCAGTCTGCTCTACCCATATCTTATAGGCATCCAGAAATAATCTATGATAACCCGGTTGTACAATCTCTCCCTGATGTAGAAAAGATGACTTCCAGGAATGTTCGCCCCCCGTTGGGTCCACATCTCCCGCTACTGGCATCACAGTCAACCCAGACAGCATCCAGCAATGGATTTGTGGAAACCCCAACACCTCTGTTGAATTATAATTATATCCACCACCATACTGATTCTTATTTCTTGTCAGAGGCGCTGCCCCTATCATCCCATAAGGCTGATTCCCTGTAATAAAGAAAAAGTACCGTCCACGGGCAGTTTCGATATAAGGATTCACCCAAGACACATAATCTGTATAATCATCGGGGGAAGGAAACACTTCTATCTCCGAAAGTCCCACTTGCACACCCACGGCATCGGTCACCTCAAACCGCACCCACTCAACCTTCCGTGATTCAAACTCAATCTCCTTGGGAGTCCCATCATTAACCATTTCCCAAACATTGATTTTACTACCATCACTGAAACGCAATACACCTCCAGCCACATGTGCATCCATAGTCGGACGGTCGTACAAAACAATTTTGTTAATATTCACAGGTGTTTTCCAATCCAACTGTATCCAAGGATAATCGATTTGCCCCCAAAAAGTCTCCGTACTTCCAGACACCCATTCTCCTTTACCCAACACCCGTATCAAGCCATCAGTCACCTTCGCCGCGTCGTGGTCAACATCAATTGAAGAAGATGCTGATACCCGAGCCAGTGGGGCAATATTGTATGGAGTTGCTTGCACCATATTCCAAGGGAAGCCTCCCAACAGAATGAATATACAAAATTTCAAATACGCTTTCATAATGTTCTACTTTTTCAATTTGGGCATCATTTTACAAAATCCGAGATTAAGGAACGAGTTAATAAAACTTCGCACCTCTCCTCTCAAACACAGTCATTATAGAGAATGTACAAGGCCTCAATTATCTGTTTGTCATGTAACGGAAATTATACTCGCTGAAGGACCACACCTTGGTACCTTCCGGAACAACGGCTTTGCCCGTCTTGTTACCGTCGGCATCCACGTCCACCTTCAGTTCAATGCGCGAGAAATCGCCCTTCTCGTAATCGAAGCTCTTGCCGTCGTCGTCGTAGAGATTATAAGTAGACGCAGAGGTGCCATAGTGGCGCACCTCAAGAGGCAACTTCTCGTCTTTCATCTTCGTTATGGCAGGCCACAGAGGGATGATTCCTCCGTCTTTCACATACACGGGTATCTTCGAGAGACCGGGCGAAACGGTTATCACCTCACCCTCTCCGGCTAATTCTCCTGTATAGAAATCGTACCACTTGCCCTGCGGCAAAACGACCTTGCGCTCCGTCTCTCCGGCAAACAACGGGGCAACGAGCAGGCTCGGGCCTACCATAAACTGGTCTTTCACCTCTTTCTTTACAGCCATGGCATAAGGGTTGTCGGTTGCATCCAACTCTCTCTTTTCCATTTGCACATCCATCTGATAGCCCTCTTCGAGGTTCATGGAGCGAACAGGGGGTATTCCTTCGAAGGCATAATCGGCAAATGCAGTATATAAATAAGGTATAAGCTGCATGCGCAGTTTGGCAATCTCGTTCACGTCGTTCTCCACGTCTGCAAACGACCATGGTTTTGTGCCATCGGCCCAGGCATTAAGCATTGCCAAAGGCGAGAAGCACACCGTCTGCATCCTGCGGAGCCATTCTTCCGACGTCTTGGAGGCACGCACCTCAGGAGTCCACAAAACTCCGATAAACGAGCTGTTGATTAACGCCGTGATAAAATCCTTGTGATTGTAGTAGTCATTATAGATAACGTATGGGAAAGAGGATGTGCCCGCATTCCCTCCGCGTACCAATCCGTAGGTCCTTTGATTGCGCTTATGATACATCTGCGTAGTCATATCCTGCATCAGTGAACCATAGATTTGGCGCATCTGCTCGGCAGAATGGCCCGAGGGGAAGGTGGCAACGTCGGGCCACAGCCAATAGTCATTACCGTCGTTCTCATCCATCTTGTAGCCGCTGACACCGTTATCCAACTGATGTTTCTCAAAATGCTTCGTTACTATATCCCTTGCCTCAGGCATGGTGAAGTCAGGCACAATGCCGCACCAAACAGTATGCGAACCGGTGTAGGGCAGAATCTTGTCATACAACTCTCCGTCCGGAGACACGTATGGGTTTATCCACACATTCGTCTTAATGTTTTTATCTTCCAATCCCTTCACGAAAGCCTTCGGGTCGGGGAAGCGACCCTTGTCCCATTCGTAGGTGCAGGGATACGAACGGCTCATCCATCCAGGCTCAAGGCCGATAACACTCAGAGGGAACCCGCGTTTCTCAAACTCGGCAACCTCTTCGTTCACCACCTCGGCCGAGAACAGTGTAGGCACGCGATGCCAGAAGCCCAAACCCCATCTTGGAGGCAGAGTTCCTCCTCCACTATATAGGTTGTAGCGACGTACCACATCCAACATCGTAGGACCACCAAAGAGCAACACCTCAACGCCCTCGGCCGGGACCAAAAACTCCAGGTTGTCGGAATAAGGTTGCGCCTCCCAATTCTTGTCGCTGTTGCGGTCTCTCACCACCGGCGGGTTCTTGCTGTCTTTGCGCACCGACGTTCCAACCCATACATCCACGTAGCGGGCAGAGTTTATCAGCGCTCCATATCCTCGGGAGGAGACAAAGAAGGGAACGGGTGCATGTGTGCGACCATCGTCTTTTCCTCCATAGTGGTCAACATGCAGACGCATTATGCGGCCTCTCTGCTCCACTGTCTTGAAGTTGAGTCCCAAACCGAATATCTTTTCCCCCTTCTCCAGCGGGAATCGGATATAAGTCTTCCCGTCAACCAACTCGAAACTGATATCGTCCTTGGATATCGGCAGGGCGGAATCTCCCATCTTCTTGATGGCATCCGACTTAGGCGTTATATGAAGCTCACTAAGCAGATTGAGTTTCTCCGGCGTCCCGACAGAGACATTCCACACTCCGGCGGCCTTTTCCTGCCACTCTCCCGCAGCATTTTTCTCCGGAGAAATGCTGCATGCGCTCAGAAGACCAAGCGCACAAACGATTGTCAAGTCTATTCTCATATTATGTTGCTTGTAATTAGGCGACAGCCTACGGATACTACCCGTGGGTGCAAATATAACCCATTTTGCCTTGTGGCAAGCTAAAACCCAAGAAGAAATTGCCCATAGGATTCTATCGCCGGCATCCCGGGAGGGAATCCGAGAGCTTTTACCGGGAGGAATTATGTGTCGGTACGACGTTTTATGCCTATATTTGCCCCGTATCAAGGCAGATACATAAATTTTTAAATCAGCTACCAAGTGTTGAAAGAAAAAGATTTTGAAATAATGGCCCCCGTAGGTTCATACGAATCGCTGATGGCTGCCATTGGCGGCGGAGCAGACTCTGTATACTTCGGTATCGAGGGGCTTAATATGCGTGCACGCTCTTCGAACAACTTCACCACCGACGACTTGCGCCGGATTGTCGCCATCTGCAAGGAGCACGGCATCAAGAGTTATCTTACGGTCAATACCGTCATCTACGGCGAGGACATTCCTCTTCTGCACGATATAATTGATGCCGCAAAGGCGGCAGAGGTGTCTGCCATCATCGCCTCAGATGTGGCAGCAATGAGCTATGCGAACCAAATAGGACAAGAGGTGCATCTCTCCACACAGCTCAACATCTCCAACGCCGAAGCTCTGAAGTTTTATGCCCAGTTTGCCGACGTGGTGGTGCTTGCACGCGAGTTAAACCTCAAGCAAGTAGCCGAAATACACCGCCGGATAGTGGACGAGCATATAACAGGTCCGGGTGGGGAACTGATACGTATCGAGATGTTTGCCCACGGAGCCCTCTGCATGGCTGTGTCCGGCAAATGCTACCTCAGCTTGCACGAGATGAATGCCTCAGCCAACAGAGGTGCCTGCATGCAGATATGCCGCCGGGGATACACCGTGAGAGACCGCGACAGCAACATCGAGTTGGACATAGAGAACCAGTATATAATGTCACCCAAAGACCTGAAGACAATACATTTCATCAATAAGATGATGGATGCCGGCGTGCGGGTGTTCAAAATTGAAGGGCGTGCCCGCGGACCGGAGTATGTGCGCATCGTGACGGAATGCTATAAGGAAGCAGTGAAGGCTTACTGTAACGGCACATACAATAAAGAGAAGATTGCCGCCTGGGACGAACGCCTCAAGAGTGTCTTCAACCGGGGCTTCTGGGACGGCTATTACCTGGGGCAACGCCTCGGGGAATGGAGCTGCAAGTATGGCTCATCCGCCACCAAGAAGAAAGTATATGTGGCAAAAGGCATCAAATATTTCAGCGGCATCGGCGTGGCTGAATTCGAAATGGAGTCGGGCTCACTGAATGTAGGCGACGAGATTCTTATCACAGGTCCTACCACCGGCGCATTACTGCAAAAGGTGGAAGAGATACGCGTAGACCTTAAGTCCACGGAGAAGACCGTGAAGGGTGAACGGTTCTCCATCAAGGTATCCGAGAAGATACGCCCCTCCGACCGACTATATAAAATGGTACCCAACAACGATGGAGAGCTGAAATTATGAAAGCATATACATTCAAACATACCGACAAGGTGCGCGACTATGAATGCGACTTGCAGGGGGTGGTCAACAATGCCAACTACCAGCACTACATGGAGCACACCCGTCATGAGTTTCTCGAATCGTTGGGAGAGAACTTCAGTGACCTCCACTCAAGGGGACTCGATATGTTTGTCTCGCACGTGGAGATAGATTATAAAACCTCGCTGAAAAGCGGCGACAGCTACGTCTCCTGCATCAATATGTATCGGACGGGAGTCAAACTGGTTTTCGAACAAGACATCTACCGTTCCCAAGACGAAGTGCTGGCAGCCAAAGGTAAAGTAGAAGCCGTGGCAGTGCTCAACGGCAGGGTTACCCGCGGCGAATATTTCGATGAGATGCTCCAAAAAGTCCAATCAGAACAAGGAAACGACATATGACAGACAAGCGACTCTATCAAATTGGATTGACCATGATAAACGGAGTGGGCGATGTCCTTGCCCGTCAGTTACTGCAGTCGTGTGGCGATGCAGAGGCTGTCTTCATGGAAAAGCGCGTAGCATTGGAAAAGATTCCTGGCTTTGGACCAACCACAGCCGCTGCCATCAAAGACCCGGAAGTGCTCCAAAGGGCAGAGAAGGAGCTAAACTTTGTAGACAAGAACAATATCTCCTGCATCTTCCTCCCCGACGAGGGTTACCCCAAGCGGCTTAGGGAATGCCCGGATGCTCCGGTGCTTCTCTATTTCAAGGGCTGCACCGACTTGAATGCTTCGCACATCATCAGCATTGTGGGCACCCGTAACGCCACGGAGTATGGAAGGGCTCTGACCGACGAACTGATACAATCGCTTTCTCTCTCCATCCCCGGTCTTCTGGTTGTAAGCGGATTGGCATACGGCATTGATGTGTGTGCCCATAAGGTGGCACTCAAAGCATCCTTGCCCACCGTTGCAGTGATGGCACACGGACTGGACCGAATCTATCCGCCGATACACCGTTCCGTGGCAGTGGAGATGATAGAAAGGGGAGGTCTGTTGACTGAGTTCCCAAGCGAGACGGAGCCCGACAAGCCTAACTTCGTGCGAAGAAACCGGAT
>CAVJCD010000111.1:0-1496 GCA_963648005.1 Tannerellaceae bacterium | reverse complement strand
GATTGTGGCCGGACTGGCGGATGCAACGATAGTAGTGGAGTCGGCAAAGAAGGGTGGCTCGCTGATAACAGCCGACATTGCCTTCTCATACGGTCGCGACGTGTATGCTTTCCCCGGCAGAGTGAACGACATGCGTTCTTCCGGCTGCAACAATCTGATTCGACAAAACAAGGCAGGGCTGATCACCTCTGCTGCCGACCTTATATCTGCTCTTTGTTGGGACGTGAAGGAAACCAAGCCTACCCCGGTGCAGGCGGAGCTACCTTTCGAGGGCGACGGGCAGACAGTGACGATACTCACATCTCTTCGCGAAGCCGGCGAGATGCACATCGACAATCTGGCAATAGCCATGAATATGTCGGTCCGCGAACTCTCGATTCTACTCTTCGACTTGGAGATGAACGGCAAGGTCAAGGTCTTGCCCGGAAACACCTACAAGCTTGCCTAAAGGAGGTGCTAGAGGAGTGAATTTTGCCGCTTGAGTACGTGATTTTCGCCTCGGCTAACCTTTTTTGACAAAATCGCCGCTGATGTTTAACATATATTGTCAGCAAAAGGCTTGACAAGTACTTGCCACGGGCTTACTTTTGCATCGTGGTTTTTTCATAATAGTATTAGATTTAAGGTTAACAAAGTGTCAGGGCTTGTCGTGAGACAGGCTCTGATTTTTTATGGTAAAGGCTACGCACGCGATGTGCCGCCTTCTTAAAAAATTATCCTGCGGGTAGCATTTGTGTGGTTAAAAGCATTACTTTTGTAGCCCGTAATTAGTTGAAAACGAAAAAAAGAATGGATAAAGTTAGCTACGCTCTCGGTCTGAGTATCGGAAACAATTTTCAGAACTCGGGCATCAACAGTCTCAACACAGAAGGCTTCGTAAAGGGTATAAACGATGTTTTGAAGGGCGAGACTCCGGAAATAAGTTATGATGAAGCGAAACAGATAATCAACGACTACTTCACGAAGCTTCAGAAGGAAAGATTTGAAATCAACAAGAAAGCAGGCGAAGAATTCCTGAGCATCAACAAGGGGAAAGCCGGAGTGGTAACTCTCCCGAGCGGATTGCAATATCAGGTGCTTCATATGGGCGACGGTCCGAAGCCATCGGCTTCCGACAGCGTGAAATGTCACTATCACGGCACGTTGATTAACGGGACTGTGTTCGACAGTTCTGTGCAGCGCGGCAAACCGGCGGTGTTTGGTGTGTCGCAGGTGATACCCGGATGGGTGGAGGCATTGCAGATGATGCCAGTAGGTTCGAAATGGAGATTGTTTATCCCCTCCGATTTGGCTTACGGCGAACGCGGAGCCGGGGGCGCAATTGAGCCTAACAGCACGTTGGTGTTTGATGTTGAATTATTAGACATAGTAAATAATTGATAGAGAAAAAAATGAAAAAGATTAATGTATTAGCAGCTACGGTTATCGTAGCGTTGGGTATCAGCGCCACATCTTGCGACTCCAAGAAAAGTGTAAGTATGAGCACGGGTATAGAC
>CAVJCD010000110.1:993-7889 GCA_963648005.1 Tannerellaceae bacterium | reverse complement strand
TAATCCATCCCAATCCTGCTTCGATGGGCGAGGTAGTGTCGTCGAGGTCGTTGCCATAGAGGCAGAACCCCATCTCGAGGCGAAGGGTGTCGCGTGCTCCAAGGCCAATGGGCTTGATGCCCTCGGGCTTCCCTGCCTCAAACACTGCGTCCCAAATCGTCTTGGCATCTTCGAGGGGGAAATAGAGTTCAAAACCACCTGCGCCGGTGTAGCCCGTATTAGAGATGATAACATCCTTGCAGCCGGCAAACTCACCCGTAGTGAAGGCGTAGTAAGGAATGGCAGAGAGGTCCACCTTTGTGAGGCGCTGAAGCACGTCGATGGCTTTTGGCCCCTGCACGGCAAGCTGGGCTGTTCTGTCGGATGCGTTCAGGAGCTCTGCACCCATGGTGTTATGGCTCACGCACCAGTTCCAATCCTTGTCGATATTGCCGGCATTAACCACCAAGAGATACACCTCATCTTCGAAGTGGTATACCAAGAGGTCGTCCACAATACCTCCCTTATCGTTGGGGAAGCATGTATATTGCGCCTTGCCGAGAGGCAAAACGGAAGCGTCGTTTGACGTGATGCTCTGGATAAACGCCAAAGCCTTCGGGCCTTTTACCCAAAACTCGCCCATATGAGATACGTCGAACACACCCACGCCATTCACAACAGTCATGTGTTCGTCGATGATGCCTGTATATTCGATGGGCATGTTAAAGCCGGCAAATTCGTGCATCTTTGCTCCCAAGGAGATGTGCACGTCGGTAAACGGAGTTGTTTTCATGTTTGTTCTGTTTAGTTTTGAGCCGAGAGCTCGATTATTTTCGTGATTGTTTGCATACTCTTATAGAGTGAATTTACCGGAAGGAACTCATAGCGTCCGTGGAAGTTGATGCCGCCCGCAAAGAGATTGGGGCAAGGCAGTCCCATAAACGACAGACGCGCGCCGTCCGTGCCGCCGCGGATAGGCTTCACCAACGGCTTTACGCCGGCAGCCTCCATGGCATGGAAAGCAAGGTCCACAACATGTTTCTTCGGCTCAACGACCTCACGCATGTTGTAGTACTGGTCGCGAAGCTCCAATGTGGTGCTGTCGGGGTGAAGCTCGTTCATGCGCCCTACCAATGCCACCATCTGCGACTTTTTCTCTTCGAACAGCGAGCGTACATGGTCGCGTATAATATATGTGAGCGAAGCTTCCTCCACCGAGCCCGACATACCTGTCAGGTGGTAGAAGCCCTCGTAGCCTTCGGTGTGCTCGGGACGTTGCGACGTGGGCAGCCACGAAGCAAACTCCATGGCCAGGAACGAGGCGTTAAGCATCTTGTTTTTGGCATATCCGGGATGTACGTTAAGACCCTTGAAGGTCACCTTGGCAGCAGCAGCGTTGAAGTTCTCATACTCCAGCTCGCCTATCTGTCCGCCGTCGATGGTGTAAGCCCATTCGGCACCAAACTTATCCACGTCGAAGTGGTCGGCGCCCTCTCCTATCTCTTCGTCCGGTGTGAAGCCTATGCGGATTTTACCGTGCTCAATCTCCGGATGCTCCTTCATATATTGTATAGCCCCGATGATGGCAGCCACTCCCGCCTTGTCGTCGGCACCAAGGAGTGTCTTCCCGTTGGTTACAATGATGTCCTGACCCTTATAGTCGTTCAGCTCGGGGAACATCTTCGGGGAAAGAACAATGTTGTCTTCCTCCGAAAGCACAACGTCGCCGCCGTTGTAGGATACGATGCGCGGGGTTACGCCCTCGCCCTCCATGTCGGGACTGGTATCCAAGTGGGCAATGAAGCCGATGGTGGGCAGCTTCCTCTGGGTGTTGGCGGGGAGAGTGGCCATGAGATAACAGTTGGCATCGAGGGTGATGTCTTCCAATCCCAAATCTTCCAATTCTTTCACCAAAGCCTCAGCAAACACGCGCTGACCCGGCGTACTCGGGGTGGTATGCGTCTCCTCGCTCGATTGCGTTCCGAAGGTTACATACCGCAGAAATCTATCTAATACTGTCATATGTTATGTTTTTATGGTGTTCTGGATTTTTAGAAACAGCCGTTGCCGTTGTAGCAATGCGTGCACACACATTCCTTGTCCAATCCGATGGATGCCAACAGGTCTTCAATGGTGTTGAACTTCAAGGTTGTGATGTTGAGCTTCTCGCGGATGCGCTCCACCAAACGGTTGTATTGCTCCGTCCCTGTGGTTGCATATTTGTCCAAGTCCTTGGCGTCGTCGCCTTCCAGTTCTTTGATGATACGGCGGGCAATAAGCTCGAGATGCGACTTCGAAGCCGAGAAGCCGATAAACGGACAGGCATGCAGGATAGGCGGACACCCGATGCGCATATGCACCTCCTTGGCTCCGTAGCCATACAATATGTTTACGTTGTCGCGAAGCTGCGTCCCGCGAACAATGGAGTCATCGCAGAATATCACGCGCTTCCCTTTCAAGAGATGGCGGTTGGGGATAAGCTTCATCTTGGCCACCAAATCGCGGACCGACTGGTTGGCAGGGGTGAAACTTCTTGGCCATGTGGGCGTGTATTTCACTATCGCGCGACGGTAGGGTATGCCTTTACCCTCGGCATAACCCAATGCCATGCCAATGCCCGAGTCGGGGATGCCGGAAACATAGTCAGCCTCCACATCGTCTTTTTTTGCCATAGCCAATCCGCTGGCATAACGCGAGGCATCCACATTAACGCCCTCATATTCCGACACCGGATAACCATAGTATACCCAGAGGAAAGAGCAGACCTGCATTTTGTCGTTGGGTTTGCGCAGTTGCGTCATCGTCTCTGCCGTGAGCAGCACAACTTCTCCCGGTCCCACGTTGTACTCCAGTTCGAAACCAAGGTTTGGAAAACTGCAAGGCTCGCTGGATGCGGCATAAGCCCCATCCTTCTTCCCTACCAATATCGGCGTGCGCCCCCATTTGTCGCGTGCGGCAATGATGCCCTCCTCCGTCAGAAGAAGCATCGAGCACGAGCCCTTTATCTTTTCGAAGACAAGCTCTATGCCCTCCACAAAGGTCTTACCCTGCGAAATGAGCAGAGCAATGAGTTCCGTCTGGTTGATTTCGCCGGAGCTCATCTCAGAGAAGTGACAACCCTTCTGAAGCAACTCGTTTTGCAAGTCTTCGATGTTGTTCACCTTGGCAACTGTCACCACGGCGTATTTCCCCAAATGGGAGTTGATGAAGATTGGTTGAGGGTCGGTATCGCTGATGATACCTATGCCCGAATTCCCTTGGAATTTATCCAAGTCGCCCTCAAAGCGAGTACGGAAATAAGAGTTTTCGAGGTTGTGGATTGAACGCTTGAATACGCCATTGTGAAGAGTGGCCATACCGCCACGGCGGGTTCCTAAATGAGAATTATAGTCTGTGCCATAAAACAAATCGGTAGCACATGCCGAATTTGAAATAGTTCCGAAAAAACCACCCATTGTTCTTTGTGTTTTTTGATTTAGTGTTCTGATTTTATACTGGAGGGCAAATGTACAGAATATTTACACATACGCCAAAGTAGGTATCCCCCGGCATGAACCCCACAACCACTCTTTTTATAAGGTATACATTGCGCATTGTGGCAAAAGGACTACTTTTGCTGACCGAAAAACAACAATAACAATGGAAGAGAGAAAGGATTTACTGCTGAGTGGCGCCATGACCTACGGGTTTGCCATGGGCGTATTCTGGGTGGTGAAATATCTCTTCTTCATTTTCAGTTTTAAGGTCCCCTCGCTCAATATTGTGTATATGTCGCTCACGATGATAGTGCCGTATGTGGCATATAAGATGACGAAACAATACAAGCAGACCATAGGTGGGAAGATTGGTTTCCTTCATGCGTGGCGCTTCGGGCTGTTGCTCTATTTCTTTGCCGCGCTGGTTGTGGCATTAGAGCATTTTGTGTTTTTCAAATACATCGCTCCCCCCGATTACCTTACAAACGCCATGGGGCAGATGATGGATGTACTGAAAGCCTCGAATGTGGATTCCGAATTGGTGGAAGCGTTTGGGAAGACCCGCATCAGTCCCATCCATATGGCTATTCAAGGCATTTTCAACAATACGTTCTACGGGATTATATTGTCGATACCGGTAGCAGCCATTTTGTCGAGAAAGAATTCAACCGATACAATCAGACAGTAACAATAAATACATAGAATTATGGATATATCAGTAGTCATTCCGTTGTACAACGAAGCCGAGTCGTTGCCCGAGTTGGAGGCATGGATAGAGCGGGTAATGAAGGAACACAACTTCACTTACGAGATTATCTTCGTCAACGACGGCAGCACGGATAATTCTTGGGAAGTAATCCGAGACTTGCAGAAGAAGAACCCATGCGTAAGGGCAATCAAGTTTCGCCGCAACTACGGCAAGTCACCCGGTTTGCATTGTGGCTTCCAACGCGCCCAAGGTGATGTGGTCATCACCATGGATGCCGACCTCCAAGACAGTCCGGATGAGATACCGGAACTCTATCGCATGATAAAGGAAGACGGCTACGACCTTGTTTCCGGATGGAAGAAGAAACGCTACGACCCGCTGTCGAAAACAATCCCGACCAAGTTGTTTAATGCTACGGCACGCATGTTCTCGGGCATACACAACCTCCACGATTTCAACTGCGGGCTGAAGGCTTACAAGAATATCGTCATCAAGAATATTGAGGTCTACAACGATATGCATCGCTATATCCCCTACCTCGCAAAGATTGCCGGATTCAACAAGATTGGCGAGAAGGTGGTGAAGCACCAGGCACGCAAATACGGCACGAGCAAATTCGGGCTCAACCGTTTCGTTAACGGCTATCTCGACCTCATCACTCTTTGGTTTACTTCCAAGTTCGGAAAGAAGCCGATGCATTTCTTCGGTCTCTGGGGCAGCGTGATGTTCTTCATCGGTTTCATTGCCTTGGTTTTCGTGCTGACCATGAAACTTATCTCCATATGTTCAGGTGATTTGCGGCCGCTTGTAACCAACTCGCCGTATTTCTATATCTCAATTACCGCGATGATTCTTGGAACGCAGATGTTTTTGGCAGGGTTCATCGGCGAACTGATTTCTCGAAACTCACCAAACAGAAACAATTATAAGATAGCAGAAGAATTATAAACAAGCCATAAGGACTTCCTTCCGGGAGGGGAATATTTCGGATTTATGTCAATCATAGAAATACTGTTGCTTGCCATCGGACTATCGATGGATAGTTTGGCTGTGTCGGTTGCCGGAGGTGCTGTTATCCGCCATTGTACGGTATACAACATGATGAAAGTCGGATTGTTTATGGGCATCACGCAAGCCGCGATGACCGTTGTGGGTTATTTGGTGGGTGCCGGTTTCCAAAAATACATCACCGCGTTTGACCATTGGATTGCTTTTGCCCTCTTGCTATACTTGGGCGGAAAGATGGTTTACGACAGTAGGCGTGAAGATGAGGATGCATGCCAAACAAATCCGCTAAACAACAAAACACTGCTGGGTATGGCCATTGCCACCAGCATCGATGCCTTGGCTGTAGGTGTGTCGTTGGCTTTGTTGGATTCCAAAATTGTTCTTGAGGCATCGCTGATAGGGATAGTCACCTTCCTGATGTCGGTATCCGGTGTCTATTTCGGGAGCCGCTTCGGCCGCAAGGTGGATTTGAAACTCGACCTTATTGGCGGATTGATTCTGATTGGCATCGGGGTAAAGATATTGGTGGAGCATCTGTTTTTTACCTGATGAAATATGACTTGTTATTTTAAACCGCAAACAAATGATACGTAGGATAAGCATAGTTGTGTGTCTCGGGGCACTTCTTCTTTCTGCATGCACAAAGCAGAAGCAGTATTACGAGGAGAGTGGCACTGTTTTCCATACCATCTATCATATCAAATACGAGGGGACGGATTTGTTGACCGAGAAGATTGACGCGGAGTTTCAGAAGTTCAATCTCTCGTTGAATCCTTTCAACCCCAACTCCATCATCTCGAAGGTAAACAGAAACGAGCCGGTGGAAGCAGACGACTGGTTTATATATGTAATGAACAAGGCCCGAGATGTGTCTGACCATTCGGATGGACTCTTCGACATCACCTGTGCCCCGCTTATCAACCTTTGGGGGTTTGGCTTTAGTAATACCGATAGTGTTACTCCGCAGATGATTGACAGCGTAAAGCAGTTTGTGGGCTACAATAAGATTCATTTGGACGGACGCCGGGTGGTGAAAGACGACCCGCGTGTTATGCTCAACTGCTCGGCCATTGCCAAAGGCTATGCCAGTGATGTGATTGCCGGATTGCTTGAGCGCGAGGGCGTGGAGAACTATATGGTTGAGATTGGTGGCGAAGTGGTGATGAAGGGTGTCAATCAAAAAGGAAACTGCTGGCGTATCGGCATCAGTAAACCGGAAGATGATACCACGGGCATAAAGAATGATATCAACGAGGTGGTGGAACTATGCAAAAAAGGAGGCATTGCCACTTCGGGCAACTATCGTAACTACTATATCAAGGACGGCAAGAAATACGCACATACCATAGACCCGCGCACCGGCTACCCTTCAGAACAAAACATACTGAGCGCAACAATTGTGGCAGACGACTGCATCACTGCCGATGCCTATGCTACGGCATTTATGACCATGGGTCTGGATGGAATCCACCAACACATAAAGGATATCCCCGGCATCGAATACTATATAATATATGTTGATGCAGAGGGTAACCACAAAGTGGAATATTCCGACGGTATGCTTGAATATCTTCCCGGTAGAGGGAACCGGGATTAGAACGTTTTCAAGAGAAAGGACGGATTGATTCTTAGGTAGACGCCGGCGGAAAAACTGGTTGAGTTTTTTGTTCTGCCTTCTTCGTTCGCAGCCGGACCATATTTGTCCACGGGCAAATGTTGATAGA
>CAVJCD010000110.1:0-906 GCA_963648005.1 Tannerellaceae bacterium | reverse complement strand
CTTCGTTTGCGGCGGGGCCATATTTGTCCACAGGCAAATGTTGATAGACGTCCACATCAACCCCAAAGGCGAACCCATTGCCCAAGGTTCGCGAATATTCCAATCCGACATAAGCCATGTTTTGTCCGCTGAACCTAACATTATTGTCGCGTATCGACACAGCCCCGTAGAACGGACTTCCAAACATTGAGATAAACTTATTGCTCTTCCAATAGGATGTCTTCACTCTGAAATCACGGATGTCGGCAGATGCGCGGACATAGAATCCCAAGCCATTGTCGTAGCACCATAATTGTCCTGCCTGCTGATAGTAGCCTGCTGCGCTGAACTCCACATTTATGTTGTTAAGCCACCGGCGGTCTGTGTTCCATACGGCTCCAATGCCCACCGCGCCATTCATCAGTGTCTGTACCGAGTTTACGTGTATAGTGTCAATCTCGCCACCACGATGTTGCGCCAAGCCTTGTATCGGGGCATAGAAGTGAAACAGCGCATCCGGGTCGTTTACCTTGTAGCGTCCGGAGAATCCCAGCGTGAAAGCCTCTTGGTGCGTGTCGTCGCGAAAGATGAAGCTTTCCCAGTTTATCCACACGTCCAAGTCGAACCGACGCGAATCGTAGAGTACCTGAAGCCCTGCCTCGGGGTCGGCAGTGAGGTTTAGCTCCGGATTATACAACGGCTCAATCAGATGGTGGTTGGCAGCTCCGTAGATATCGCCAAGTACAATGTTGACGTGGTCAGACAATGCCACCTGTGCTCGGAAATAAGGAAGTACATGGAAACCGTTTTGAAACGACTCGCCTTTCCAGAGGGCAATATCCTGATAGGCATATGCCGGATATTTCTTCGCTCCCCAATAGCGCAGCATATGTGCCCCCAATTCAAGTTTTATGTTCTTCAGTGGAT
>CAVJCD010000109.1:0-7893 GCA_963648005.1 Tannerellaceae bacterium | reverse complement strand
ATTCAAGGGATATATGATTATGACGGGCGGGATGAGGAAATGTTCTGCGCAATCCGTCACAGGCTGCGGAAACAATTCAAGCGAAACAAAAAAGAATACGACAAGTTGTCTGAACATATCGGTCTTCTACCCTTAGTAATTGTTTCGCCGGCTGATTCGGACCTTATCAGAGGAGGAAGCAACGAGCGGCGCCGTTTCTTGGACCTTATCATCTCTCAGCAAGACAAACAATACCTCCATGCATTGATTCAGTATAACAAAGCTTTGTTTCAAAGGAATGCCCTTCTCAAAAACCAAAGCCAAGACGCATCCCTCTACGATGTGTTGGAGCTACAGATGAGCATGTACGGACAAACAATCTTTGACAAAAGAAGAAGACTCGTTGAGAGTTTTACCCCAATCTTCAACGAATACTACCAAAGGGTATGCCGCTCGGCAGAGCAGGTCGGACTGCGTTATATCTCGCAACTCGAGGGCTATGACTTGTCGGAGATGCTGGCCAAAAGCCGGGAACGCGACATGTTGTTTGGATACACCTCACATGGTATCCATAAGGATGAACTGGAAATGACCCTGGGCGAGACGCTGATTCGTAAGGTTGGCTCACAGGGGCAAAACAAGACCTATTTGATTGCTTTAAAGTTGGCTCAATTTGTATTTCTGGCAAAAGAGGGAAACACAATGCCTATACTCTTACTGGATGATATATTCGATAAGTTGGATGCGGCACGTGTGGCAGAAATTATCAAGCTTGTGAGCGGTAACGGCTTCGGACAAATATTCATCACAGACACCAACCGTAAGTATCTGGATGAGATTCTGCAAGCGATGAATAACGACTATGCTTTGTTCCGGGTGGAGCAGGGAGAAGTACAACCAATGGAGAACACCTTATGAAACGAAAAAACGCACAGTCAATCGGAGAAGTGCTCAACGACTTCTTTAAAAGTAATACCGCGCTCTATGAAAAAATCATGGACACCAGGATTGAACGTGCCTGGGAAGTGGTGCTCGGGCCGATGGTAATGAAGTATACCCGCAACGTATATGTGCGCGGTCATGTACTGTATGTTTCACTTTCTTCTTCCGTATTGCGAAACGAACTCACATTATGCCGCGAACGACTGATAAAGAGTTTGAACGAACACGTCGGCGCCACGGTTATTCGCGACATCGTTATCCGATGATTATCTCCTTCTCCGTAATTACCATGTCCATCTTTTTGTCGAAAGGCTCGGTGGGGATTGCCTCCATCAGCTGAAAGTCGAAACAAAGCCCAATCATGGGTACATCCAACGAGGACAACCATCTATCGTAATATCCGCCACCACGCCCCAACCGGTTCAACCCACGGTCGAAAGCCACACCCGGAACAATCACCAAATCGATATCCGACACCGCAACCTCTGCCTCCAAATCATCCGGCTCCATAATGCCAAAAGCTCCGACCTTCAATGCCTCAACGCCTTTGTAAGGGCTGAAACTCAAATCCTCGCCAACCACCCTCGGCAGAAGAAGATGCTTCTTTTCGTACCATCGTTCAATTAGCCCCATGGTCTGTACTTCTCCGGCAATAGCATTATATAAGGCCACGCAGGAAGCCCTCCGGAAGACATCCGTCTCCTCCAATCGCTTTTGTATTACCTTAGAGTGCGCCAGTAATGTTGCTGCACCGCACGAGCGTTTCAACAAGGCTATGTTCTTCCGAAGACTTTGCTTGGAGGCTTTCAAGTCATTGGTTTGCATCTGCAACATCCATGGTGGGTATTGATTTTCCTTCTTCAATAATCTTTACAGCACGCAAGAGGGTTGGGTCATCTTTTTGGAATATGGGATAAAACCCGTCTTCGTCGAAGAAGTTGCGCACAATATAGGCATGTAGTAATTTTTCTATCAGACCACCCGATATGTTTATTAGGGCAGGACGTTTCCTTACGCCTCTCGTCACGGCAAAATTCGTGAAGTCATACAACAGGGGTTGGCCCTGCAGGTATTCATACAAATCCTGATAGGTTGCAAATGATGAGAGTTTCTCACGATTTTGGTCCGAGTACTCAAGTGCATACAGTGTAAGCACGCCCTTGTTCACCACGTTTGTATAATATGTAGTGATGCCAACAGTGTCGCGTGGGATAAAGATGTCAGGCATGATGCCCCCACCGCCATAAACCGTTCGTCCTATCGATGTATGATACTTCTCGGTATGCGTATTCTTTATGCTGTCGGCAGAGTCGAATTCGCCATGGATAAAACGATTATACAAATCCTGGTCATAGTCGGCAGACTCACCGGGTGTATAGTCTTTTTGGATGCATCGTCCCGAGGGTGTATAGTAACGGGCAATGGTTAAGCGGAACTCCGAACCGTCACTAAGTCTGACCGGCGATTGCACCAGTCCTTTGCCATAGGTGCGACGCCCGACAATCAGTCCGCGGTCGTTGTCTTGGATGGCACCCGAGAATATCTCACTGGCAGAAGCCGAGAACTCGTCGGTAAGGACAACGATTGGAGCATCCTTGCATGTACCGGTTCCATTTGTGTAGACGTCTCTCCTTGGAAAGGCCTTACCTTCTGTATACACAATCAACTGTCCTTCCGGCATAAACTCATTAACAATATTGATGGCGGCATCCATGTAGCCTCCGGTATTACCTCTCAAGTCGACTATGAATGCATTACATCCCGAGGCTTTCAACTTGGCTATTGCTGTGATAAACTCATTGTAGGTTGTCCGCCCAAACTTGCTCACCTTTATGTAACCGATGCCTTTGCTGACTTCATATGATACATCTACCGAGTTCAGCGGAACATCATCGCGCGTCACATCAAAATAGAGCAACTCGTCTTCGCCACCACGCTTCACGCCCAGCTTCACCTTGCTGTACTTCTCTCCGCGCAAAGTGCTCACAATCTTCTCCTGACTCATATTTTTGCCCGAGAAGACCGAATCGTTGATGGTAATAATACGGTCGAAGGGCAACACTCCCGCCTTCTCTGCCGGACCTTTAGAGATGACACTAATCACCAAGATAGTATCCGTTTGCATATTAAACGATATACCTATACCGCTGAAAGACCCTTCCAAGTCTTCGTTGGCTGCCATAACATCTTCGGCAGGGATATAAACCGAATGCGGGTCAAGCTCGTTGAATATTTTCGGGATGGCCTTTTCTATCAGATTGTCTATATCAACCGTATCAACATATTGCTTGTCAATGACATTTAGTATGGCATTTATCTTGTCCCCTCCGGAAAGCACCCCATACCCGCCACATCGGGTGAGCGGATAATATTTGTTTCCGATAAAGATTCCTATGACGATACTTATTGCAATAATGACAGGCAACCAAGCAGCCAACCTTCTGTTTTTGTTCATTATAACGTATATTTACTCGTTTACATCCATATAGTCGACAACAATACCGGCACGCCGCAAGAGGTCGCACCCCTCTTCCGTACGATACTTCTCGGAATAAACAACACGCTTGATTCCCGATTGGATAATCAACTTGGCACATTCTATGCAAGGTGCCGACGTGACATAGATTGTTGCTCCCCTACTGCTGTTGGAAGAGGCTGCCACTTTGGTGATGGCGTTTGCCTCGGCATGCAACACATATGGTTTGGTCATGTTGTTCTCGTCTTCACAGACGTTCTCAAACCCGGCAGGCGTACCGTTGTAGCCATCGGAAATAATCATCTGGTCCTTTACAATCAGCGCACCGACCTGTCTTCGTTTACAATATGAGTTCTCTGCCCATACTGCCGCCATCCTCAGATAACGCTTGTCTATCTCATGTTGTTTATTTGTATGTTCACACATCACTTATCAAGTATCTCACTGGCGGGCAAAGGTAGATATAAAAGACCCAACTATTCCGATTTAACATATTTTGCACGGGCACTTAGAACATCAACTTGAATGTCTGTCCACCGACAATAACCACGTAAATACCACGGGGCATTTCTTCCACAAAGGTACCAGCCGAGAGGTGCACCGTCTTGTATGGGCGACCATCCATCGTGATGATGCGGGCGGTATCTTCCTTGTCGGTCTGTATAAACAGCTGCCTCTGCTGAGACCATACGCGCAAAGTCTCGGTTCCGATTACTTCGTTTGCCGTTTTGGGGGACTCATTATCGTTATCTATCCCGGTTGGAACGACGTCTGACGTATGCATCACCTCCCAGTTTTCCCCGTCAACCGAACAAAGCATAGTGACACGTTCACCTTTGGAGAGGTCTGTATCAAGGGTTGTGGTTACGGAATCGGCACTATATTCATTCCACCCACTGAGATATGCTTTCAAATCCTGCGAAAAGACATCTTCCTTTTTCGGTGCTTTGACAACGGCATTGTCCTCATCTGCCACTCCAAGCCCAAACCAAAACTTATGGTCGTCTATGGCACAATACTTAATGGTAAAATCCACACTAACCTCCTTGCCTTTCTTCGTATATATGGCAGATATCACATAAGGCCGCACATAATATGTATCTCCGGTCGCCTCGGGGCGAATATGCAGTACCATGTTCTGGTCTTCATCAAACCCGCTCAGCAGAGACAAGGAGAAGAAACCATTACGATAGCCGTCCCATCCCCAGTTGATATGGAAGTGGTCTTGGTCGTCGTATCCGTCACACACGAAAGCATGCCCTCCTTCATCTTCACCATAGCCATCATAGAGCACGGGGTAACCTTCATCCAGTTCATCCCTCAGCATCTTTTTCCATTCCGTCCAGCGGTAAGCATCCCGGTTGAGATAACGGATTTCCGGGCTATAGCCGAACACATCCCTCAGAGCCTTGGCTGCATAGAGGTTGGTTGTGCCACTGCCCTCCAGTTCAAAATTCATTTGCGTATTGATTCCACAGTGGAAAAGCAGTGTGGCAACAGCATTTGCCTCCACATCGGTGAAGGAAGAATCTTTGTATACGTAGAGCATATTCTCCCAGTCGTATTCCCCGTAGGTAAACTTTGCAGTCACTTTATTACCGGCAACCGAGTAGGTGTTTTGCTTCGGAGGATTAACTGCCTTGGCGGGATACTCATGATGTTTCATAACGATACCCATGGCGGTAGCCACGCAACCAACATAGGTTCGTTCTTTACCAATCATCGGTGCCCTCCGGTTGTAAGGGTCGTCTTGGCTCCATTCGGCAGTCGTTATCGTCACGGCCCGGGTCTTGGGCATCGCCCCGCTCAGGTAGTTGTTCCATTCATTGGTGACTTCCGACGAAGCTTCGAGGTTTTGTTCTACGGCCCATTCTATTTGTTTCTGATAGGAAGCCAACATACCCTTGAGGGCTGCAGGCAGATTGTCGGGGTCGAAGCTGCCTGTGTAGGAATATCCGAGGATAGGGCGCACACGGTCTTCACCCGATATGACGGCAAACCCTTTACCTGAAGGGAAGTTGAACACGAAGTAGTCTGCCTCGGCATCCGATGCCGCACTGCGCAGGGCCACACCTTTCTCTCCCGGTGCGGCGGCATACACCAACGTTACGTCGTCCGACGAACGAAGGCTGACGGCGGTATCTCCTTGTTGAGCCACATTTACAGCCACACGGTGAGCGGTGGCAACATCAATTCTCTCTGCCAAGACCCATAAGGAGGGGCAGCAGAGTGCCAGCAATAGTAGAAGTTGCTTTCTCATGGTATTGTCTTCTGTTTAATATTGTTACTTCTTATCTCCAAAATGGTTATAGTCCACAGCCGGGTGTTCCTTACGCTTACTCATTGAAGGGAACCATATATCGTCTGCTGTCAGACCACACTCCTTGATGGCCTCTATGGAATACTCAAGCTTACCGAAGTTGGCATCCACGTTGTTTGTTCCGAAGGTGAATTTCAGTCCACGGCTCTTGGCCTTCTTTATCACGTCCATGCTCGGAATCTTGTAGCGTGCGTTTATCTCCAGAGCTATATTGTATTTCCGGAGCACATCAAGCACGCGGTCCACGCGTTCGTCGGTCCAGTAACTGCTGTAGTCGGCATACATATCGTCCGGTATGTATGTTGCATTGGCAAAGATGTCGGCAGGCTCGTTGGTTAGGATTTTCACCGTCTGGTCCACAATCATGTCCATATACTGTTGGTTGGAGCGTCCATCCTTCAGCTCTTCCTCCGGACGGTATATACGGCAGATACGGCCCTTGTCCACAACCGTCATTGCATCGGTGAAGAAGTAGTCGAACAGCCCTATCGCCTCCGACGAGAAAGTCACCAGCCAACGCCTGCCCTCGCCCTGAGCTCCCACCAAGAAAGGCAGAGGCTTCACCTCCTCGTAATATTCCTTCGCCTCTTTGTCGTTGGCAAGCATACGTCCTACGCCGCCCTCACCAAGGTTAGGAGCCACACCGTAGTTGATGCCGTAGTTCATCGACATGGCATGCGCCTGCTCCTTCGTAAGTCCACCCTTGAGATGCACATGATAGTCTATGACGGGGAAATCCTGTTGTTGCAGACGGATGATATTGTCGGCCTGCTCATCAATGGCGGGCATGGTATCATTAGGGTTTACGGCATCGTCGCGAAGCATTGTCACCTGTAGGTTACGGAACTTCACGTCACCCTTCTTGCCCACCAGGGCAAAGCCCCCGTGAGAGAGCAGCTGCTTGGAGTGTTCTTCCGTACGGAAGGGGGCTTCGGGCTCGGTATAGCAAACCACATCCACGTCGTTCACCTTCACCGATATATTCTTGCCGCGCACTGCCACCTCGAAGCCAAACCACTGTCCGTCGGAAGCCAAGGAACGGTAGAGATTGCGCACGGAGGAGAGGCTGCCTGTCTTGCGCGACCCGTCGATAGGGCCATTATGGAGCAGCACCTCATACCCCGAAGCACCGTCGGAGTGGAACCCAATTGCCGCCTCAGCACCGCTGCTTGTCAAGGCCTCGCCCGTAAGGCAGAAGTTCTTATAATCGTCCGAAGCACGGAGCGTCTCACCTTCGTGGATACTTATCTCTGTGCCCTTAATATGTTCGTTGGTGTTCGATGTCCAATCATCAAGAGGTTGTGCCACATCATACTTGCGACCGCAAGCTACGCATAGGGCTACGACTGATATCAATGCAGCAGCCCTAAGATAGTGTCTTTCAGGTTTCATTGTGTTTTTCTATGTATAAAATTCATTAGTCTCTTGCCCCAATGTCATCAGGAGCAATGGCTTGTTAGCTTTCGGCGGGTAAAAATATGTATAAAACAGGCACACCGTTCCCCGTTAACATATTTTAGGTGGTACTATGCTTCAGCCGGCTAGCGGTACTATGCTTCAGCCGGCTAGCGGTACTATGCTTCAGCCGGCTAGCGGTACCATGCTTCAGCCGGCTGGCGGTACCATGCTTCAGCCGGCTGGCGGTACCATGCTTCAGCCGGCTGGCGGTATCATGCCCTTCCCGGCTGGCGGTGGATACAGAGTAAGCCTTCGTGTGTTTAACAACACATTCGAGGGGCATCCGGCGGCAGACAACAAACTGTTTATCATATGTTTTAGGAGACACCCGGCGGGAATATTCCACAACGTGGATGAGCCCTCGTTTGTTCCTTTGACATTTATGCTATACATTTGGTTGTGATATCCATAAAACCAAGTATAGAGTATGAGCTATCTTAAATTTGACAAGACTCTGATGACAAACCTGCAGGAGTCTCTTCCGAGAGAGATTCTTCGTACGAATCGTTCGGGAGCTTATCATTGTACGACTATCGTGGATTGTAACACGCGAAAGTATCATGGGCTGCTTGTCATTCCGGTGCCGGAGTTGGATGACGAGCGGCATGTATTGTTGTCGTCGCTGGATGAAACGGTAATACAGCACGGGGCAGAGTTTAATTTAGGTCTTCATAAGTATGGCGGCGACAACTATAGCCCCAACGGACACAAGTACATC
>CAVJCD010000108.1:682-7909 GCA_963648005.1 Tannerellaceae bacterium | reverse complement strand
ATACCAATATATCTACCACTTACACAGGGTGGATAGATTTATTTGGTTGGGGAACTGCAAACAATCCTACCAATATAAGTACCACTAGCAGTGATTACTCAACATTCACCGATTGGGGAACGAATGAGATTGATGGGTATGCTGCTAATACTTGGCGCACACTGACTAATGCCGAATGGAGTTATATATTCTATACGCGCACTAACGCAAGCAGTCTCTATGGCTTTGCCACTGTTAATGGAACAAAGGGGCTTATTCTACTTCCTGACGCATGGGTTCTACCAAGTGGTCTTACCTTCAAGAATGGTACTGCAGCATTTGCAAACAACGTATATACTACTGCACAGTGGCAGCAGATGGAGTCAAATGGCGCAGTGTTTTTGCCTGCTGCAGGCTACCGCATTGAAACGATGATGTATAATGTTAAGTCGTACGGCCACTATTGGTCGAGTACGGTGCGCGGCACGGGCTCGAACTACGCGTACTACCTCTACTTCCGCGATAGTCTCCTCAATCCGCGGAACGAAGACAGTCGTTACGGTGGGCTCAGTGTGCGGTTGGTTCAAGATTTATAAAAACAACGTTTGCACAATCAGATAATCTGGGTTCACACCACCGCACGTGCGGTTCCGCATACGGCGGATTCCGGGAGTTTCACCCGTTAGGCAATGCTCATGCCGGGCATACTACAAGAAAAGCACCATCCTTTGTGGGGTGGTGCTTCTAATCTTGTTTTGGCGGGGTTTACTCCTGTGTTTTGCCTTCAAGTTTGGCGTTTAGGTAGGCGAGGCGCTTGGTGCATTTCTCCTTCTCTGTCCTCAGCGTCTCCAAATCGCTAAGCACCATGGCGAGGTCGAAGGTGGCAGCAATGGCCTTCTTGTCTCCCTCAGCAATATATATGGTATATGGCTTGCCGCCGGTATAGTCCACGCGGATACGTTCCTTCACGTTGGAGGCAATAAACTTGGTTGCCTCGATGCCCTTCTCGCCTTTGTAGGTAACCACCTCCGTGGTCTTGCCAAGGTCTTCGAACTTATAGTTCAAGCCGCCGTCGTAGGGGATGGCTGCCGTCTCGGCAAAACTGCCGTCCTTGGTGCTCACCTTAATGCTTGTATGCGAGATGGGCTTGCCGCCATAGTAAACGCTGGCAAGATATATCTCGCCCTTCTCGTTCACCCCGCTGCGGATATAGCAACGCTGCACGTTGCGCTCCACCGTCTGCTGTTTCCATACATAGTTGCCTATCTCCTCATAGACGCTGTCTTTCTCGAACACAAAACCCTTTTTCAACCCTTCGGCCTCTTCGGCTTTGATGGGCATCAGGCTGTCGCAATAGGCTATTGTGCGTTCCGACTCCTTCACCTCGATGAGCCGCATGAGCGAAAGGCCTTCCTTCAATACCTTAAACTCTTTTGGATAGAGTGCGCGGATGGTGTCTATCTCGCTCTTTGCCGCGAAATACTCGCACCTTTGATACATCTCGCGGGCATTGTTGAGCCGCTCGCGGGCTTCCTTCTCCGCATTGCTGCAAGCCGCCAATGTCACGGCCAGGAGCATGGTACATACCAATGACTTCTTCATATCGTTTGTCTTTCTTTACTTGAGCGCAAAGATATAGCTTTTATCCTTTGGGTATTTGCAAAACAAAAAGCCACCGCAAAGGAGAGAGCTCTCCTACCCTTGCGGCAGCTTTATCGATTTACTGAGCTTTCGGAATCCTGTTTCCTATAGTTCTATATTTTCTCCTTAGTCAATATCGTCCCAATCCTCAGTATCTGCTTCGAAGGTTATCGGAGTCAATGTCCTGTTTCCATTCTCGTCGTAACCTCCGCCAAAGTGGATTGTATAAATGTATCGTGTACCCGGATTGAAAGTATCTCCGAAGGGGATATATAGCGTTGCGTAGCTATCGTCCGAACCAAACAGATAGACATTCTTCTGCTTGATTTTGCAAGACACCTCCAGATAAGATTGTTTGGCACTGTTGGCCAACGCTATTGTCTTCGTCTCTGCATTGGCAACATCCCACTTGGTCAGTGTCTGGGGCACAACCAGCAGGGGTGCATCCAAGGAGATGCTTGTAGTGCTATCGTTTACGATATGCAAGTTCTTGTCCTTGGCTATCGTCAGAGTTGTGTGCAACAAACTGCCCAAAGTCCAATTGGCGACTGTCGGCTTGTTCTCGTCGTCAGGAATGGTGAATACTCCGTTGGACGTTACATTGTGGAGCTTGATTTCATTGAGATAGACCTCTATATTGGCTTTCTCTGTCGTAGCCTTGAAAGTTATATTTGAAAGGATATGGCGAAACTTGAGCGGCACCTTACCCTTATTGCTGTCCTTTGTCTGCGCATTCTTAACAGCATACATAACGTCCAGGTTGGTATACCCCGTTCCGGTATAGTCACCATATTCGTTTAGGCATGTGTAAGTGATTTCTTTCTTGTCTTTCTGGAAGGTCCATGAATAGGTCAACGACTCGGTCACCGGATTTATCGCGTAGAAGTCAAGCGGATTGGCCACGGTAGGCCAAAAATACATCTCGGCACCGGATGCATAGTCCCATATCGTGCCGTTGTGGTTGATATGCACACCCCCAAAATTGTCTGAGACGGCATATTCCACAGGTTTGCCCATAAAAAATTTCTTGTCACTCGTAAGTGCCCACACGGCAAACTCGGTGGATGTCAAATTTGTTGAATTGGTAATAGTTGCACGCGACAGCGGTTTCGTTGTTATGTTGTTTATCACGTTAAACCTAATCGCATTGCTTTCTGATTTGGATTCGAGGTCTTCCACCAACTTATCGCTGGAGCACCCCGTGATTGCCAAACCTAAAATAGATAGTAAGAATAAACCTTTGGATCTCATAATGTAAATCGATTGTAAGATATGAATCATGTATCGTGACCAACGAGCGCTCTCACTGCCGGAGACTTCTTCATATCGTTCATAATATTGTTACCAACCGCAAGGATACGTATTTTCCTTGGGATTTCCAAGAGAAGAAAGCCGCCGCAAGAAAAAAATTATCCTTGCGGCGCCCATCTCTTATCAGTTTACAAAGCATCTAAGGCCTGCAGATTATTAGTAGTTCTGGATATTGCCACTAATATCATCCCAATCGGCAACTTCAGCATCGAAGGTAATCGGTTTCAGGATTGGGTTTCCATTCACGTCATAACCACCACCGAAGTGAATTGTATAGATGTAGCGGTTTCCAGGCTGGAAGTCTTCTCCGAACGGAACATAAAGAGTTGCGAACTCTGTATCTGAACCGAACAGACAAACTCCATTCTGCTTGATTTTGCAAGAAATCTCCAAATAAGATTGCTTTGCATTATCAGCCTCAGCTGTTGTAGTCTTAGTGGTAGCAACACCCCACTTTGTCAGCGTTTGAGGAACAACCAGCATCGGAGCATTTACAGTGATATCTGTAGCAGCTGCATTTGTGATTGCCAAGTTTTGTCCCTTTATCAACGTCAATGCATCAATGTTGCTTGTAGACCAAGCTGCGTTTGTCGGCTTGTTCTCGTTGGCAGGAATTGTGAAAGTTCCGTTCATTGCTACATTGTGAAGCTTCATTGACTCGATATCAACTGTAATGCTGGCGTTGTCAGTTGTAGCCTTGAATGCCACATTCGAAAGGATGTGACGGAACTGCATCTTTACCTTACCAGAATTGCTTGTCGATGTCTGAGCAAGCTTAACGGCATACATAGCGTCCACGTTGTCGTTGATAGTTGCATCGCTGTATTCATCATTTGTTGTGTAATCGATTGTCTTGCCAGTGCCAGCAATGTTCCACGTATAGTTGAGTGTTCCATTAACGGGACTTACTGCATAGAAATCAAGCGGATTGGTTGTTGTAGGCCAATATGCCTGATCTGCGGCGTTAGCATAAGTCCATGCTGAACTAAGATAATCGATAAGTACACCACCTAAATTGCTAGTACTACCTGACGTAACAGCAGCGCCCATGAAGAAGGAGGCGTCATTCGTAAGTGCCCATACGGCAAACTCATTACTAGTCAAATTAGATGAATTAATTAGGGTAGCGCGTGTAGAAGTTGAAACGCCGTTCAATACGTTAAAACCGATTGCGCTCTGCTCTGATTTTGAAACGAGGACTTCTTCTACTTCCTCGTTGGAACAACCTGCGGCTATCAAACCCAAGAATGAAGCCAAAAATAAACCTTTAAGACTCATAATGTAAAATGATTAAAATTATTAATAAAAATACACGTTGTGTGTGTTTACGTATTTATATCGTTATGTCTATATCCACATCTTCCCAATCATCGGCTCCTATATCGAAGCCCGGACCACCGTCACCTCCCGTTACGGGTTCTGCCGGCACCCTATAGTTTACATATATGTCTATATGTACATCGCCCACATGCCCCGTAACCGGCTCGTCATGTATCTGCCGCGAAACATCTTGCTCCACAACATAGACCTTGCCGGAACGATTCCTTAGATACAACTTGAAGATATTGCTCTCGTCGTTGTATCCAAACGTATAGAAACTCCCGCTTATTGTGCTGCCCGTTATCTTGCAAGTAAACAGCAAACTCTCGGAAAGATTCTCAGGCAACTTGTCGCCTGCCATAATCAAACCTCCCGACATACCCGACAACGATGCCCGCATATCGGATATCGCTCCGATGTTCTCAACGCCGTGCACCTCAAAGGTGTAATAACAAACCTGCTTTCTCGGTGCAAGAGTCACCAAATGTTCCTCGTCATTCTCGGTAAACGCCAAACTGACACCTTGGATATAATCGCCATAAAGACGCGAAGTGGTGAGACGCATATCCTCGCCCTCCGGCGACAAGGTGCTAACAGTATTTGCCTTAAACGATTCATATTCGTCTTCGTTCTCCCAAACAACTCCCTCTACATCGTAGTTGTAGCACACTACGTGGTAATTGCTTCCGGGAACCTCAATGGTGGCGTCTTCTCCCCCCGGGAAATCGAACGTCCATGTTTCTCCATCACCGCTGACAGGAAAGAACACAACCCGCATTCCCTCGGGACGCTCGTCTTGCGAAACGCCTTCCCAATCGAACACCACCCTAACCTTTGCAAAATGCGAATGGTTATAACACAATTCCTTGTGCTCACACGACGTGCCGAAAAGCAACAACATGGCAACCACTACAACCGTCAACAATCGTGTCATAAGCCACCTCCTTTCCGCCCACTACGGCCCGTCTTGCCCAAGAACCACACAAGCGAGACCTCTATCTTAGTGGGGATAACCTGGCTTCGCATCTTTGTGCTTTGCCAAGCGTAATGCCCGTCCTTAGGCAGGTATTCCTTGTATTTACCCCTTATGTATCCAACGCCTATGGCGAAGTCGATATTCAAACATCTGGATATTGGCAGAGAATAACCGTAGGACACTCCCCCGCCATAGCTCCACTTATCACCAAGATAACCGCGACCACCCCACTCAAAGTCGTAGGTGAGCATCTGTGCATATACCCCTACATGATGGCCATTGAAGGGACGCTTGCTGCCAAACCAACGGCGCACTTCCACGTCTCCGCCATACGTCCGCCAATATTTGTGGTCACCATCATTGTCCCACCATGCATACATCCAGTTTCCGGCTACCGACCAATCGTCTCCCCAAAAGAGTTCCACTCCGAGGTTCGGAATCAATGCTACGTCGTAGAGCATATTGGTCTTCAGTGCCACACCCAACCGGCGAGGAGCGTTCTCCTCAGCCACCGATGGCAACGTTTCCGTTTTTATGGCACCGCACGCACCCCCCTCGCCATTGTCCGTAAGACAACGACCATGAGCCGAGAGCCCCCCTATGGATGTCACGGAAACAATCAATATTCCGAACACCTTGCTCAAAGACTTGCGAAACACGATATCAAACAAATTTGCCACCTTTAAATAAAACTCAAATAAAATCCGACCCTGGGATTTTCTGGATTCCCGACTTGAAATAACTTTCGTAATATATTTTTCAATGTGTAATCCCGATTCCGTGTAATAATCCCCAAGTCGCCACTCTCCACGAAATCGCGACAAAGGTATGTCATCTTTTTCTTTCTGTCACCTTCCGACACGAAAAAGCACTTGTTTTTTTTCGCACCCCCCCATTTTATTGCACAAAATCGCGTTTTGTGTGACAAAAACACACAACAGTTCCTCTTTCCACACTCTTAGCAAAATCCGCCTCTTTGCCCCCTCCCATGCCCCCATGGAAAAACATATATCTTTTGCCTTCAAAAGTCCCGTCTTTTGCTTTCAAAAGATATATCCTTTGAAGTCAAAAGTCCCGTCTTTCGAAGCCAAAGAATATATCCTTCCGCCGGGGAGGCATCTGTTCTACAAAAAATCCTATTTATCTTTGTACGCTCAATATTACATATATGTATATAGACCAAGAAGACATTCTGAAACATATCTCGTCAAAGCCTTTTAGAATCATCTCCGAGGCGGCAGACGAGCTGGGCGTAGAGGCATACGTAATAGGCGGCTACGTCAGAGACATTTTTCTTTACCGTCCGTCGAAAGACATCGACGTTGTTGCCGTTGGCAGCGGCATTGAACTGGCAAAAGCCGTTGCAGGCAAGTTGGGGAAAAGAGCGCATCTGTCTGTTTTCAAAAACTTCGGGACGGCACAAGTGAAGTCCGGCAACACAGAGATTGAGTTTGTAGGCGCACGCAAAGAGTCGTATAGCCGCGACAGCAGGAAGCCCATCGTTGAGAACGGCACGCTGGAAGACGACCAAAACCGGCGCGACTTCACAATCAATGCACTGGCCCTTTGCCTCAACAAAGACCGCTACGGCGAGTTGGTTGACCCTTTCAATGGACTTGATGACATGGAGGATCTCACTATCCGTACACCTCTCGACCCGGACGTAACCTTTAGCGATGACCCTCTGCGTATGATGCGAGCCGTACGCTTTGCGTCCCAACTGGGGTTCTTTATCCATCCCGACACGTTTGATGCCATTGAGCGAAACAAGGAACGGATTTCCATCATCTCCAAAGAACGGATTATAGATGAGCTGAACAAAATCCTCCTTTCCCCCAAGCCGTCCATCGGATTCGAGCTGTTGGATAAATGCGGATTGTTGCCTATCATCTTCCCCGAACTATGTGCGCTGAAAGGAGTAGAAACAAAAGAAGGCGTCGGACACAAGGACAACTTTGCCCATACACTGATGGTGCTCGACAGGCTGAGCAAGACATCAG
>CAVJCD010000108.1:0-672 GCA_963648005.1 Tannerellaceae bacterium | reverse complement strand
CCTATCGCTTCGCTGGAGCGCAGTGTTCCACGATATAGGCAAACCTGCCACCAAACATTTCGACACTCGCCTTGGATGGACGTTCCACAACCATAACCTCGCAGGGGAACGTATGCTGCCCGGCATCTTCCGCCGCATGAAACTGCCGATGAACGAAAAGATGAAATACGTGCAGAAGATGGTGATGCTCCACATGCGTCCTATCGCCTTGGCCGACGACGAAGTGACCGACTCGGCAATCCGTCGTTTGCTTTTCGATGCCGGCGATGACATCGACGATTTGATGAAGCTCTGTGAGGCAGATATCACCAGCAAGAATCCGGAGAAGGTCCGTCGTTTCCTCAACAACTTCCGCCTTGTTCGCGAGAAGCTGGCAGACATAGAGGAGAAAGACCGCGTACGCAACTTCCAGCCGCCCGTTTCAGGCGAGGAGATTATGAAAACGTTTGCCCTCACTCCTTCCCGTCCGGTTGGCATATTGAAGGAAGCCATAAAAAACGCCATCTTGGACGGAGTGATACCCAATGAGTACGAGGCAGCCCACCGGTTTATGTTGCAGAAGGCAGAGCAAATGGGACTTAAGCCCGCAGCAGAGTAGGCACACGAGGAGACAATTAAAAAATCTCCACTTTTGTATGAATTAAATAAGCCCTATCTTTAGGGTCTCAATTC
>CAVJCD010000107.1:0-7913 GCA_963648005.1 Tannerellaceae bacterium | reverse complement strand
GTCTTATATTCCTAAATCTTGGCGACGCGGCGGCAACGTTTTTGATTGTCTTCTATCTCGTAACGATTATATCCTTCACGCTTTGGCGCGTCTTGGTGCGAGTCACCTTGAAGGTGTATCGAAGGAAAGGTCATAACTTCAAGCGCATCATTATTGTTGGTGCCGGGAAGAATGGTATGGAGTTGTATAAGGTCATGAAAGACGACCTTGCGTACGGCTTCAATGTCTTGGGCTTTTTTGATGACAACTTGTCACTAAGGAATGTACTGCCAAACTATCTTGGCATGACACATGAGGTGGAGGACTATGCTTTGGCCAACGATGTGGACGAGATTTATTGCACTTTGCCGGGAACGCAGGACGAGAAAATCCTGCGCATGATAAACTTCGCAGAGAAGCATATGATACATTTCTACATCGTTCCCGAGTTCTACAGAAACATCAAGAAGAGCTTGGTGATGGAGATGATGGAGTATGTGCCGCTCTTGGCAATACGTCGCGAGCCGTTACAGGCGGCATACAACCGCGCTTTGAAGAGGTCGTTCGACATTGTTTTCTCGTTGGCAGTTTTGCTGACAATTTATCCGATACTTTATGTCATTGTCGGGACGTTGATAAAGATAACATCACCCGGTCCGATATTCTTCAAGCAGAAGAGAACTGGCTTGTATGGCCAGGAGTTCGATTGCTATAAGTTTCGCACCATGTGTGTGAACGACGAGGCAGACGAGTTGCAAGCTGTGAAGGACGACCCGCGCAAAACACGCATAGGTGATTTCCTGCGTCGCACCAACTTGGACGAGTTTCCTCAGTTTTGGAACGTGCTGAAGGGGGATATGTCGGTGGTTGGTCCACGTCCGCATATGTTGAAGCATACCGAATTGTATTCGGCTCTTATCGATAAGTATATGGTGCGCCATTTGGTGAAGCCAGGCGTTACGGGGTGGGCGCAGGTGACCGGCTATAGGGGTGAGACAAAGACCTTGGAGCAGATGGAAGGCCGCGTCAAGAGAGACGTGTGGTATATTGAGAACTGGACGTTTTTCTTGGACTTGAAGATAATAGTGGTGACGGTCATCAATATGTGGAGGGGCGAGAAGAACGCCTACTAACCGATGGGAAGGATATTGGCAATTGATTATGGGCGCAAGCGGACCGGCATAGCGGTAACGGACACATTGCAGATGATTGCCGGAGGGGTAGCCACGGTGTCGAGCGGAGAACTTGTCGGTTGGCTGACCAACTATGTGTCGAAAGAGCCGGTTGAGAGGTTTGTGGTAGGCTTGCCGAAACAGATGAACAACGAACCTTCGGAAAACATGAAATACGTGGAGGCGTTTGTTGCACAGTTGAAGAAGGCGCTTCCGGATATCCCGGTGGAATATTATGATGAGAGGTTTACCTCTGTCATGGCGCATAGGGCAATGATTGACGGGGGATTGAAGAAGAAAAAGAGACAAGACAAGGGGTTGGTGGATGAAATAAGTGCCGTCATCATCTTGCAGTCGTATATGGAGAACAAAAAATATCAGTTATAAGGAATATGATTTTACCCGTGTATTTGTATGGACAGCCGGTGCTGAGAAAGGTTGCCGAAGAGGTGCCCGGCGATTATCCGGACCTAAAGAAGTTGGTGTCGGATATGTTCGATACCATGTATAATGCCGACGGAGTGGGCTTGGCTGCCCCGCAGGTTGGCTTGTCGATACGTTTGTTGGTGATTGACGCAGACGTGCTGAAGGACGATTTCCCTGAGTGCAAAGGATTCAAGAGGGCGATGGTTAACCCTGAGATTGTGGAGCGAAGCGAGGAGGAGATAGCCTTGGAGGAAGGCTGCTTGAGTCTGCCGGGCATACACGAGAAGGTGTCGCGCGCGGCAAAGATTCGCGTGAAATATCTGGACGAAAATCTTCAGGAACACGAGGAGACGGCTGAAGGCTTTGCCGCTCGCGTTGTGCAGCACGAGTACGAGCATCTTGAGGGCCATGTCTTCACCGACAATATTTCTGCCATCCGTCGTCAGCTGAATAAAGGCAAGTTCAACAGCATTATTAAAGGAACAGCCCGTTGCTCGTATAGAGCGAAGGCCGTTGGTAAGTAAAAAACCAAAAAACGGCTTCCTCCCGTCCGGGAAATGGCGTCAAAGCTTTAGGATAGGAGTGCGAGAGATAAAAACAATAAGGAAAGTCCGCTTTCTTGCCCCGCGAGCCATTCGCGAAGGAGGGAAGCGGACTTTCTTGTTTCTCCAAATCTCGGGCGAAACTTTCGTAGCACTCCGAAAGTAACGCCCGAAGAAGTGCAAACTTTCGTAGAACTTCGAAAGAATCGTCCGAAGAAATACAAACTTTCGTAGCACTTCGAAAGTATTACCCGAAGAAATACAAACTTTCGTAGCACTTCGAAAGTATTACCCGAGGAAATACAAACTTTCGTAGCACTTCGAAAGTGTCATCCGAAGAAATACAAACTTTCGTAGCACTTCGAAATTATCACCCGAAGAAGTACAAACTTCTGAAGCACTTCGAAAGTTCTATGTATAGAGATTGAAGCAAAGAAGTCGGATTTTTTGTGCCATGTACGGCGGGGGAGGCTGTCATTTAGGTCGGAGGGGGCCATGAAGGGTTCGGGCATGCTATATCGGCGGTTTTTGCGTACTTTTGTGCTCAGGATAAAACAAAAAACAATGCCATTAAACTTACAGGAAAACTTACCGGCCATAGAACTCCTCAAGAAGGAACATATTTTTGTGATGGACTCTCTCAGAGCATCAACGCAAGACATCCGTCCGCTGCGGATGGTGGTGCTCAACCTCATGCCGCTGAAGATAACGACGGAGACGGACCTTATCCGCCTTTTGAGCAATACGCCTCTGCAGGTGGAGCTCCATTTCATGAAGATAAAGGGCCATACGCCCAAGAATACGCCCATCGAACATATGAAGGCCTTCTATAAGGACTTCGACGAGATAGGGAAAGACTATTACGACGGTATGATTATCACCGGTGCGCCGGTGGAACAGATGCCCTTCGAGGAAGTTGGCTATTGGGAGGAAGTGAAGGGTATTTTCGACTGGGCTCGCACGCATGTGACCTCCACATTATATATCTGTTGGGCTGCTCAGGCGGGGTTGTATCATTTTTATGGAGTGCCCAAGTATGCGCTTCCGGCAAAGATGTTCGGCGTGTTCCGCCATACTCTCCGCGAACCGTACCTGCCTATCTTTCGCGGGTTTGATGACGAGTTTTATGTGCCCCACAGCCGCCATACGGAGATTCGCCGCGACGACATACTGAAGGTGCCCGAACTTTCGTTGCTCTCTGAGAGCGAGGAGTCGGGGGTATATATGGTGATGTCGCGCGGAGGACGCGAGTTTTATATTACCGGCCATTCGGAGTATTCGCCCTACACGCTCAACGACGAGTATATACGCGACAAAAACAAGGGCCTCCCCATTACAATTCCTCACAACTACTATCGCAACAACGACCCCGCCCAGGGACCTATTGTGCGTTGGAGGGGTCATGCCAATCTGCTTTTCACCAACTGGCTGAACTATTACGTCTACCAAGAGACGCCGTTCAACATCGAGGATATCAAACATCTTGGAGATTTATAAGGACCGACGACAGGTATGTCTACAAGAGAAATAGAACTGCTTGCTCCGGCAAAAGACCTTGGCTGTGGAATCGAAGCCATAAGGCATGGTGCCGATGCAGTATATATCGGTGCACCCAAGTTTGGTGCGCGTGCTGCTGCCGGCAACTCTACAGACGACATACATTCACTCTGCGAATATGCGCATCTCTATGGCGCACGTATCTATGTTGCTTTGAACACTATCCTTCGTAAGGAGGAGCTCCCGGAGGCAGAGAAACTGATATGGGAGATGTATCACGCCGGCGTTGATGCCCTGATTGTTCAGGATATGGGGATAACCCGTCTCAACTTGCCGCCCATACCGCTGCATGCCAGTACGCAGACCGACAACCGCACGGTGGAGAAGGTGCGCTTCATGGAGGCAGCGGGATTCACGCAGGTTGTCTTGGCACGTGAGCTGTCGCTCCGCGAAATACGCGAGATAGCAAATAATACGAATGTGGCGCTGGAGGTGTTTGTGCACGGTGCTCTTTGCGTCAGCTATAGCGGACAATGCTACTTGAGCGCCGCGATGTGTGGCAGAAGTGCCAATAGGGGAGAATGCGCCCAGTGGTGCCGCTTGCCCTACACCATGGCGGATGCCGAGGGGAGGGAAATAGTGCGTGACAAGCATCTGCTGTCGCTTAAGGATATGAACCGCTCCGAGGAGCTGGAGGCACTGCTCGATGCCGGCGTCTCGTCGCTGAAGATAGAGGGGCGGCTCAAGGATGTCTCATACGTGAAGAACGTGACAGCCTACTACAGAAAGAAACTTGATGCAATCTTTTCGCGCCGCGAGGAATATTGCCGTGCGTCGCATGGAGAGAGCACATATACCTTCGCTCCGTCGGTTAAGAAAAGCTTCAACCGCGGGTTTACATCCTTCTTCCTTCATGGGAGGGATAAGGACATCACGGCTTTCGACACGCCCAAGTCGCTGGGCGAACCCGTTGGGACGGTGAAAGAAATAAAGGGACGTTCGTTTACCGTGGCAGGCATTGTGCCGCTCAACAATGGCGACGGACTGACGTTTTTCAACAGCCGTGGCGAGTTGGAGGGCTTCCGTGTGAATAAGGTGGAGGCAAATCGCGTCTTCCCGCTCGACATGCCGGATATAAAGCCCAAGACTCCTCTCTACCGCAACTACGACCAGGCGTTCGAGAAGCTTCTCTTGAAGCCCTCTGCCGAGCGTCGGCTGAAAGCCGGGATGGAGTTTTTGGACAATCCCTTCGGCTTTACGCTGGTTATGGAGGACGAAACGGGGGCTCGCGTGATGATTGCCGAGCCTTTCAATAAGGAGCTAGCCCGTGGTGACCAAGCCGACAATATCCGCCGGCAACTTTCAAAGCTTGGAAACACGCCTTTTGAGGTGGCAAGTGTGGAGATAAGGATGGAGGAAAATTGGTTTGTTCCCTCGTCACTTCTTGCAGAGCTGCGACGAAGGGCGGTGGAGAAGATGCTCAAAGCCCACGCCATACGCTATAGCCGTGAATGCGCTCGCGGGCAGAAGTGGGAGATGCCGTATCCCGAACGCCGGCTGACTTATCTCGGTAATGTGTCGAACCCTCTGGCAGAGGCCTTCTACAAGGCGCATGGGGTGGAGACAATCGACGAGGCTTTCGAGTTGAAACCTTTGGAGGATGTCCCGCTGATGTTCTCGCGCCATTGTCTGCGCTTCAGCATGGGCTGGTGCCCCGTGCATCAGACGGGGAAGTCTCCCTTCAAAGAACCTTACTGCCTTATATACAAAAACACCCGGCTACGCCTGCAGTTCGACTGCAAACATTGCCGGATGTTGATATATAGGGCTTCTTTTTAGTCTATTGGATGCCCCGCTCGCGTAGGCGCTGTTGCCATCGCCAAGCAGAGAGCAGAGTGTCTGCCAAGGTCTCTTTGGCTGTCCATCCCAATACCTTGTTGGCACGTTCGGGATTAGCCCAAACCTTCTCGATGTCACCCTCGCGGCGACCCACAATCTTATGGGGCACCTTTACGCCGGTAGCCTTCTCAAAGGTGTCGACAAGCTCCAACACCGAAACACCCCGTCCGGTGCCGAGGTTGAAGTATTCCACGTTCTCTTTCGTCTTGCCACCCAGCATGCGGTCCATAGCAATTACGTGTGCCTTTGCAAGGTCCACCACGTTGATGTAGTCGCGTATGCAAGAGCCGTCGGGAGTGTTGTAGTCATCGCCAAAGATGCTTAGCTCCTTGCGGATGCCGATGGCTGTCTGCGTGAGATAAGGAATCAGGTTCTGAGGAACACCGTTGGGCAACTCGCCAATCTCTGCGCTCGGATGAGCACCGATGGGGTTGAAGTAGCGCAAGATGATGCTCTTGAACGGAGCATTTGCGTGAATGGTGTCGCGGATAATCTCTTCGTTAATCTGCTTGGTGTTGCCATAAGGAGATGTGGCAGGTTTTATCGGCGCGTCTTCCGTTACGGGAAGATTCTCCAAATCGGGCTGCCCGTAGACTGTGCATGAAGAAGAAAACACTATACCATCGATGCCAAACTCGGGCATAAGCTCAAGGAGGTTGACAAGCGTCACGATGTTGTTGCGATAGTACTTCAATGGCTGCTGCACCGATTCGCCTACAGCCTTGCTCGCTGCGAAGAGAATGATGCCGTTGATACCCGGATGCGCCTTCAACGCCTCGCGAGTGCCCTCCTTGTCTTTCAAGTCGAGCTTCGCAAACACCGGACGGATGCCGGTAATCTTTTCGATGCCGTCCAACACCTCGATGTTGGAGTTCGACAAATCATCGATAATCAACACATCGTAGCCTGCGTTTTGAAGCTCCACCGTTGTGTGCGAACCGATGTATCCGGTTCCGCCTGCCACCAAGATTTTCTTTTTCATATGCTATCTCTTCTCTTTAAAATCAAACGATACCTGAGAATCCCATGAATGCCATTGCCAACAGACCGGCTGTTATCAACGCAATAGGGGTTCCTTTCATTCCTTCGGGGATACGTGTCAACGAGAGTTGCTCTCTGATACCCGCAAAGATGATTAATGCCAACGCAAAGCCCACAGCAATGGAGAAGGCATATACCACAGATTCCAACAGGTTATACTGCTTCTGAATGACCTGAATGGCAACACCCAACACGCAGCAGTTTGTTGTGATAAGCGGCAAGAACACTCCCAAAGCCTGATAGAGGGCGGGGGAGACCTTCTTTAGGATAATCTCCACCATCTGAACCAATGCGGCAATAATCAGGATGAAACTGATGGTCTGCATGAAGCCCAGACCAAACACGTCGAGCACATATTTCTGTACGAGGAACGTAACAAGCGTTGCTATGGTAAGCACGAAAGCAACGGCTGCTCCCATACCCATTGCCGTATCAACCTTCTTGGATACACCCAAGAACGGACATATACCCAAGAACTGCGACAACACAACGTTGTTGACAAATACGGCGGCTATAAATATCAATATATATTCCATGTCTTTCGTTTTTTAATGTCAGGCTTTACGCAATTTGTTTACAATGGCAATGAGGTATCCCAGCACGATGAATCCACCCGGTGCCAATACGAAAATCAGCGAGCCATACTGCTCGGGTATTATCGTTGTGCTGAAAAGTTTGCCTGTTCCAAGCAACTCACGTGTGGCACCCAAGAGTGTGAGCGCCATGGTGAAACCAAGTCCTATGCCCAGTCCGTCGAACGCAGAAGGAATCACACCGTTCTTGGCAGCGAAAGCCTCTGCACGCCCGAGAACGATACAGTTTACCACGATAAGCGGAATGAACAGTCCCAAGCTGGCATACAGTGTCGGGACGAATGCTTCCATACACATCTGCACCACCGTAACGAAGGTTGCGATAATAACGATGTATCCGGGAATACGCACCATATCAGGAATGAGATTCTTCATGGCAGAGATTGCCATGTTGGAACAAATCAACACAAACATGGTGGCAAGTCCCATACTCATACCGTTTAATGCCGAAGAGGTTGTTCCAAGAGTTGGACACATACCCAACAGAAGAACAAAAGTCGGGTTCTCTTTGATAATACCGTTTATCAATATCTTAAGATTACTCATTGTCGTTTCCTCCCTCCTTAGTGTTAGTGGTTGCTCCGGTCACTCCGTCGGTGCCCGAGAATGCGCTGTATGAGCGGTTCACGGCATCCAAAAATGCACGGCTGGTGATGGTGGCAGCAGTGATAGCGTCCACGTCGCCACCATCCTTGGTGACTTTCAACGGTCCGTTTGTCAAATCGCGCCCCAACACGCTCTGTTTGTTTTTGTCTGTGCTAAAC
>CAVJCD010000106.1:0-7957 GCA_963648005.1 Tannerellaceae bacterium | reverse complement strand
GCCCTCTTGTGTGCGGACTTATGCTTTGTTTATCCGATAACTGTTAGCTTTGCAAATTTCAGTAACAATTGTTTTTGTCCGAAATTGGTAAAAACCACCGTTGCTTTTGCATTACCGTTATCACCTTCGAGAGCAATAACTTCGCCATCGCCAAAACGTGCATGACGTACTTTAGTCCCAATGTGTAATCCGGCAATATCCGTATTGGATACGGAAACATTGGATTTTGCCATTGGTGAAGCACTATGTGTTTCTATTCTACTTAAACGTTGTGGCTGTCGGATAAGCGGAGATGAAAAAGACTGGCGTATGAGGCGCTCACGAGCCTGAGAAGGCATGTCTGATGGAAGGTCAAGGAATTGTGAATCAATGTCGTTTAGGAAACGACTTGGCACACACATAGTGCTTTGTCCATTACGAAAACGGCTCTTGGCATATGTCAGCACACAATTTTCTTCGGCACGGGTAATTGCTACATAAAACAGCCGTCGCTCTTCTTCTACAGCGCGTGGACTGTCTTTCGACAAGGATGACGGGAATAGTTCTTCTTCCACACCTACAACAAAAACATTGCGAAATTCCAATCCTTTGGCGGCATGAACAGTCATCATGGTTACCTTGTCTGAGGATTCTTCCGTGTCGTTATCCAAATCAGTCAACAATGATACCTCTGAAAGGAAGTCTGACAAAGAAACCCGTTCTACCCCCTCCTCTCGTCGTAACTCGCAAAATTCAACAATACCCTTCAATAACTCTTGCAGATTTTCCTGCTTGCTGATTCCCTCTACCGAATTGTCTTGAAAGATTGTGCTACTTATTCCACTTTCTCTCACCACCATTTCTGTTATTTTTTCTGCAGAGAGATACTCGCTTTCATGGATAAACCTCTCAATCATATTATGGAAATCGGTTAGTTTACGAACTGTTGCGCTATTGATAGGCAGAGCATAATCGGCTGGTGCACATAGGATGGTCCACATACTGACGTTGTGCTCTGTTGCTGCATTGATAAGTTTGCCGACCGTTGCCTCGCCTATTCCCCTTGAAGGGTAATTGATGATTCGTTTGAGAGCCTCTTCATCATGGGGATTGATAATCAGACGCAAGTAGGAAATAACATCTTTCACTTCTTTACGCTGATAGAAAGACAGCCCTCCGTATATCTTGTATGGTATGCCTTTTTTACGAAACGCCTCTTCCAAGATACGCGACTGAGCGTTAGTGCGATACAGGATGGCAAATTCCGAATAATCGTACTTCTTTCGCATCCGCATATCACAAATCATATTTACTACAGCATAGCCTTCTTCGTAATCGGAATAAGAAGCAGAGACGCGGATTCGGTTTCCTTCATCCTTCTCAGAGTACACGTTTTTGAATATCTGTTCTCTGTTTTTGTGAATCAAGCTATTTGCCGCATTCACGATATTCTGCGTTGAACGATAATTGCGTTCAAGTTTGAACACCTGGCAGCCGGGATACTGGTTCTTGAATTGTAGGATATTGTCGATATTGGCTCCACGAAAAGAGTAAATGCTCTGAGCATCATCGCCTACCACGCAAATATGGCGGTGCTGCTCACAAAGCATCCTTACAATCTGGTGCTGCACGTAGTTGGTGTCCTGGTACTCATCCACCAGCACATAGCGAAAGATGTTGCGATACTTATCCAATATCTCCGGATGATTGCGAAACAGAATATGAGTTTGGAGCAACATATCGTCGAAATCCATCGCTCCTGCTTTCTGGCAACGATTCTGGTAACATGTGTATATCTCGCTAATCAACGGCACTCTTGAATTGATGTCGTATTGCTTCAGTTCCATGGATTGTTGGTAATCCATACAGGTAACCAACGCATTCTTGGCATTTGAGATACGGTTTTGTATCATACCCAAACGATACACTTTGTCATCCAAATGCATCTCTTTGATAATTGACCTCAGCAGACTTTTCGTGTCTGCTGCATCATATATTGTAAAGTTGGATGGATAACCTATATATTCGGATTCGATGTGAAGTATACGTGAAAAGATGGCATGAAACGTCCCCATCCACAATCGATGTGCTATTTGGCTATCGGTTATCTTGGCAACACGCTCTTTCATCTCACGTGCCGCCTTGTTGGTAAAGGTGAGTGCGAGAATGTTTTGAGGCGCAATCCCTGATTCTAAAAGGTAGGCAATCTTGTAGGTAAGCACTCTTGTCTTACCCGAACCGGCACCGGCAATCACCAACGATGGTCCATCGTTGTAAACAACAGCCTCACGCTGATTGTCGTTAAGCTGACTCAGATAATCTTCCACTTGTCTTAATCCTTTTCAAGGACGCAAAAGTACATATTTTATGCTTATGAAATTCCCAATAAATACTTACATTTGCTCGTAACTTAAACAGAAAGAAGCATGAAAAACACTCCGGTAGATTATCAGACTGTTAATAGGATAATAGACAATTGCGGATTGGCTGACTTTGGAAAGGCAACTATCCGTGAGGTGGTTGCCATATCCACCAAATTGGAAGAAGAGACAAACACAGAGTTTATACACATGGAAATGGGTGTGCCCGGGCTTAAACCGTCGCAGGTTGGTATAGATGCAGAAATAAATGCATTAAAGAGCGGTGTCGCATCCATCTACCCTAATATTAACGGTGTGCCGGAGGTGAAATCCGAGGCTTCCAGATTTATCAAGGCATTCATTAATGTAGATGTGACTCCGGAGTGTTGCGTTCCGGTAACCGGTTCCATGCAAGGTACATTTGCATCATTCCTTACTTGCGGACAATGCATGGAAGGGAAAGACACAATCTTGTTTATCGACCCGGGATTCCCCGTGCAGAAGCAGCAAATTGTGGTGATGGGATATAAATACGAGTCGTTTGACGTTTACGAATATAGAGGAGCGAAATTACGTGCCGTGCTGGAAAGCTACCTTTCTAAGGGCAATATTGCAGCCATGATTTATTCGAACCCTAACAACCCGGCATGGTTTTGTCTTACAGAGGAAGAATTGAAGACTATCGGTGAGGTCGCCAACAAATACGACACAATAGTGATTGAAGACCTAGCCTACTTCGCTATGGATTTTCGTAAGGAACTTGGTAAACCTTTCGAAGCTCCCTATCAAGCCAGTGTTGCACGTTATACAGACAATTATATCCTACAAATTTCCGGTTCAAAGGCATTTAGTTATGCCGGTCAACGCATTGGTGTGACTGCTATATCCAACAAACTTTATCACAGGACTTTCCCGGGACTGGCAAAGCGTTATGGCGGTGGTGAGTTTGGACCGGTTTATATTCATCGTGTACTGTATGCCCTCTCATCTGGCACCAGTCATTCGGCACAGATTGCACTGGCTGCGATGTTTAAGGCAGCGTCTGATGGTCGGTTCGATTTTGTCTCTGAGATAAAGGAGTATGGACATCGCGCCGAAAGATTGAAGAAAATCTTCACAACATATGGGTTTAAGATTGTCTACGACCATGACTTGGATGAACCTATTGCCGATGGCTTCTATTTTACAATTGGTTATCCCGGAATGACCGGTGGGGAGTTGATGAAAGAACTTATCTATTACGGAGTGAGTGCAATCTCTTTGAGCACAACCGGCAGTAAGCAGGAAGGTCTGCGGGCCTGTACTTCGTTCATCAAGCCCCACCAATACGACCTCTTGGAAGAACGCTTGAAGTTGTTCAGAGAACATCATGCTCTCTGAAACAACTAATTATTTCGAGGAGTGAATCTTTTGCATTATCATGACGTCAGAATAGCCGTTTTCTGCTATATCCCAGTCTTTTAGCACTCCCGAAAAAGTGAATCCGCAACGGCTGAATAGGGCTCTGCTGGCTTCGTTATCAATCGGGATATGGACAAACAACTGATGTAGTTTGAGAAACAAAAAAGCATATTCCGTCAACAGGTGTATAGCTTCGGTGGCAAAGCCCTTTCTTTGATAGGCTGAATCTATTAGGATACCGATGCCTGCACGCAGATTTCGGCAATCCAAGTCGTATAAATCAATAGTTCCAATAACTTCTTTTGTGTTTTGCAGTTCAATTATCAGACGCAACTGTCCGACAACAAAAATATCTTGATGAGATTCTTCTATATACCTTTTTAGCGTATAACGCGAATAAGGAGATATTGTACCACCAACCTTCCATAGCTCGGGATTGTTTTCCCAACGATACAAGAACTCCAGATCTTCAGGTTCCAACGCACGAAGTCGCAATGTGTTGTTTTCCAGTAGTGCCATATTACTTTTTTCCGGGTGATATTAGTTGTCCGCTTTCCATACTATAAATATGAAAAGTCGCTTTCTTGTTGATCTGCTTATCCATAAACAAAAGCATTTGTTCAAAACGGGTATCCGGATAGCAAAAGGCATAGTCTGTGAAAGCTTTCATTTGATTGTGACGACAAACAGCCGACATTACATGTTCTTTGTTTAAATCCCATAGGTTGACATACTCCAAATTGGGCATACGTTTAATACATGCCGCTTTCACTGCGTTGAAATTCTCTTCTCGGCACATTACCAATAGGCGACGGTGTTTACCCCCGGATGATATTCTTCGGCCCAACATCTGCGACAACACAGCCAAAGAGGCACGGAACAAGATGGCAAGGCGAATGAAAAAAGACATAAGATAATCGGACTTTGGATAATATTTCCGGAAGAAGATAAGCATTGCCCCATAGAAAGCCTTCACATATTTTATATCGCCAGGACTGGTACTTTCTCCTTTATAGTGAAGAATGCGCTCGGGAATGTAGTAATTTTTATATCCACCCAACACCAAACGATACGACAAATCGATGTCTTCTCCATACATAAAAAAAGCTTCATCCAAAAGACCTATTTCGTCTATTGCTTTGTGACGTAGCAACATAAAAGCACCGGCCAATACCTCTACTGCAAAAGTCTTCTCTTTGTCGAGGTAAGCCAAACTATACCTTGAGAATATATGCGATTTAGGAAACAATTTTGACAGACCAAATATCTTACAAAAAGAAACCCATGGAGAAGGAAAACTCCGTTTACTCTCAGGAAGGAATGCTCCATGTCCATCCAACATTTTTACACCTACTCCACCTACGTCGGAATGTTCATCCATAAAGCAACAAAGGGTACGCATACTCTCCTCTCCTATTACCGTATCGGGGTTCAACAGCAAAACATATTCTCCACGACAAAGGTTAATTGCCTCGTTGTTAGCTTTTGCAAATCCTACGTTATCCCCTTTCTCTATGAATGTTACTTCCGGAAATTTTGGTTGCAGATAAGCCACCGAACCATCCGTGGAATTATTGTCAACCACAAAAACCTCTGAATCAAACCCTATTGTGGCTGCGCGAACCGAAAGCAGACACTGTTCCAAAAAATGCTTTACATTGTAGTTTACAATGACAATGGATATCTTGGTTTCATACATACCTAAAGCCGATTAAATCTTTATCGAATCATCAAAACTAGTCCGGTTCAATATGGAACGACCAAGGGTTATCTCATCTGCATACTCAATTTCATCACCAATAGATACCCCACGGGCAATCACTGATATCTTCACGCCATAAGGCAACAACTTGCGGTAGATGAAAAAGTTTGTTGTGTCTCCTTCCATCGTTGTGCTAAGTGCCAGTACCACTTCACGTACTTCTCCATTCGCCACCCGTTGTTCCAAACTGTCTATCTGTAAATCTCCGGGCCCGATACCGTCGATAGGAGAAATAATGCCTCCAAGCACATGATAAACACCATGAAACTGTCCGGTATTCTCAATAGCCATCACCTCCTTGATGTTTTCAACCACACAAATAGTAGAGCGGTCGCGTTCGGAATCGGCACAGATTGAACACATATCATCATCGCAGATATTATGGCATACCTTGCAATATTTTACCTTTCGACGCAAATCCAACAACGCAGAAGTGAAGTTTTCTGTATAGCCTTCATCCCTACGAAGCAAATACAAGGCAAACCGAAGTGCCGTTTTTCTTCCCACTCCCGGCAAAGAAGCCAGTTCGTTTACAGCATTCTCTAATAAAACAGACGGATACCTTTGACTCATTTGTCAGTTGTTTTATTCATGCGTTGACGAACGATTTCATAAATCAGTATCGACCCGGCTACCGATACGTTCAACGAACCAATTGAGCCAAACTGAGGTATCTTTACCATACTGTCGCAGATACGTAGGTTATCCATAGACACTCCTCGGTCTTCTGCACCCATGACAATGGCAACCGGACCATCATATTTTATATCAGTATAAATTTCGTATGCCTTTTCACTGGCAGCATATACCTTTACACCACTTGCCTGAAGGAAACGAATGGCTTCTTCGATACTTTTCTCCCTGCAAACAGGCAATACATGCAATGCACCTGCTGAAGTTTTAATGGCATCTGCGTTGACTGAAACACTTCCCTTCATTGGAATCACAATGGCGTCCACACCGGCACACTCACAGGTACGGGCTATTGCCCCGAAATTACGAACATCCGTAACTCCATCAAGCAAGACAATAAACGGATTCTTTCCTTGTTCGTAGACAAATGGTATGATATCTTCCAAGCGCTGATATGCAACAGCCGGTATGAAAGCTATTACACCTTGATGATTCTTTCGCGTTATACGGTCAAGACATTCAACAGGCACACGTTTTACCGGAATATCACGACCCTTTAGTACGTCAAAGAGTTCACGTGAGAGTTCTCCCTGCAACTCTCGTTTTACAAGAATTTTATCAATCTCTTTATCTGCCAAAACAGCTTCAATCACGGTACGTATACCGAATATCATTTCGTTTTCTTTCATCAGATATTGTATGTTTTCAGTTTAGCGATTCTTTTAGCAACTCTTTAGCATTGGCAATGGACGCTTCCGTGAGTGAGGCTCCACTCAACATACGGGCTAATTCTTTTACTCGTTCTTCTGTGCTGAGTTTTTTGATTTGAGTTATTGTACCCTCGGCGGTGTCTTCCTTGAAGACAAAAAAATGCTCTTTGCCCTTAGCTGCTATTTGAGGTAAATGGGTAATCGTTATTACCTGCATCTTTGAACCCAAATCTCGCATGATATCCCCCATTTTATCGGCTATATCACCGGAAACACCTGTGTCCACCTCGTCAAAAATAATAGATGGAAGTGCTGTGAACCCGGCTATCATTGCCTTTATACATAGCATAAGACGGGAAATTTCACCACCGGAAACTGTTCGTTCGATAGGTTGTAATCCTCCACTTTTATTGGCAGAGAAAAGAAATTGTATATCATCCATCCCATCGCTTCTAGGTTCTTCACGTGGAATAAAATCCACAGTGAAACGGGCATTCGGCATCCCAAGAGGAACAATCATTGCTATCAGTCGTTCGGCGACCATATTGGCAGCCTTCTTTCGTTGTTCTCTTAAGACGGTAGCTTGTTGAAGCAGTTCTTGATGAGAAGCATCCAACCGACCTTTCAACACCTCTATTTCATTGTCAAACGAACTGATTGCACGTAGTTGCTCAGTGTATCCATTTTGCAAGGTTATCAACTCCTCTATGGTGTCAACCCTATGCTTCTGTTCTAATGTATATAGTGTATCCAATCGTTCGTTTACCCATTCCAATCGCTTCGGGTCAAATTCAATATCATCCTTTAATACATCAGTCTCTGAAGCTAAATCGTTAAGGTCAATGTACGATGAACGTAAACGTTCTGCTATATCTTTGGCTTTTGGGTAATACTGCTCTAACGACTCAATTGCAGAAATGGCTTCCCTAATCATACGAATACTCCCCTGCTCATCATCACTGAGCAATCCGGTGACTTTATATAGAGAACTTTTAATCTCTTCGGCATGAGATAGAATCTCCAATTCTTGTTCCAGTTCTTCTTGCTCTCCGGCAATAAGATGAGCCTCTGTTAATTGTTCCAATTGGAAACGGATATAATCTTCTTCCTGT